>DATGXQ010000209.1:0-53745 GCA_035298905.1 Nostocaceae cyanobacterium | reverse complement strand
AGTTCCGAGCTTTAGGTTCGAAGTTCCGAGCTTTAGGGTCGAAGTTCCGAGCTTTAGGGTCGAAGTTCCGAGCTTTAGGGTTGAAGTTCCGAGCTTTAGGGTTGAAGTGTCGAGCTTTAGGGTTGAAGTTCCGAGCTTTAGGGTCGAAGTTTCATGTTCCGAACACCAACGGCTAACTGTCAACCCTCAACCATCAACTAAATTAGAATTGTATTATTGCGAACAGCACAGAGTCACAAATCATCAGCATTTGATATTGCTTTCCCAGCAATGACAACTCGTGAACTACCAACAGCGAAAACCAAAGCCAAATTATGAGCCAGAATACACCAGTACCTCGCCTAGACTTAGCCCCAAAATTACGCCGTCCCCTCTCCCTACTCAACCCATTAGATTATCTGCGCCTATTGTACTGGGTGTTTTACTTCCCTCAAGCCTTGCGGTGGTACGTAGACACCTTCGGGGGTGGCTATATTTCACCAAAAGAAATGAAATGGCAAAAGCTATGGGAATTAATAAGCCAAAATTCTGTTAAGCGTAAATTACTTTTTCAAGGACTTGTATTGACAGTAATTACACCTTTAATTATATGTCTATTTTTTCAGATTATAGGCATTTCAATTAACTGGAGTTTCCTGGCTTTAGGTGTAGTAATAGGCTTGGTAACAGGTTTAGTTTCAACTACAGAATTAGGCTTGCCATTAAGTCTAGCATTAGGGGTAGCAGGAGGTATAGTTTTAGGCATATCTGGAGGCTTTATTACATTAATACTTGGTGTTACTGCCTTTGGGTTAGTATTAGGTTTTGCATTTAATTTGTTGTCAATTTTATTCAAAGGATTTTCATTGATTGTAAGTACTGTTTTAGCTTTTGGTGTAGTAATTAACATTTTTATTTTTATAGTGCTGAGTTTTATATACACTCCAGAAACAGGAATAATAACAAGTTTATGGTTTAATATAGGTCTAGGCTTTGGTTTGCTAAGACCTGAAGTTTGGCTTATTGGTTTACTTGTAGAATTTAAAATAATTAACACTGACTTTTATTTCTTTGCTCGTATTACTCTTATTCCCTTATCTCAGCTTGGTAAACATTTGCAGGACTCCTTACAGCGAGATTGGGAGACAGGTTTACATAATGGTAATCAATTACTGACATACTCTCTACAATTCATAATAGTTGTACAAGCCATTAACAGTGTAATTACTAAAATCTCATCAGATCAGATTATTTGGTATATCTCTAAAATCGCGGATATATCTATTTTTAGGAATGTATTACGATTTATATCAGCGTCTTTATACAAAGGATTAATACTATTCTTTTGGAGAAGTTTAATTTTATTTTTTCGGTTGATATATATATTTTTTTCATCATGGTTTATCCTTGGTTTATCTAAATATTTATCCTTTTCTTTACAACAAAAATTTGAGAGTAATATTGACGCAAGAATAGATAATTTAACTTTACCAAAGCAATTTCAAATAATTTGTAGATTAAACACACCTGCTCGTGCCACTGCTGCTGGTTTTTGGTATATTTACGACAAAGAACCAGCGAAAGCATTAGAAGCTTTTACTGTGGTGCGTTCTGCACTTTATGGCGAAGAAATGTACACCCTTGCTCAAACTTTAACCATATTTCATGAAGCAAAAGAAATAAAATCTATTGCCGCTTTACAAATTCCCACATTTCCCCAAGAAACGCTTTTACGTCCCATTACTTGGCAAGCACTGAATAGTTTAAAACGAGTTGCTGAAGATGTAAAATTTATTGACCGGGGTGTATCTCGTGCTGCTCGTTCCTTTGCTTTAAACCGCGCATTAGGTGAACTGACAAATATTTTAAATACATCTGCAACCCTACCAGAAGCAGAAAGAGATTTAATTATTGATATAACTAAAAATTGGCAAGAACAACTTTTACAAATTGCTGGGGAAGTGGGAGAAGTTACCATCACTAAACCAGTAACAAATCCTTATATTGTCGGCGACCCGGTTTTAGGTCATCGGTTTGTCGGTCGAGAAGATATTATGAGAGAATTAGAAGAAATTTGGATGACAGAAAATCAAATCCAGTCTGTAGTTATTTATGGACACAGACGCATGGGTAAAACTTCCGTTCTGCTCAATATTGTCAACCGTTTAGGTGCAGGAATACAAGTCGCTTATGTCAATATGTTGAAGTCAGCAGATGCACCCCAAGGTGTTGGTGAGGTATTAATGGCGATGTGTGATGAAATTTCCCAAGCTGTGAAAATCTCACCACCCAATGATGATGATTTATTAAAACTTCCTTACCGTACTTTTGAACGTTTTCTAAAACAGGTTATCGCTAATTTACAAGGCGGTTTAATTATCGCTATAGATGAATTTGAGAAAATCGAAGATTTAATTAACTCAGGCAAAATACCTAATGATTTTATGGGATATTTGCGGGGTTTGGTGCAAATGAGTCCAAAAGTAGGCTTTGCATTTGCGGGTTTACACACCTTAGAAGAAATGTCAGCAGATTATTTTCACCCGTTTTTCGGCAGTTTAATTAATATTCGGGTGGGTTTTCAAAATCGTGCAGCGACTCGCCAAATTCTCGCTAACCCAGATGAGGATTTTTTACTAGACTACACACCAGAAGCCCTAAATTTAATTTATGATTTAACTCACGGCCAACCCTATTTAGTGCAATTATTCGGCTTTCAATTAGTTCGCAACTACAATGATTCTGTGTTTGAACAAGGGAGAAAACGTGACCATATTTTTACTGTGGAAGATGTGGAAGCGATAATTAATGACAGTGAGTTTTTCCAACGGGGACGCTATTATTTTGATGGGGTTTGGACTCAAGCGGCTGATGGTGTTCCAGGTCAACAAATTATTATTCGCACTCTTGCACCCCATCCACAGGGTTTAGGTTTAGATGTATTGGCTGAGTCTACAGGTTTAAACAGTAAAAATTTAGAGGATGCGCTGAATATTTTACAGCGTCATGATGTAGTGGAAGAATCTCAAGGAAATTGGCGCATTATTGTCGAAATGTTCCGCCGTTGGGTGTTGCGTTTATCAGAATAATTATTAGGTTAAGTTTGTAGGTTGGGTTGAACAAAGTGAAACCCAACATTAACCGTAAAATAGAAAAGTGGGTGTTGGGTTTCGTTCCTCAACCCAACCTACAATAGAATTCTTTATTTATCTTTTTCTCTATAAATAGGAAGGTGGGTGTTGGGTTTCGTTCCTCAACCCAACCTACAATAGAATTCTCTATTTATCTTTGCAAACTGCGGGGATCTAGGGCATCTCGAAGGCCATCACCTAATAAGTTAAATGCTAAAACTGTGAGAATAATCAAAATTGCTGCCGGCCAAATTAGCCAAGGTTGTAAAACTAAAATTGAGGCATTTGTAGCTAAAGATAGCATATTTCCCCAAGAAGGATCGGGTTGTTGAATCCCTAAACCAAGTAAACTTAATACTGCTTCTGCACTAATAAAACCAGGAATGCTTAAGGTGGCAGAAATGACTACATAAGTTGTAGTTTGGGGTAAGATATGGCGGAGAATAATGTGCAGTGGTTTTGCTCCCATTGCCCGCGCTATTTGCACAAATTCTCGCTCTTTGATTGATAGAACTTGTCCGCGAATTACTCTCGCTAACCCTGACCAACTAATTACAGAAGTGATTAATACTATCAGTAAAAAGCGTTGACTACTGGTTAATTGTGGGCTTAATGTACCTGAAAGTGTAGCTAATAAATATATGCTAGGAAAAGTCATCAACACTTCAACAAAACGCATGATGACAGTATCAACTATTCCACCAAAATAACCAGAAACCCCACCTATAAGTAAACCAATTGGATAGCTGATCATAATCCCAAATATGCCGATAAATAGGCTGACTCTACCACCATGCAAAAGACGACTAAACTGATCTCGGCTTTGGTCATCTGTCCCTAATATATTTACTCTTGCTCCATTATCTGCTCCAAATAAATGCCATTTTAATGGGATACCAGGGATGAGGAGAACTTCATTCCATTTGGGGGGTAATGGTAAACTTAATCTCAATAATCGATATTCAGGGCCTTGAACAAATAAGCGAATAGGACTAGGTTTGGTTTCGTTAATAATGATTTTACGTTCCCCTGTTTCTAGGTTAGTTGGCCCTTGAGTTGTAGGGTAAACATAAGGTGTTGTCAATTTTCCTTGTTTAGAAACCCAATGAATTTGAGTCGGTGGCAATAGGGAAGCATTGGGTTGTGATTCATAAGGATCATAAGGAGCAATAAAATCAGCACCAATAACAGCTATGTAGAAGAAAAGCAGTAATATTGCTCCAAATCTCGCTAAGGGGTTTTTCTGAAGTTTTTGCCACCAATCCATAGGTTTAAGTTAATCTTCAATGGTTGTTAATTTAAGGTTTTTTGTCAGTTGTGAAATTACTATCTAAGCATGTAATTGTTCAACTAAATAGCGTAGTTCTTCATGTTGTTTTTCATGTTCAACTACAAATACATTAGAATAGAGGTTGGCTAAAATTTGTTTTCCTTGTTGGGTGAGTGAGAGATAACGCAACCCATCTTTAATGTAGGGATAAACGCCATGCCAGTAGAATTTAGCGTAGTTTTTGCGTAAGTCTCCGGGATTTTGATATCCTAAAACTTTATTAATTCCTGTTTCTTCAAATTCATAAAATAAGCTGGTGATTTTCCGCAAGTAGCGCGGGTCGCTCAGTTGTCCGATCAGGTCAGCAGCCCGTACTAAACCAGCAAAACTATTAGTTTCTTGATGGTCATCAGCAGTAGGAACAGGAAAACGGGTTAACTCAATGTAACTTTTAATTGCTTCAGCATCAATTAAATTGTGTCCACCAAATCTTTCATCAATGAATAGTTTAGCGCGATCGACATGATAAGGAGTCAAACTGGCATCGGAAGCGCCAGGGGGAAGGCAGATCATTTTCTCATTCTTACCTGTGGCATATAAACCTTCTGCTTCTCGGTCTTGGCGGCAAACTCCTTTTACATAACCAATATCATGGCATACTAGGGATATAATGAAATGTAACCAGTCTTCACTAGAAACGCCACCTTCACGAATGTGTCTACCACGTAAAATTTCTTGACCAACCAGGGTGACAAGGACTGAGTGTTCAACATTATGATAAAGCGCGTCGCTGTTAGCAATGTTTTCTAAGGCCATGCTACCAGCCCAAGCAATGATATCTTGATAATCTGTTTTTAAGCCACCGTAAGTCCGACGATAGCCTTCTCGAATTTGGTTGACAAAAGCATCAATTATTATTTCTGTGGTATTGAACATAGTAGACACTCAGAGTATATATTTAATATAGTTGAGTTGGTTGTGGCTGGGACTTAAGACTAATGTGAGTTGTCAGTGAGCGCTTAAGTCTGGGTTGGTATGGTACTGGCGTTGATGTGTGGCTGACAGAAGATGTTTCATAAGCTTACCAATTTTTTTCCTATGGATTCGCAGATTAAGAAAACTCTGTTTTTAGCGATCGCATAACGACCACCTTCTGTACAAAACACTCTCGCGCAAATATCGTTCAGTATAATTGATCTGGGGACAGTCAGCCTTGAGCGATCGCCCCTCCACCAAAATCTATATCTTAACTTTTTGCCTAGTTGTGATATAATATCTTTCAAGCTCAGTTTGCGGGCGTAATTCAGTGGTAGAATGTCACCTTCCCAAGGTGAACGTCGTGGGTTCGAGTCCCATCGCCCGCTTTACATTTTTTTATCTGGCCAAATAATTTGGCGATCGCTATCAATCTAAAATCGGGGTAGAAAAATCGTGGTATGGTGTAATACCGAAGCACCACTTAGTCGCCACCATATTGCTAGAGTTATTTGGGGTTGAATATCTTGGAGATGAACAGAATAACGAAACCAGCGTATGTACAAACATCTAGCGGGTGTATAACTTAGCAGCCAAGTTTGTTCAAAAATCAGCAAATCTTTAATCCAAGGGAGTTTCAGGTTTGCAGTTTTCAGGATAAAGTTAGAGAAGGCGATCGTATCATCTCGGTGTTTTTTAATTCCCGTTGGTAAATAAGTTTCTGCATATTGCCAAAACAAAGTATTAAAATCCTTACCCAAAACTTTTGCTGTTCTGGGTAACATTTCCCGCACTTCTCCCAGTCGCTTCCACTTCAGAGAATTGGCAAAAGTATTTACATCTTTTTGTGAAAGTTGCGTTAAATATTCCACTTCATCTAAACTTAACCCCAACTCCAAACCAACAACTTGAGGATTAGCAAAAAAACGTTTCCGCAATTCTGTATTAGTATAAATTTGAGCTAAAACTTGCTGAATTTCTCTTAACCCCATTTACCATAACTCCTGCCAATTTCTCTAGCTTGGTGCAATTCTGCTGCTATTTCTGTAAAAGCAGGTAAATTTTCATCTCTTTCTAAGACAATTCCCTTCACTGGTGCAATACTTACCACTTTATCCATTAATTGCCACACTTCCACAGGTGTTGATTGGGAATGACTATCAATTAATATCCCATCAGACCAATGTCCCCCCACAAAATGTAATTGTACCACTCTTTCTAAAGGTAATTGTTGCCAAAATTCCTGCACATCATCACCAAAATTCACTACATTTGTATGTAAATTTGTGATATCTAACAGCAAACCACAATCAGACTTTTCTACTACTTCCGTTAAAAATTGCGCTTCTGTCATCTCTGCACCGGGAAGCGTAACCATATATGTGATATTTTCTAAAATTAAAGGTACATCTATCCAACGTCGCACCTCAGCAATATTTTTACACAACACTTCCACAGCTTCTTGAGTATAAGGTAGAGGTGATAAATGTCCAATATCCACACCACCCGCTTTAGTAAAACAAATATGTTCACTCCACCAAGGCGGGTTAAGCTGTTTAATTAGTGCTGCTAATTTGCGTAAATAGTCTTGATCTAAACCTTCCGCACTACCCAAAGATAAATTAATAGCGTGAGGAATAATCGGAAAATGTGCTGCTAATAATTCCAATTCTTGCTGCTTTTGGGATGGTGCATCTAAGTAATGTTCTGCTACAATTTCTAGAAAATCAACTTTTTGTGAGTTAAGAAATAAATCACTTTTAAATGGTTGGCGAAAACCCAAACCCACGCCTAAAGTTGGAAGATGAGAAAACATAACCTTTAGCCTCCACAACCACCACCACAACCACCGCAACCACCGCAAGAACTACCGCAAGAACTACCACCACTATCAGAACTACTACAAGAACTACTACAAGAACTAATACTACTACAGCTACTACCGCAACCACCACTTCTAGAACTTGAACTAGAAGTATTTCTGTAAGTTCTAGTAGTAGTAGTCACTGGGTAAAAAATTTGTTGACAAGCTGCATAAGCTGTTCCTGCTAAAACATTAAACCCAAACAGTGCTACAGCTAAGTTATATTCCAAGTTAGTAAGGGGTTCAGTTTTAATTTTTTGTTGTAATTGAGAAAATATTTGTTGAAGTTGTTGCAGATAAGTTTTACCGCGACTTGTCAGACGAGAATTTTGGCAAATATACCACAGAAATATAAGCCCAAAAACAGCCATTAAAATCAGAAAACCAACGTTATAATGTCCTTTAGCTAAAGCTGCTACTAATTTGAAGATACCTAAACCAATAATAACCACAGCACCAAGTACAAAAAAGAGGTTTTGTTTATTTGTTTGTTTCTCAGAAGTTAGGAGTTGTTCATCGAGTAATTGCTGTTCATAAATTGAAGCGTGGGGTTTGACATTTTCAGCTAGGGACTCAATTGAAACTATACTTTTGGAGTAAGCAGAAAAATAAACAAATGCCGTTAATTCTATGGGATTTAATTGACTCCTTGCTGGATGATTTGCATTTACAATGATTTTTTTATCTTGAATCTGCAAATAATCCTTCTGGATTAAATTTATTACTGCTACTTCAGCCACTCCCTTCGCAGCAGAATTCAAGTAAGCAATTTTGTAGGGATTTGGTTCAGCAGAAACTATAGGTAAAGGTTGGTTTTGAATCGATTTTTGTTGAACTAATTGCCAAGTTGTTGCCAAAATAATGGCTATGACAACCCCATAAAATAACAGAAATAAAGGCCCATACATATTAGCAACTAAATGGATAAATAGCTCTGTGATAATCAGAGCAGTACCTCCTAAAGCGAACATCCCAAGTAAGAGATTACGAGTTGATAATCCCGAATTTGATTTGTCAACTTGTCTGTTCAACATAAATACAATTATGGTGATGAAAAAGATTCTACTACAAGTGTAGCACAAACTTTTACTTACGTAAAGTTACTTAATTTTGACCCTTTAAATTTTCCTCATTATCTAATCTAGAATGCTGATAGAACTTGAGTTTTGTATTTTTAATTATTCTTTTGTAACTTAGTTCCGCATCTTCTACAAAAAACTGCATCTGTATCATGAAAAGCCAAACCGCAACCTAAACAAACCGTCTCTACTTGATTGATATTCTTCACAAATCTTTTAATAAAATCTCCAACTTGCCAAGGTATCAATGCAACTCCTGTTAAAATCATCAATACAGTGAGCAAACGTCCAAACTCAGAAATTGGTACTACATCACCAAAACCTACAGTTGTCATAGTCACAACTGAGAAATAAAAAGCATCTAAAAAAGTGCCAAAAACTCTAGGATTAACTGGATGTTCAAATTGATAAATTAAACCTGAGTAGACAAAAATAATCGCAAATAATGTAAATAAAATGCGAATAAAAATTACTCCATCTTCATTACTTATACTGCCAACCAAAAATTTCTTATCTATAAATCTGAATAAGCGTAAAATCCGAAACCAACGCAACAGACGAATAAACTTGATATCTATTGCTCCTAGAAAAAATGGGATAATAGCCATTAAATCAATAATGGCATAGAAACTAAATAGATATTTAATTTTATTTTCAGCGCTCCATAAACGTACTAAATACTCTACAGCAAAAATTACTAAAATAATTCTATCTACAATTCTTAATTGAAAACGTAAATCATCAGGAAGATTATAGGTTTCTGCCACAAAAATTCCTGAAGATAACAAAACTAGAGTTGCAATCGTTAAATTGACGATTTTACCTACAGGAGTTTCTAGGTCTGTTAAGTAAAATTCAGTTTTCTCTCTGCTTAGTAACATAATTAACAAATGTAAAACTCAACTAATTTGTAAATAGAATTTGCCAAGGTGCTATTCTAAATCATGAACTTGTTCCCCCCTAAATTTCAATGAACCAAGAATATTTTATGCGTTTTGCCATCGCAGAGGCAAAAAAAGGAGATGCACCCTACGGTGCTGTGATAGTACAAAACAATCAAATAGTAGCAACAGCTTATAACACCGTTAAAAGAGATAGTGATCCATCAGCCCATGCAGAAGTTAATGTTATTCGCAGTTTAACTCAAAAACTCCAAAATCACTCCTTAGAAGGTTATAGCATATATACAACAGGTGAACCTTGCCCCATGTGTGCGGCTGCTTGTGTCTGGGCAGGAATATCGGAAATTATTTATGGTGCTTCCATTCTAGACTTAATTACTCTCAATCAATTACAAATTAATATTTCTTGTGAAGAGATTATTGCTAAATCATTTAGAAATATTAAAGTGGTTAAAGGAGTTTTAAGAAGTGAATGTTTAGAACTCTTTCAATAATTACAGTTTATCTTTTACACCTCAAAATTTCCCAGTGATGAACTTTGGAATCTACCACTCCCTTATAGCTTGCTTCCCCGGAGGGGTGAAACAAAACCCAACACTAGCCCTTCTATTCTACAGTTAATGTTGATTTTCACTGCGTACCCTACGGAATCTTGCTACGACCCAACCTAAAAAAATTAAATTAATATTCTTGTAATTTGCCAATAACGATATGTAAGAATTCAGGAATCAGGAGTAAGTAGCCAGAATAGTTATCACACAAGAACAGATATTAGTCATTTTTTGTAAAAATCATTTAGCTTGACTTTCAAAGTGTATTTAATTCTGGATTCTAGATTCTGAATCCTTACAACGATATTAATTGGTCGCTTTACAACAACAACTAAAAAAGGCTTGGTCTAGCCAAGCCTCTCTATATACCAAGCATTTACTACACCAAAATTAATGTAAACCAAGTCTAACTTTAGTTCATCTTCCTATAGACTGTGTGCAAATCTTCTAAAAGCTGATAGAAGCTTTAGGTGGTTAGATATCAAGAAAAAGGTTTGGTTAATTACCAAACCTCCATAATTGCTGTGCTTAACAACGTACTAAATTAATTTAGTGCTACTTAGCTTACAAATCATCTTCCTATGGGATGTGTCCAATTACCCTCAAAACTGATAAGGCATCACTTGGTTAAAATCTCAGATATCTTGTTTAAGAATGTGCTAAATTATTCAAGTATATATTTTAGCTATGAAAAAGGCTTGGATAAGACCCAAGCCCCTGTATATACCAGGTGTTTACCATATTTAGTTAATTTAAACTCACTTTGCTTACAGTGCATCTTCCTAAAAGGTGTGTACAAATTTTCTAAAAACTGCTATTCCTTACATTCTTATATTAAATTTTACATATATTTCTGTGGAGTGGATGTAAGTTAAAACAATAAATTCTATATTTAATGTAATAAAACTGCCTGACATAACTTAGTCTACAAAAATATTTTGCTTGCTATTTTTAGTAAATACTAATCTTTTATACTTAGAATCCTTGTATCATCATTAATTAGCAATTTATAAATTTTAATATATTTAAAAACCACTGAAATCAAAATTTTTTTCTATCAGCAGTCGCCTGTTATAAAAAATACCCTGGATTTGGATATGTAGCCAGGGCGAATATACGTTTTTCAGGCATTAATAGACGGTATGATACCCTCTTTTACGACAGGTTTCTACTACCTATAGCAGAATTGAATTAGCTATTTGCTTCTAGTTCGCATAAAATTTTACATTTGTAATTTTTGAATAATTGATATAAAATTCATTGTTAATAACATCTATCTTGAGTCTTTATTTGAAGAAGTTAATGTTCAAAAAAAGACCATAAACTGGGTATGGTTCAAATAAGATACTAATTGTAATTTAATAAAAAAGGCTTGGCTCACAACCAAGCCCAGATATATACCAAGTGTTTACCATAACTAAATAATTTAGACTGAATTAAATTTCAATTCATCTATCTACAGTAAGTGGACAAATTGTATAAGATTTGTTAAGGCATAACCTAATTAAAAACTGACATGATGCCTACTTTAGTCGCATATTTAATTTAACACTTGTAGTTGCCACTTTTTATATTAAATTATACTAAGTTTATTGATTTGGTAACGAGATATAACAATATGATGCAGCAATAAGTAGCAATAATTTGAAAATTTTAAATCACAAAAATAGATAAAATTCTAATTACTTGGTAACAATTTTTATTTGCCGTTATGCCTATTATATTCATTTTTTACTTAAGGTATAAATCAGTTAACTATATCTAACAAGAAAAGCTTGGTACAAAACCAAGCCTGGGGTAGAAGTAGATTGTATTAGCCTAGTTTAGCTATACTTTTGAAAAAGTTAATCAACCACTAGGAAGTGTGCAAGTATTATTAATTTTGCTATCGATGTCTAATTTTAAATCTATAAAAAAAGGTTTAGCACGCCGCTAAACCTCCATAGAAAGCAGTTATTCGACACACCAGGATTAATTTAAATCTACCTTTATTTATAGTCATCTTCCTATAGACTGTGTCTATTTGTTAGTAAATCTGATAGTCGGATACCAGATAAATCCAATCATTATTCTACTATCTTTAGGAAGATGAACAATTAAAAATAATAGTCAAGATAATGAGTTTAATACTAAGTCTTAAAAGTAACATTCATTTTGTTTTAATTCAAGCTTATCAATTGCAAATTAAAGGAAGCTAAATAAGCTACCCTAATAGTAGTAATAAGTTATTAACGGGGTATATTAAATAATACATTTTTTGATTATTTCAAGGCTTCCCATTTATTTGATAAAAATGTAATAATTCAGGAGTCAGAAGCTAAAGTAGTTATTACACAAAGAATAGATATTAGTCATATTTAGCGAAAATCATTGAGCTTGATGATCAAATTTTCTTTAAATCTGGATAACTACGCAAAATGTGTAATTTATTTATAATCTTAAGATTAAAAGTACAAATACCAAATTTTGTATTTTTTTAATTAAAAGTATTTAGGCATTGATAATTTTTTTGTCAAGCAATTACTATGTATATTTTTCATCTTTAGCAGTCGTATTTAAGCAATATACCGCATAGAGATAAATATAGGAAAAAATGTTTATAGTTAATTCAATATTAATATATATATAGCAATCCTAAATCGTAAGAACTCAGGAGTCAGGAGTCAGAATGCTGCTCCAATAAGGAGCTGATCCAATAAGGAATAGATAGTAGTAATATTTCTTGAAAATCATTCAGCTTGACTGTAAAAGTCTCTTTAATGCTGAATGCTGGATTCTGTATTCTGAATACTAACGCGCAATTTTCAAATCAGCAAACTTAAGTGATAGACATAAAAGCTACTAATCTACCTGAAGTTGCTCTTGACGCACTGAATAATTAACTGTTAAGATAACAGTAATAACAAAAAGATAGTAATTATATCTGTTTTTTTAGTTTACTCTTGAAGCTAGAAATTATAGTTTTTAGCTCTAGGTATTGTATAGCGAAAGATATTCAAAGAAAAAAGTTGAGATAAAATTACAGGAGTTTGCTTCAAGTCTAGTTACTCTGGTTTGATAAAATGAAAAATATATTCTAATGTAGATTTAAATTTCATCATTAGTTTTTTTCGTCAGAGGTTTTAGACATGAAACGTTATTTCACCAATATTTTTATTTTGGCAAGTTTATTACTGGCTGCTGGTTGTTCATCAACTGTAAAGTCCAGCGAAGCAAAGGTTTCCGATGAAAGTAAAGTGGCTACCTCAGTAAATATGCATCACGGAAATCATCAGGAACAAGCCAAAAGTAATAGTAATGAGAAATCGAATGTACATACTGATCATGATGAGCATGGAAATCATAATGAAGAATCTAGTTCACACAACCATCATGATGAGCATGGAAACGATACAAATCATAATAAAATAACGACAAAAGCTAAATTGACAACTCCTAAAAACTTAGCTGCAAAAGAGCCAGTTAATCTAGTTATCGATATTCAAGATTTACAAGGAAAACCTGTAAACAAATTTGATGTTTTCCAAGAGAAGCTGATGCATTTAATTGTAGTTAGTGATGATCTACGCTTTTTTGATCATCTACATCCAGACTATAAAAATAATGGCCGTTTTGAAGTAAGTGCAAATTTCCCTGAGTCTGGTAATTATACTTTTTTCAGTGACTATAAACCTACTGGACAAAAGGAAACTATTTCTTTGCTGAATGTTAAAGTACCTGGTTCAGTTCCTTTACCTAAAGATTTAGAAAAGTTTGAAAAAACTAAAACCATCTCTGATGTCAAAGTCAGTCTTAATGTTGCTCAAAAAGAAATTAAAGCTGGTCAAGAAATTAGCTTAAAATTTGATGTCAAAGATGCTAAAAGCAATCAGGTGATTAAAGACTTACAGCCATATTTAGGTGAAAAAGGTCATTTAGTCATTATCAAGAGTTCATTACCTCTGACTAGAAATGATTATATTCATGCTCATGCTTTGCAAAATAGTGCAGATGGACAAATTGATTTTATGACTAAGTTCCCGCAACGAGGAACTTATAAAATGTGGTTGCAATTTAATCGCGGTGGTCAAATTAAAACTGCTGACTTTTGGGTGAATGTAGTTTAATACAGAAGACAGAGGACACAGCAGTGCTGTGTCCCTATGAATCACAGGATTTAGGATTTATTTTAAATAATTATTACTGCGATTTTTAAGAAAGTTCAGTTCCAAAGGCTATTCTCATACCCCAGAATAATATTAATATGCCGATTGCTAACCAATCACCAATTCTTAATTTTAAATCTTGCCATTGCACTCGATGTTCATTTGCACTGGTAAAACCTCTAACTAACATTGCGTCTGCCATTTGTGCTGCACGCAAGAGTAAGTTATCTAATAACCTTTCAATGATAATTAACCAAACTTTAGTGGCTCCTTTTAATCCTAACTTTTTCCAGTTAATTGCTCTTGTCATCACGGAACGCACTAAGTTTTGGACTTCTTCTAATACTAAAGGAATAAACCGTAAAGATAAAGTCAAAGTGAGGGCAATTTCTGTTACTGGTAGCTTTAACCAACGCAGGGGTTTCATTAAACTTTCCATCCCAGAGGTAATTTCTTCTGGTGCAGTTGTTAATAAATATAAATTAGTACTGTAAATAACAGTAAAAATCATTGAACTGAGACTAATGGCTAAAGATAGGGAATAGCGTGTGATTCTGAATATACTTTTATGAAATAAAACATAGCTATAATCCTTATCACCATTGAGTAAATTTTGAATAAAATCAACTAAATTAAATGGTTTTGCTGGGGTTGTGATGGCTGGCTGTATCGGTAGGCGTGGTTGATAATCTATACTAAACCCATCAGGACTAATTGCACCTAACAACAACACCATAACAGCTAAAAACAACAGCCAGCCCATCTGTTGCTTCCAAACTCTTTTAGGAATTTTTGCAAAAAGAGTAGTAATAATTAATACCGCAACTAACAATACACGCCAGTAGTTGTTAGCGAAAATATAGCTGGTGAGAAAGCTTGTCAGCCAGATAAACTTGATGCGTGGATCAAGTTTATGTAGCCAAGTTTGCGGTTCTTCTAAGTATAAACCAAGTGGAAGCGATCGCAGTAAGTCCATTTTTGGTCATTGGTCATTGGTCATTTGAGAGTCAGCAATGACTGCTGACCAAAAACTACTATTACACACGAGTTGCTCTGTTGACACTTCCGACTTCCATTTCTCGCACTCTCTTACTCCGCCAGAATAACTTAATAGGTGTGCCTTTAAAGCCTAATTGTTGGCGGAATTGTCTTTCAATGTAGCGGCGATAGTTATCATTGAAGCGTTTGGCATCGTTGACAAATAGGGCAATAGTTGGCGGTTGGGTGCTAACTTGTGTGCCATAGTAAATCTTACCCTGACGACCAGACCGTGAGGCTGGTGGTGAGTGCCATTTTACCGCGTCCTCTAGCACTTCATTAATCACTGAGGTGCTAACTCGGCGTTTGTGTGCTGCGGCTGCTGTGTTGACTAATTCCAAAATCTTTTCTACCCGTTGTCCAGTCATAGCACTGACAAAGATAGTATCTGCCCATTCGGTAAAATGTAGGCGCTCTTGCAGACTTTTTTCGTAATCATAAATGGTGTAAGAGTCTTTTTCGACTGCATCCCATTTATTGACGACGATCACAAAAGCTCGGCCTTCTTCAATTATCCGCCCGGCTAATTTTTGATCTTGTTCTGTTACGCCGTCTAAAGCATCTAATACCAATAAAACCACATCAGCGCGACGAATGGCTTTAAAGGCGCGGTTAATGCTGAAAAATTCCGGCCCATATTCGACGTTTTTCTTTTTGCGAATGCCGGCGGTGTCAATGAGACGATAAGTTTGTCCTTCCCTTTCGACAACTGTATCAATTGCATCGCGGGTTGTGCCAGAAATAGGGCTAACAATTGCCCTTTGTTCACCGACAAAAGCATTTAATAGACTGGATTTGCCTACATTTGGTCTACCAACAATGGCGACTTTAATTTCGTTAGTTTCTGGTACTTCGGTAACAGTGGGAATATGATTAATTAATTCATCCAAAATATCTCCCGTCCCACTACCATGAATGGCAGAAATCGGGTAGGGTTCACCTAATCCCAATGACCAAAATTCTGTGGCTTGTATTATCCCTTGTTCGGGTGATTCGCATTTGTTGACAGCCAGTAAAACCGTTTTTGGCTGTTGACGCAACCAAGTGGCGATTTCTTCGTCGGCGGAGGTGGGGCCTGTTTGGCCATCGACCACGAAAATGGCCGCAGAGGCTTCCGCAAGGGCTGTAAAGGCTTGTTGACGAATCAGGGGTAAAAATTCGGTGTCGTCGTTAAAGACTAAACCGCCTGTGTCTACGACTAAAAATTCACGATCGCCCCAAAAGGCATTTCGATAAGTGCGATCGCGTGTCACACCTGGCTCATCGTGGACGATCGCTGTTTGTTCTCCAGCGAGGCGATTCACCAGTGTAGATTTTCCCACATTTGGGCGACCGATAATAGCAACAATTGGCAATCCCATAAACCAAAAATTCTCTAAATCTCTAGTTAAATTTTGAGGCTAAAAGCTGAGTATATTGTGCTTATTGGTACTTTATAGATATTTCAGTATTTCTAAAAATCTGATATTTCCATACTTTCGAGACTGAGTTTAATAGTTACTTTTACTACATAGTAATTTTATCCTCAACCCAGCACTGCTAAAACCCAGTTCTGTTTTAGTGAAATAGTTAATATATCACATTTCTACATTGTAGCGACTAAATCAGCTTAAGTCTTTATTTAATTTTCCAGATTTCCGAACAAACAACAGCCAAATTAAGAGAGATGGTAGAGCGCGAAATTTGGCAGTCACGTTAAAGGAGATTAGGCTTTGATAAACCGGAGATGGCTGCTAAAAGCCAGCCGTTTAACCATGCAATATCTACAATTATGCTTATTATTGGGATTCTGTACCTTACTATACGCTAGATTCATCGAACCTAACTGGATTGAGATCAATTCTTTACAATTGACTCTCCCTCACCTAGCCCCAGAGTTTAACGGTTATCGGATTGTGCAAATTAGTGACTTACATCGTGATCGGTGGATGACTCCCAAACGGATAAATAAAATTGTCCATTTAGTCAATCAGCAAAAACCGGATTTAGTAGCAATTACCGGGGATTTAGTCACTCGTAATTCATCACAGTTAATTCCTTCTTTGGAGTATGCATTAAATCATTTCAGTGCCAAAGATAAAACTGTGTTTGTTTTAGGTAATCATGACTATGAAAACGACTACCAAAAGATTATCCAAGTATTAGAAAAAGCGGGAATCACTCACTTAGGTAATGAGGTTTACACTTTGCGAAGAGGTGAGGCTGTATTACATATTGCTGGAGTTGATGATATTACAGCCGAAAGAGACAGATTAGATTTAGTTTTGCAGAAATTACCCCCAGTAGGAGCAGCAATTTTATTAGCTCATGAACCAGATTTTGTGATAAAAACTGCCAAAACTCGCAGATTTGATTTACAGCTATCAGGACATTCTCACGGTGGACAAATTCGCCTTCCTTTTACTAAACCGCTCATTCTCCCACCTTGGGGAAGGAAATATTATTTGGGACTTTATCAGGTAAAAAATATGTATCTCTACACCAACCGGGGTTTAGGGATGACTGGTTTACATTTGCGTTTCGGCGCTCGTCCTGAAATTACCGTGTTTACTTTGGTTGCACCAAAGGGGTAATGTGATTAATTCAGGGTGTGTTTATACTGATGGGGGTAGGTAATTGCTTAAACAGCTTATAAAGTAGTTTGAGTTAAGGAAATAAAATCAATATCAGTGAACCGTGAAATCAATTTCCGGCTTAAAGCTGAAACCCGTTAAAACGGGTTATGAATTTGATTTAGTCATCTTTTAGATGACTTTAGCTATTAGCCCGAAATTGATTTCAGGGCTTTTTAAATTTCATGTTCTACCACCCTAACATTACAAAAATAGGTAATTGGTTAAACAGTTTATAAAGTGGTTTGAGTTAAGGAAATAAAATCAATATTAGTTAGCCGTGAAATCAATTTCCGGCTTAAAGCTGAAACCCGTTGAAACGGGTTATGAATTTGATTTAGTCATCTAAAAGATGACTTTAGCTATTAGCCCGAAATTGATTTCAGGGCTTTTAAAATTTTATGTTCTCTCAACCTAATCTTACAAAAATAGAAAAATTAACGACACAGGTTTACAAATATTCTGTCCAGGTAGGTTGTTTGAGACATGAAACCTAATATTTCAAGATTTGGCTAGATTTTTATATCACTGCTAAAATAGTATATGTTCTTGAAAAACTTCTAAGGAAAATATGCACAATACATCTCTTAAAGAAGAAACAGCTTTTACGCGCATTTCGGCAATTGTAAAAAATTTGATTGCTAATAATAGTGTGTATCAAGAAAGATTAGAACAAAATGAAATGATTCAGAAAATGTATGAACTGTTTACTGAACCAAATTCTGGTGATCATATAGACACTATTGAAGACCGTGATTTATCAGAAAGAATTAATCAGATTTTAGCTGTATATGCACTAGGAGGTTTATTAGATGACTTAACACCAGAAGAAATGGCAATATTTGATGAAGCAGTGAAACGGAAATAACTAAATATAAATTTGGTTAGATGAAAGGACGAAACTTAATTTTTTTCATGGTTCGATAAATTTTTGTATAGCTGCTAAAATAGTATTATGTCCTTGAAAAACTTCTAAGGAAAATATGCACAATACATCTCTTAAAGAAGGAACAGCTTTTACGCGCATTTCAGCAATCGTAGAAAATTTGATTGCTAATAGTAGTTGGTATCAAGAAAGATTAAATAAAGAGGAAATTACTAACCATATTTATAATTTATTTAATAAACATGATATTGTGGCAAATATAGACACAATTAGTCAAGAAGACTTGATAGAGAGAATTGATAGTATTTTGGTTACTCATGCTGTAGCAGGAAGTTTAAATGATTTAACACCGGAAGAAATGGCAATCTTTGATGAAGCAGTGAGACGGAAATAAGTAAATGGGATATCTACTAGATACTAATATTATTTCAGCTATTTTCAAAAATAATCCAAAAGTTATTATTCAGTTGGACAATATACGTACTCAAAGAGAAAAAGCCTTCATTAGTAGCATGACTTACTATGAAATTCAACGCGGTTTTTTAGCGGTAAATGCTACTAGGAAGTTACTTGATTTAGAACAATTATGTAATAGATATCCAGTTCTACTATTAGATGATATAAAAATTTTTCAAAAAGCTTCTGAAATTTATGCTGATTTAAAACAAAGAGGTTTGCCAATTCAAGAAGCAGATATATTTATCGCAGCTACAGCTATATTTCATAATTTAATTTTAGTTTCCCACGATTCTGATTTATCAAGAATTACAGGTTTACAATTAGAAGACTGGTTACAAGATGAACAAAAATAGAATTATTTTTAAATGCCTTCAAGATTTGGCGTTGCTGAATTGGTGTATGATTTTGGAATGTAGAGACGTTCCTTGACGTTCATACAAGGTTTTTGAATGTATGCAAAATTATTTTCATTCTTAAAATCAGCAACGCCCAAGATTTATATTCAAATTAATTCGGCTTCTGTAAATAGTTGTCTTACGGTTAACTCAAAACCAGGCAGTACATCATCTAAAATTGGTGTATCGTCTGTGTAATTTTGACTTTCATCAGGTGATAAAAATACTCTAATAGTCATGGCTTCGGGGTCTATTATCCAAACTCTGGCAACTCCCGCAGCTAAATAATCTTTGGCTTTATCTGCAAATTCTTTAATGGTTTGGTTAGGTGAGATAATTTCAATTACTAATTCTGGTGGGACTGGACAAGCTTGATTAAATTTCCAACTTTTGGGTAGACGCTGATAAGAAATATAAGTTACATCAGGTAAAGGTGTCCAATCTTGTCCTTTACGTGTTAAGATAATTGCCCATTCTGCAACTGTTCTACCTTTGCCTTTACACCAAATATTCAAGATAATTAATAATGTTCTTTGTAGGGCTGAATGATAATATTTTGGTGACTCTTTAGGGACTACGTAACCATCAACAAGTTCATAGTTTATATCTTCTTCTGGTAATGCCAGAAATTCAGCTAGGGTGAGTTTTTTGTCTTTGATGGATTTCACCATAATTAAATCACCTTTAGCACAGCTTTCCTGAAATAACTATCCAGTGCAATCAGCTTTTCTTTTTTGAATTTTGAATTTTGAATTTTGAATTTTTACTAGGTGGTTTGTTCTGTTTCAGTAGTTAATTTCTGTCCAATTTTCGGTTCTGTTCCGGCTATTATTCGCTGAATATTGGTGCTGTGTCGCCAAATTACGTACAAACCGCCGACAATAGCAAACAAAATGTAGGGTAATGGTTGCTGAAAAATTACCATGAAAATGGAAACAGCGATCGCTCCTGAAATCGAACTTAACGAAACTATGCGGGAAATAGCCACTACCACCGCAAATACTCCCAATGTGGATAAGCCTACTTGCCAACTCATGGCTAACAAAATACCTAAACTGGTAGCGACAGATTTACCACCAGTAAAGCCCAGAAAAATCGATTTACTATGTCCTAAAATCGCTGCTGTCCCCGCAAGGATAACTAGCCAAGGTTGCCAAATTGTTACATCTATTGTTGATGGGATCAGATTTTGACTGGGGGCAAACTGGAATAAGATGTAAGCAAGCGCGATCGCTAATACTCCTTTTAAACAATCTACCAGTAAAACCACAGCCCCAGGCCCTTTGCCCAAAGTTCTTAACACATTGGTTGCACCAGTGGACCCAGAACCAACTTCTCGAATATCAATTCCTTTCAACAGCTTTCCTGCTAAATAACCAGTCGGAAAAGAACCCAACAGATAAGCTGTAATTACAACTGCCCCACACAAACTTAACCAAATAGCCATAAGTAACAATTCAAAATTCAAAATTCAAAATTCAAAAAGTCAATAGTCAAACTAATGACTAATGACTAATGAGCGATGACCAATTACTAACTAAAAATCATCATCGAAATCCCTATCCCGCATAGTTTTCGGGTCTGGGGCAAAAGCTAACCACAGAGGAAACTGTAACAAAGCTAAACTAATTTGTTCCTCAGAATCATCAATGATAATCAGAGGCATTTGATTAGCTTTTGTTAATCTATCCGCTCTTTGGGCTAAAGCGGCTGGTGCTTCAAATAAAGTTACACCCCGGTCGGGGCCAAAATCTGGACGACCGATGCCTAAACAATCTTGTAAACCCCGTCGCCATTCTCCCAAGCGTTCTGGTGAGTTAGCTAAAATTAGAGTGCGGAGGCGATCGCCATACAATTTATGTAAAATCGAAATCGCTGCCGACGCTACCAAAATATTCTGCAAGCGGCTACCCATCGTCCGCAATGCACCCCTTCCCCCTAAATTAAAAAACCAATTAGACACCCTCTCCGCGTGAACTGGTTCAAAAGTCCGTCGTAATTGCCATACCGGGCCATAATAATCGGGTTGGTTGCGATATTGGTCAATTAAACGGCGAATTTGTTTGGTAGTCTCTTGAAATTGCTGCTGGGGTATTTGCGGGATGTTTAGCTGAGGTTCAGCAGTTTTCACAACTTCTTTTACAACTGGCTTTTCTCTCTCCTTAGCAGCTGGAACTAACTGTAACTGTTCTGCTGCTGTGGCTAAATCCTGTAAACTACCTGCAAGATAGTCCTTAAAACCCTGTACCCGAATTGCTAAATCTTGAGATGCACCTGCAAATGTGGTTCGCATCTCATTACGAATACGTTCTTGGCGACGTTCCAACTGTTCTACAGAAATTTGTAGCGTCTGTTTACGTTGTTCTAACTGCGCCAGTGACTCTTGGACAATGTTACTTAAATTAGTTTGTGTTGTAGCGACTTGTGTTTGTAGATTTTTGTATGTAGCTTGCAGTTGAGCAATTTCCATTTTTAAATCTGCTGCTGTCTGCCTTAATTCTGCTACCCGTTGCGCTGCTTCTGCATAAAGCTCATCTTCAATCGAAGATGATTTCTCCTCCAAGTCTAACACCTGACTTGCTGATTCTGTTGTTGCTGATTCTGTTGTTGTCGCAGCATCATTTGTTTGATTTTCAGCTGATGCTAAATCAAATGAAGAATTTTCTAGTTGTTCATCTGTGGGGTTTGGTGTCACTTCTCCCCATTCATCAATTGATTCTTTTGTTGGCGATTCCTCTGGCTTCATAGACAATATAATTTAATTCTTATTCAAGTTAAATCCGTGGACAACGCTGTTCTAAGCAAGTTTTTAAGGTGTTGGGGTCGAAGAGAATTGGTAAAAAGTGAATGCTCTTAACTTCTTTAAAATAAAACAGAATGGGAACTCTAGACCAGAAAATTCGCCAGTTTTGCCATTCTCGATAAGGGAAACGACGAATTAATTTTTCCCCTCTGTAAATATCTAAGTCAGTAGCGGTAAATTGCAGCCTTAAAGTTACAGCTTGTAACATCAGAAACAGCCCAAACAGCGCTATGACTCCTCCCACCCAAGGTTGTATCAACATGAGAGGAATAGCACCCAGCACCAAGACAATAGGAATATTGTAACTTGGCTTAAGTTCCACGATCGCTGTAGAGTTAGGCGCAAAAGAGCTAGAACTGGTCATAATGTCAACTCCTGTTTAATGATTAGACATATATCTTAAATTCTAGAATCCTGTGGCAAATGCCTTCCCAGGCCCTTGAAACATTAACCAGGATAAAAAGAAATTGCTAATGAAGATAATCAGCAAAGCAGTTACTACTGCTGTAGTTGTTGATTGTCCCACTCCTTTAGCACCACCTGTAGTCGTCAAACCCCAGCTACAACCAATCACAGCAATCAAAACGCCAAAACAAGCTGCTTTTATAATGGCACTTACAATATCCCAGACAGTCAGCAGGTTACGAGCAGAGTCTAAAAATACTGTATCTGAGAGATTATAGATATTTGTAGCAATAATCAAGCCGCCAAACAACCCTGTGACTAATGAAAACAAGGTTAAAACCGGCAGCATGACCAAGCAAGCGATCGTCCGGGGAATAACTAGATAATCAATAGGGTCTGTTTTGAGCATTAACAAAGCATCAATTTGTTCAGTTACTCGCATTGTGCCAATTTCTGCTGCAAAAGCAGAACCCACCCGTCCCGCTAAAATTACTGCTGTCAGCACAGGGGAAAGTTCTCTAGTTAAGGCTACTGCCAGAACTCCACCAACAAAATTACCAGCACCAAAGTTAATAAACTCTCGTGCCACCTGAATTGTAAACACTGCACCCACAAATACAGCAGTTAATAGGGCAATAAACAAAGAATCTGGCCCCACTACTGCCAACTGTTCTAGAGTGTTACGTCGATGGATCTTACCTTTAAGTAGGTGAACCAACACTTGTCCACCCAACAACAGCGCAGCCAGCAATCGCTGACTCCACGCGCCTAAACTGGTTTTGGATATTGTTTGACTCAATGTTTTTTAGCTAATTTTTAGTAACTATTGTATATCGCTAAGTTTATCTCTTACTGGCTACTGGGTATTGGGTCTTATTATCTCCCCTGCCCCTCCGCACCTCTGCCCCCCTGCCCCCTGCCCCCTTTACAACCCTTAACTTAATTTTCTTTTCCTCCCAGTTTTGGCCTGCGATCGCTCCGCTATAGTAGGAAACCAAGGTTTTGTTGAGTAATGTTTAGAATCATTCTCAGCATTTTCGGCTGATCTATTTTCACTTTTCTTGTACGATCGCTATCTGTAAGCTCCATTGGATAAGAGTTTCATGGACTTTTAGGTTATTTGGTAGCATCTGCACTTTTTAGCATCATTACCGTTTTTTTTAATGATAATTTAAGATTTTTGACAGAATGCGTGTTTGGCAGCGATCGCTCGTATTGTAGAAATTAAAGGACATTTGTTGAGATATCGTCTTTTTCACCTTTGGAGCTTGCTGAATAATGACTATTTTCACCAACTTTCTTCGCTCCCTGCTACTAACTGCACTGTTCAGTTTTATTGCGCCTATTTTTTTAGTCGGCTTAATACTGCTGTGCTTATTAATTTTAGGTTATATTCCCCCCTTGCAAGACCTAATAGAGCCTATTCCCACCCAGATTTTACATTTTCTAGCCACATTTGGCAGTGGTAGCCCTTTGCGTGGGCTGTTTGTTATCAGCTTAACCTGTAGTTTTGTTGGCTCTCTATTTGATGTCTATGCCTATTATCGGTGTCAAATGCTACGAATAGACTCTTAGATAAGTGCCTTTTTACTCTCAAACGAGATTTAACCAAGTTTTACTAGATTTAATTAGTAATGACTATTGCTGTATTTGTTTGAATGAATTAAATTAATTAAAGTTGAGTAAATAGTTAACGACTAAAAACTACTGGAAAACACAAACTAAGTACAAACCCTCAAATAAAGGTTTGTAGCAAAGTTTACTGAAAGTGCAGACCAGGTTTAATATTGCGATGTGAGCTAAACTTAACTTGTGCTGCATAAATAAGCACAGGCAAAAGTCAATGACTCTATTCATCAGAAAAAAAATTTAATTAAAATTTTCAATAGCCCAAAGAAAAGCGGTAAATCTCAACTAGGGCTTATATTAATTTTATTAACAAGTTATTCGACTGCTCATGGTTTGGCCTTTTCCATCTAAGTTTCGTAAACAAATCGCGCGAATTGAAATTACTGGCGCGATCGCAGGTGCTACCCGCAAACGGGTCTTAGAAGCTCTAAAAACAGTAGAAGAGAAAAAATTTCCCGCCCTACTGCTGCGTATTGATAGCCCTGGTGGGACAGTGGGAGATTCTCAAGAAATTTACAGCGCCCTCAAAAAACTTAGGACAAAAATTAAAATTGTGGCCAGTTTTGGCAACATTTCGGCTTCTGGTGGCGTTTATATTGGGATGGGAGCTGAACACATAATGGCTAACCCAGGCACAATTACTGGTAGCATTGGTGTAATTTTGCGAGGAAATAACCTAGAACGTCTATTAGACAAAATTGGTGTTTCCTTCAAAGTGATTAAATCTGGTCCTTATAAAGACATTTTGGCATTCGATCGCCAGCTGACAGAACCAGAGGAACAAATCCTGCAAGATTTAATCGATACCAGTTATCAACAATTTGTGCAAACTGTAGCTGAAGCCCGTTCTTTAAATGTGGAAACTGTGAAAAGTTTCGCTGATGGGAGAATTTTCACAGGACAGCAAGCCCTAGATTTAGGGATTGTAGACAAATTGGGTACAGAAGAAGATGCAAGGTGCTGGACAGCAGAATTAGTAGGGCTTGATCCAGAGAAAACACCTTGTTATACGCTAGAGGAACGAAAACCATTACTGGGACGTTTATTACCAGGGAATCGTCAGGGTGCATCGAGAATAAGTGCGGGTATCGACTGGCTAGAATTTGAAATGTCAACCAGTGGTTTACCCCTATGGTTATATCGACCATAAATTCATTGAATTGTCATTAAATCACTAGTCATTGGTCTTTTGCTAGTGACTAATGACTAATGACTACTGAAATAATGACCAAAAAAAGGAGGATTTGTGGGAGTGCAGTGGCAAATTAGAGCTATTCGTGGTGCAACAACAGTTACAGAAAATAGTGTCGAAGCAATTAGTGAAGCCGTAACAGAATTATTAGATGAGTTAGAACTAAGAAATAAACTCCAACCATCAGAAATTCTCAGTGTCACTTTTACTGTTACCCGTGATTTAGATGCAATTTTCCCCGCAGCAGTGGCCAGAACTCGTCCAGATTGGGACTGTGTGGCAATGTTGGATGTACAGCAAATGCACGTTGAGGGCAGTTTACCGCGCTGCATTCGCCTATTAATTCACGCTAATTTACCAGTTACTACACCTGTATTTCATACCTATTTACGCCAAGCTGCTAAGTTGCGTCCAGATTGGAATTTACCCCAGTCTTTACAAGCTGCACAGCAAGTAGTGTGATTAAAAGTTTAAAATACCTGCGTAAATCCTTCAAGGAAAGTAAATAATATACAGCATAAAAATGGTGATACGAACAGCTACGCTGGGCGTTTCGCCATCGCTTATTTAAGGCTTTTGTGCGATGGTGAAATTCCCGTTTTAGGCGATCGCTTAACCTGCGACTTTAAAAAGCTGCTTGTTTTTGATAAAGCTCTTAAACTACTTAGTAGTAAATATAATATTTATTTTTAATTTCAGTGTGAATATAGAGCTAAAAATATTTATTACTACCCTTAAAAAGTAATCACAATAACAATTCATTATACTTAGTAAGATAAACCAAAGTCAAGGAATTGAGCCTAAATGGTTCTAAATTTGCATAACTACATTCTCACAGGTCAGCGTCTAGTGCAAGTAGAAACACAAGCTCATCATATTGATGATGTAATTAGATGTAATACAAGATGTACGTAAAAGTTCAAATTTAGATTGGGGGGACATATATTCAGCCTACTATGAATGTGAAGAAGACGGTACAATTACTTTCTATGAGGGTGAAACTGCTGAAGCAGGGAATCCAGGAATTAAAACCTATATGATCTATGATTGTCTACTTGGTGAAGAAGAAGTAATAAATAATCAAAATATCAACATTTCATCTGCTTATTTAAAGCTAAAACAATTGCTTGATCAGAGGAAAACTGTTACAGTAAATTTGCTTCCATACGCTGAAAATGCAGTAGTTGATATTCGTAAGTTACGAGATTATTGTCTTAATCCCAATCATGACGAGGGAAAACATAAAGCTAGGTTATTCTCATCAATGCTAGGACTAACAGCTGAGAACGCTGAAGATTTACGCCAAATTATTTTGGCAGCTGTCAAAACTCAAGAAGCTAAGTTAAATAGAAATGATGATTTTGGACAACGCTACACTGTAGAGTTTACGCTTAAATGGCAGAATAGAAGTGCAACTGTTCGTAGTGGTTGGATTATTGAACATGGTTCAACTACTCCTAGATTAACCACCTGCTATCCTCTTTAGTTTTTGGAGAGACGGAAAAATGAAGCTCAATACAATCAAGTTACTGGATGTAGTTGCTTTAACAGTTGATTTACCGGAATATAATCTCTGGCGTGGTCAAGTTGGTACAGTAGTAGAAATATTAGCTAATGGTAATGCATTTGAAGTTGAGTTTAGCGATCGCACCGGACGCACCTACGAATCTTTAGGTTTACGTCCAGAACAAATCATGGTTTTACACTTTGAACCTACATCCCCTGATTCAACTCCAGAAATGGTTACAGCGTAAGTAAATTTAATTTTTTAGGTTTAGCGATCGCCCCAAAACAGTACAATAGAACTTATATTCAACTTAAAACACTATGAACGAGAATTTTGATGCAGAATTAACGAGAAGATTAAGAGAGATTCTGAGTGGAAAAGCCACTGCTGAACCAGCAAATAAAGTGATTTCTGAATTACGAAAAAAGTATAGTTCTCGCAAAGTCCCTAAAATAAGCAGCAAAGCTAAATTTTCTAAATAAATTCTGACAGTTAAGAAAAGTAAAGTTTTCTTTCCCAGAATTTACACAAACTCTTGATATTAATCTAATTACAGCCAAATCACATCATAATAAAGTAGTTCGTTAAATTTTACAGTAACTGAAAATTACATTTCATCTCAGTTTCTTTACATATAAACCTCAGTTTGAGTTGTATCGATTATCTTCTTAAAAGAACTCATAACGACTTCGTTTTAGTCAATATCTATGAGTTCACATCCAAAAAACTAATTAATAGAGAAATAATCGATTATGACTGAACACAAAAACTTAACAACTGCTGAAGGGATACCAGTTGGAGATAATCAGAACTCATTGACTGCTGGCGCTCGTGGGCCAATATTGTTACAGGATTTCCACCTGATTGAAAAATTAGCACATTTTAACCGGGAACGCATTCCTGAGCGGGTAGTCCATGCTAAAGGAGCAGCCGCTTTTGGTACATTTACCGTTACCCATGATATCACTGCTTACAGCAAAGCTCAGGTTTTTTCGGCAATTGGTAAACAAACTCCTGTGCTGGTGCGTTTCTCCACTGTCGGAGGTGAAAAAGGTTCGGCTGATGCGGAACGTGACCCTAGAGGCTTTGCGGTGAAGTTTTACACAGAAGAGGGGAACTGGGATTTAGCAGGGAATAATACACCTGTGTTCTTTATCCGTGACCCCCTAAAATTTCCTGATTTTGTCCACACACAGAAACGCAATCCCCAAACTAACTGTAAAGACGCTAATGCTGTTTGGGATTATTGGTCACTGAGTCCAGAAGCATTACATCAGATTACTATTTTATTCTCCGATCGCGGAACTCCCAAAAACTATCGCCAAATGAATGGTTATGGTAGTCATACATTTAGTTTAATCAATGACCAAGGGCGCAGAGTCTGGTGTAAGTTCCACTTAAAGAGTAAACAGGGAATAGCCAACTTTACCGCAGAGGAAGCGACAAGGGTTAAGGGAGAAGATCCAGATCATGCAACCCGTGATTTGTTTGAGGCGATCGCTCAGGGAAATAATCCCCAGTGGCGGGTATGTATTCAAGTGATGACGGAAGAACAAGCCGCACAACATCCCGATAATCCCTTCGATTTAACCAAGGTGTGGAAACATTCAGATTATCCTTTGATTGATGTCGGTACTTTGGAACTCAACCGCAATCCTGAAAACTATTTTGCTGAAGTAGAACAATCAGCCTTTTCACCATCTAATGTAGTTCCTGGTATTAGCTTTTCTCCTGACAGGGTGCTACAAGCGCGGATTCTCTCCTATCCAGACGCGCAACGCTACCGTCTTGGCGCTAACTATCAACAATTACCAGTTAACCAACCAAAATGTCCGTTTAGCCATCACCAGCGCGACGGTGCAATGGCTTTAGGTGACAATGGGGGTAGCGCACCCAACTATGAACCTAATAGCTATGAGAATAGTCCTAAACAGAATCCAGCTTATAAAGAACCAGCTTTAGACTTGGGGACTGTAAAAGGCGATCGCTATGACCATCGGGAAGGAAACGACGATTACACCCAAGCAGGGGATTTATATAGAATCATGACACCCGACCAAAAAGAACGCCTAATTGATAATATTGTTGGCAGTTTGAGTCAAGCACGTAAAGATATTCAATTGCGCCAATTACCTCATTTCTACCGCGCTGATAAAGATTATGGTAGCCGGATAGCTAAAAAATTGGGTCTAGAAATCGACCCCTCAAAGATTTGAAATTCTCTCTAATATTTTCGCTTTCAAGCTATATAGTTCAGACTCTTTAGCCATATTTTTAGGTTAATCCTAAGTATACGGAATATAAGAGCCTGAACTTTTTTCAATCGGCTGGGTATAGTATAGTGATTTCTTGGTTAAGAATAGGCTGTTTGAATAACTATTCAAATCATTTTTGAACGCTATTGTAGTAATATTGATAAATCTTGACGAATGGGAATTTCGATCATAAATTTACTACCTTCTCCGATTTTGGAATCACACCAAAGCCGTCCACGATGTTTTTCAGTAATGATTTGATAGCTAATTGATAAACCCAATCCTGTACCTTTACCTATAGGTTTAGTAGTAAAGAAAGGGTCAAAGAGCTTTGTTATTATGTCTTCAGGAATTCCTACACCGTTATCAGCAATTGTAATTCTGATTGAATCTTGATCGTACATCTCAGTACCAATTGTAATTATACTTGGTTTATCTATAATCTGTGAAAATAAATATCCTTGACGAGCTTCTTCTAAGGCATCAATTGCATTAGCTAGTAAATTCATAAACACCTGATTTAGCTGACCTGCGTAACATTCAACTAATGGTAATTGTGCATATTCTTTAATCACTTGAATTTCTGGAAAGTCAGATTTTGCTTTGAGACGATGTTGCAAAATCATTAATGTATTATCAATACCTTCGTGAATATCTACTTCTTTAAATTCAGCTTCATCTAAACGCGAAAAATTGCGGAGTGATTTAACAATTTCTTGGATACGACCTGTTCCTGTTCGCATTGACTGAATGACTTTAACCAAGTCTTGATTGACAAAATCGAGTTCGATTTCATCTAATTCGGCTTGCAAAGTTTCTGGGGGATTGGGGTAATGTTCTTGATAAGATTGCAGCAATCTCAATAGGTCTTGAGAGTATTCATCTAAGTGCTTGAGATTGCCATGAATAAAATTAATCGGATTATTGATTTCGTGAGCTATACCCGCTACCATTTGTCCCAAAGCAGACATTTTTTCGCTTTGCACCATTTGAGCTTGAGTCTGATGTAATTTTTTTAAGGTGGCTTTGAGACGTTGATTATTTTCTTCTAACTCATTAGTTCGTTCTGCAACTTTCTCTTCTAGATTTTGACTGTACATCTCTAACTTTTGCTTGGCTTCTTGCTGTTGCAGTAACAGACTTTTCATAAACTGAATGAGTTGATTAAAAGATGTAGCTAGAACACCTACTTCATCAGGAAATTCCACTCTTATCTGTTGGTCAAAATTACCTTGACGGATGGATAGTTGGACTTCTTTAGTCAGGTTTTGTAGAGGATTAACGATCGCTTGACTGACATGATAAGCCAATAGTGTAGCAATTATTACTGATAAAAGTAAACTACCAGCAATAATCTGCGATCGAAGTATTTGGACAGCTAAAACTTTTGGAACTTTTTTATACTCAAGTGCAGATTGATCAACGATTTTAGTCAGGTCATCAGAAAAATTTTCTATCTGCTCAGTTACTGCACTACTATTAAAGTTAATCAGTTGATCACGAATTACCTCAAGGTTTTTGGGCTGAGTATTATCTATATCTAGGGATTCTAGTAGTTTTTCTAGTTCTTTGATGTAGCCTTCTGGAACTCCTTGATAAGTACGCACAAACCGTTTGAATAATTTTATTTCCTCTTCGGAGTCTCCAGATTCGTTGCTCTGCTTTGTTTCCAAGACTTGTAAATCTACCCATGACTGTTTAAATTCAGTCATAAATTTTCTTAAGTGATTAGACTCTTCTCGCAAGCGTTGAGGATTATTTAGATAGGAAATAAGTTGTTGTTGCTTAGTTCTGGTTTTCAATTCATTAATTTTTAAATAATTGATTATTTGAATTTCTTGTAGAGCATCTGCTTGAGCCTCTAGATTTTGCTTTTGATAATTATCTGCAATGACTAAGCCAGACAAAGTACCCAACACTGATACACTGAGAGCTATTCCATAGCCTAAGCTAATTTTTTGTCCTACCTTTAACAGACCAATCCACTGGATAAATTTAGAAGGAGTGGTGCGTTTTCTCCCAGGCTTAAGAGTAGTAACTAAATTGATAGTAGTTTTCAATGGAGGTTGAGACCTACTCACAGAGGAAAGCTTTGATTTTTTAGAATGAGGTTGACGCATAGTGTAGTAATAGATATTTTGATATCGGTTGATTTAAAGATTTATGTAATAGCTATAACCAGATGGTTATTGCTCAATATTTCTCCTCAACAATGTCTTTTGTGAGAAGTATTCGAGCTAATTTATGCCAATCATTAATTGGGGGATAAAATTCTGATGATCTGAGCCAAGTAATCAGCAAGAAATATTCAATAAGAATTGAAAATTCAGGAGCAATTAGTGGTGGATTTACACCCACTAAACTTGACCACCAAATTTATAATTTGATGGGGGATGGAAACCCAATTATTCAATGACTAATCGCACAGAATTCGATTTTAAATTCTGTTTCCTGACCGGAGGCGGAGCATTTCTAGCTCTGCTCCTCAATTCTTTATTGTTAAAATTAGAGTAGAGAAATGATAGATGCTGTTTTACCTGAAGATAGAGACAAATAAATCTTTGCAGCAAAGCGTTGATTTATTTTTAGTTTTAATCAAGTTAAGTATTATAGCACCCTTATGCTACTGTATACATACAGCAGATTTTAGGTAAATGAGGTACAAATTTTTGGAAAAAAGCTTTATGCTAAAAGACTTTCACCCCTGTTCCCTGTTCCCTGTTCCCTGTTCCCTGCTGTAAATAGAATAGTTTTTTAATACCACAATTTTATGAATTTTTGCTGGTAATATATACAAATTGTTAAACTTTATTGTATTTATATTGCTACAGCAGAATTCAGAATTCAGAAGTCAGAAGTCAGGATTCAGGAGTGAAATCCGCTTGCTGCTTGAGTTGTGATTTTCAGTTTGTACCTCATTCACTTGCAACCTGCTGTAAGTTAAATTTACCCTAGAAGGTGCAACCTCAAGGTAAATCGAATAAATAGCAATAAAAATCGCTGCAACTTATAGCAATTTTTACTACAAGAAAGCAGCGCAGTAAACAGCACAATTGACAACTATTCGTGATGTGGATGAAATCTGATTCCCACGAACATATCGTAAAGGAACTGTAAAAAGTCCTTTTTCTGCAATAGTCCAGAAGTTTGATAGCAGCCTTTTTCATCCAATAGGGGCTTCATCACATAGTAAGCATCTTGATAATGATACCAAGGAATGGCCGGCCATAGGTGATGAACTAGGTGATAATTTTGACCAAAAACCAGGATATTGAGGAGATGATTAGGATAGACGCGGGTATTTTTCCAGCGATCGCGCTCCACAAACGGACGATGGGGTAAATAGTCCAAAAATAGTCCCAACTCTATCCCGACTATGTAGTTAGGAATAAACCAAAAGTTGAGAATATAGCCTAAAAACTGGTACTTGATAGCAACAGCAAAAATCGCCACCACAATCAAACGGTTAATAAACCATTCCAGCAACTCGTATTTTTTCCACAGTCGCCGTTGAAAGAAAAAGACCTCATGGTATAAAAACCGTACAGGACTTAACCAAATCGGCCCACCCGTAGAAACATAATGATCTGGGTCATCTTTAGGGTGATTTACATGACCATGATGCTGTAAATGCACTCGTGAAAATACTGGAAAAGCCAGAGCCATAACTAAGGCACTACCATGACCTAAGATGGCGTTAATCACTCGGTTGCGGTGGGCGCATTGGTGACAAGCATCATGAATTACTGTCGCCGAAAAATGCAAGGCCAGAGTGTTAACACTAAAACACAGCCAATGTGGCCATTCCCAAAGCCAATAACCAAAGTTGGATAATACCAACATTGCCACCACTACCAAAAATAGTAGTAATGTGGGACTAAAATCACCAGGAGGTGCTAAAAATTCTTTGGGTGGGACTGTCAGTGGCTTTTGCGCCTCCGACGCAAGCATTTCTAACTCCTTATAGATGAAACATTAAGAATATAGGATAAATCTTAGTAAAGCATAAAGTTATGTAAAGTTCACTAAAGTAAGATTTAGCGACAATTAAACTCAATAGTCAGCAAGTGCAGCTATGATTTCAGACACTATCCAAGGTGTTGCTGATCTAGGCGGGTGTCACAAGAAACAATAGATGTAACGAAAAAAGCTCTCTTGGATACAAGATGTAGATAATATTAGTTTACAATCTCAAATTTATCCCGCAGATCCTTCTTCAACTGCTGACATCTTTAGATATAGCAGTGACGGAAATGGAAAAGCCGCTTAATTTACGATTACTTCCCAGATAGATCCTCAAATTCAGCCCTTATGCAATTAAGAGATTCTCTGCGCCGAACTAAAATTGTTGCTACTATTGGTCCCGCTACTAGCAGCCCAGAAGTGCTAAAAGCCATTATAGAAGCTGGAGCAACAACCCTACGGCTCAATTTCTCTCATGGAACTCACGCAGACCATCAACGTAATATCCGATTAATTCGCCAAACAGCTTTTGAACTCAATCAACCAGTAGCGATTCTCCAAGACTTACAAGGTCCAAAAATTCGTTTAGGGAAATTTGAGAATGGTTCAATAGTTTTAGCCAAAGGCGATCGCTTCACCTTGACTAACCGCCCCGTGATTGGTTCACAAGAAATTAGCTGTGTTACCTATGACTACCTAGCAGATGAAGTACCCGCAGGAGCAAAAATCCTCCTCGATGATGGACGGGTAGAAATGGTAGTCGAGGAAATTAACCGCGACAAAGGCGACTTACATTGTCGGGTGACAGTAGCAGGTAAACTTTCTAACAATAAAGGTGTAAACTTTCCGGGAGTTTACTTATCCATCAAAGCCATGACCGACAAAGACCGCGAGGATTTGATGTTCGGTCTAGACCAAGGCGTTGACTGGGTGGCGTTGTCCTTTGTGCGTAACCCCCAAGACATCATCGAAATTAAAGAATTGATTTCTAGCACTGGTAAAAACGTACCCGTTGTAGCTAAAATCGAAAAACACGAAGCGATCGAACAAATGGAAGCAGTTCTAGCTTTGTGTGATGGGGTCATGGTAGCCAGAGGTGATTTAGGTGTAGAACTCCCCGCCGAAGATGTACCAGTCCTACAAAAACGGCTCATTGCTACCGCTAACCGTCTAGGTATTCCTATCATCACCGCTACCCAAATGCTTGATAGCATGGTGAGTAACCCCCGTCCCACCCGTGCGGAAGTCTCTGACGTAGCCAACGCCATTTTAGACGGGACAGATGCGGTCATGCTCTCCAATGAAACCGCCGTGGGTAGCTACCCAGTAGAAGCAGTAGCCACCATGGCCAGAATTGCAGAACGCATAGAAGAGGAATTAGAGCAAAATAATAACTTCCGCAATAGCAAGGATAATCGCCGTTCTATTCCCAATGCTATCAGCCAAGCTGTGGGACAAATTGCCGAAAATTTGGGTGCAGCAGCTATTATGACCCTCACCCAAACTGGTGCTACCGCTCGTAATGTTTCCAAATTCCGTCCCAAAACACCTATTTTAGCCGTTACACCCCACGTTAACGTCGCCAGACAGTTGCAGCTAGTTTGGGGAGTTAAACCCCTATTAGTCCTAGAATTACCCTCCACTGGTCAAACCTTCCAAGCAGCCATTAACGTTGCTCAAGAAAAGAATCTGCTGACAGAAGGTGATTTAGTCGTCATGACAGCTGGAACGCTCCAAGGAGTATCCGGTTCTACAGATTTAATCAAAGTAGAAGTTGTTACAGCCGTACTCGGTCAAGGAATTGGTTTAGGTCAAGGTTCAATCAGTGGTCGTGCTAGAGTAGTTCATAACGGCATAGATGCCAGCAATTTTAGTCAAGGAGATATTTTAGTAGCTCCGCGCACTGGTGCTGATTTTGTGGAAGCTATCCGCAAAGCCGGGGGAATTATTACTGAAGATGAAAGCTTGAGCAGCCATGCAGCCGTTATTGGCTTGCGTCTTGGCGTTCCTGTAATTGTCGGTGTGAAACAAGCGACACAAGTAATTAAAGATGGCTCAATTCTCACCTTAGATATGCAACGGGGTTTAGTTTATTCTGGTGCGGTGGGAACAGCGTAAACAACTCAAAATTCAAAATTCAAAATTCAAAGTTCGACTTTGAGTTATAGCAGATTTCAGGTAAATAAGGTGCAAATTTTTGGAACAAAGCTATATATCAATCTACTTTCCATTCTGTTCCCTGTTCCCTGTTCCCTGTTCCCTGTTCCCTGTTCCCTGCTATATCGAGAATTTTGTTTTTTTTAAACTGGTGTATTTTCAAACTGAACTCTTTCATAAATTTGACGATGGGGAATTTGGCAGTTAACAGAAGTTAAAGTTAAAATTCCCTCTGCATCGTCAGATTCATGTAATAGCCAATCACCTGCTGAAGTTTTGCTAAAATGTTCAATATTAATTTGATATTGGTCAATTAAAATATATTCTTTAAATTCAGGAATAGACCGATAATATCTAAATTTATCACCTCTATCTCTACCACTTGTAGATTTAGAAAGTACCTCAAAAATAATACTAGGATTTAATACTGTGTCTGTGCGTCCTTCTTCAAACACTGGTTCACCTTGAATAATCAAGATATCTGGATAAGTATATTCTCGATAACGGGGAATCCACAAACGTAAATCACTCGTATAAACAAAGTGATTTTGCTCTCTCATCGCCAGGGTAATAGCGATAATTAAGTTAATAATTATTTGGTTATGATTAAGTGAAGCACCAGTCATCGGTACAATTTCCCCATTACGATATTCGCTGCGGTACTCAGCAGTTTCCTCAGATGCAAGGTATTCTTCTCTAGAATACTGGCGGGTGGGAGTTTCTACAACCATAGGATTAATTAAGCTAAGATTGGTTAAGCTAACTTTAGAGTAGCATTATAATTACTATTTTTACATACTTGAGCAGTGATGGTATAGTTTGTAAAGGCAAAAATAACAACTATCTATGAAAACTGATTCAATATTTTATCAAATCTTTCAAACTCTACCTCAAGTCCTGTTTGAACTAATCGGAGAATCCCCATCACAAGCAGATGGATATCAATTTGGTTCAGTAGAAATCAAAGAATTAGCTTTTCGCTTTGATGGGATATTTCTCCCACCAATAGATAGCCAAGATAAACTGATATATTTTGTAGAAGTCCAATTTCAGAAAAAAGAAGATTTTTACTGGGATTTTTTTGGAGAAATATTTATTTATCTCCAGCAATATAAGCCTCAACAAAATTGGCGTGCAGTAGCCATATTTCCTAATCGTAGTGTCGATACTCCAGAATTAATCCAGTATCAAGAACTATATCACCCTCAGAGATTTGTAAAGATATACTTAAACGAATGTCAAGAAATAAATTCCAATTCTATCGGATTGGGAATGTTAGAGTTAATCGTAGCACCACCAGTTCAAGCAACAGAAAAAGCTGGAGATTTGAGAAATAAAGTCCAAGCAGTAGAGGATGAAAATCTGCGGAGAAAAGTGATAGAATTAGTAGATAAGATACTGGTCTATAAGTTTCCTCAATTGAGTCGTCAGGAGTTAGAAGCCATGTTTGGATTAGATGAACTGAAGCAAACACGGTATTTTCAAGATGTCAAACAAGAAGGAAAAGCCGAAGGAAGAGCCGAAGGTAAAGCTGAAGGAAGAGCCGAAGGTAAAGCTGAAGGTAAAATAGAAATAATTCCCTTATTGCTACGGTTAGGTTTAAGTGTAGAAGCGATCGCCTCTGAGTTAAACTTAGATTTAGAGTTAGTCAAGAAAATAGCCGCACAACAGTCTCAAGGAGGATAATAACCAGTTTCCTCAATTGAGTCGTCAGGAGTTAGAAGCCATGTTTGGATTAGATGAACTGAAGCAAACACGGTATTTTCAAGATGTTAAACAAGAAGGAAAAGCCGAAGGAAGAGCCGAAGGTAAAGCCGAAGGAAGAGCAGAAGGTAAAATAGAAATCATTCCCTTATTGCTACGTTTGGGGTTGAGTGCGGAAGCGATCGCCTCTGAGTTAAACTTAGATTTAGAGTTAGTCAAGAAAGTAGCCGCACAACAACCTCAACAGTAAAATAAACATCAGATATATTTCTTCAAAACTTCGACCGTAGCTTGTCCAGTTTTTTCCCAGCTAAATAGATTTGCTCTAGCTAAACCTTTTTGGGAAAGTTGCGATCGCACACCCCCATCATTTAAAATACTGTTCATAGCTGCTGTAATTTCCTCTGTCTGATAGGGGTTAATCAAAATAGCCGCATCCCCCGCAACTTCGGGAAGCGAAGATAAATTAGAAGTAATAACTGGTGTACCGCAAGCCATCGCTTCTAACACCGGAAAGCCAAACCCCTCCCATAAACTAGGAAAAACGAGAGCGATCGCTTGATTAATAATCTCAGGTAATTCGCTATAATCTACATAATCGAGAAACTTGATCTGATTGCTAACACCTAACTCCTCTGCACAGGTTTTTAAAAATGGTGTATAGCGTTTATCGGTAGGACCAGCAAACCATAACTCATAATCTGAGTAGTTAGGTAAAGCCGCAAAAGCCGTAATCAGTCTTTGTAAATTTTTGTAAGGGTCTTGTCTTCCTAAGTAAAGAAAGTAATTCCTAGTGGGAAGATTAAGAAAGCGGAAATGAGAGCGATCGAATCCCAACAGAATTGGCGTAATTTTACTACTAGAAATACCATAGAAATTAATTATATCCTTAGCCGTTGCTTGAGAATTACAGATAATATGTTGCGCTTGTTGGAGAACTTGAGGAATATAATAACGATGGTAAGGAGTTAGTGGTGAAAAGCGTCTGGGAAAACGCAAAGGTATTAAATCATGAGACATCACCACAAACCTACAATTAGTATATAGCGGTGCTTCAGGAATTGGTGAAAATATCAGTTGAGATTGGAGATTTTTATATATTTGTGGTAACTTCAACTGCGTCCACAATAATCTAAGAAAATGACCTTTTGTTCCTTGTGCTGGAGTTAAATTATTTGGTACAGGATAACAGTTAAAATCTGGGAAATTATGCGATGTTAACAGCGTTGGTTGCAGAGATTTTAAATAAGGAAAAAGATTTTGAGCATAATTGCTAATACCTGTAGGACGAGATAAAAGAACTGATAAATTAATGATTAATTTGTGTGAATCAGCTTGATTGACGATATTCATTAAATAATACTTTTATAAGCTTTCAAAGTTTCTTTTGCAGTTTTTTCCCAAGAAAATAAATTTGCTCTTGCTTTACCTTGATTAATTAACAATTGACGTAAATGAGCATCACTAATTACTTTTAATATAGACTCAGCTAATTGTACATAATCATTTGGATTAATTAGTATAGCAGCATCCCCCGTTACCTCTGGAATAGATGATGTATTAGCTGTAACTACAGGTACACCCAAAGTCATAGCCTCCAACACGGGTAAACCAAAACCTTCATAATGAGAAGGATAGATAAAAACCTCTGCTTTGGAGTAAAATAATGCTACTATTTCATTGGGTAAATAGTCAAGATGGTGAATTTCTTTTTGCCAAGGAGAAGCCTCAATTGCTGATAAAATTGGTTGATAATTCCATCCTTTCTTACCTATTAACACTAACTGATGCTCAATTTTATGTTTTTGCTTTAACCAATTAAAAGCCGAGATAATATTAGTAATATTTTTTCTGGGTTCTAAAGTACCTACAAATAGAAGATAGGGTTTAGTAAAATCATATTTCAACTCTTGTGCTAATTTCTCCATCATTGACACAGATAAATAATTAGGACAATAGCGACTAGCTAAATGAGTGACGTAAACTTTCTCTGGTGGCAGTTTTAAATATTCAACAATATCTTTTTTAGAACTTTCAGAAACAGTTATAACTAAATCTGTCCATTTTAAGCATCGTTTAACCCGATCTGCATAGGTTTTAACTATTGAATTAACAAAATTCGGATGTTTAATAAAAGTCAGATCATGTATAGTCATGATTTTCAAGCTTTTAGCGCAAGGATAAACCACATGATCTGTACCATGAACTATATCCAAAGGTGGTAAATATCGTTCACAATAACCTAGAATCGGATTAGGAAATTTAGATAAAATATTAGAAATAGTCACAGGAACAGGTAAGCGGTAAACCGGAATATCCAAGTTATTGATAAAATCCGGGGTGATAAATTTACCTCGCAGCCAATTTTTTAATCTGGGTTGATATACAGTTCCTAACTGAAAATTTTCTGTAGTTTGCAGTAATTTTAAGGCATTGATTAAATTATAAGTATACAACCCAATACCACTAGGTTGAGAAGTTAAAGGAGTAGAATCAACTGCTATAGTGAGCATAGAAATAATTTATTCATGTAGTGAGCATAATTTTCTAGAGAATGAAAGTCTTGATAGGCTGCTTGAATTTTTAAAATTTTATCTTTCACAGTTTCAGATTGAGCTAAATTAATAATTTCTTTAACAACTAATTCTGGCTGATCCCAATCGATAATTAATTCATTCAAACCATATTTGATTAATTCTTTTGCCATCCAAGTACCTGCTGTAACTACAGGTATTTTACCCGCAATAATACATTCAGTAAAAATGCCTGATGTGCGTTCACTGTAAGCAATAGCATCGTAAGGCAGGAGAATAATATCACTTATTTTTAGCCAATATAAATATTCTGCTTCTGTCAAATAATTAGCAATTAATTTAACTTGTATACCACCAGCTAAAGGTAATAGTTCTGAACTTTGCGCTGCTACCAAACATATTTTTTTCGCAGCATCAAAATTAGCGGTTACTAATGATTTGATATTATCCCAACCCTTCTCTAAACGGGGTGTTCCCGGCCACCAACAGATAACTTCTCTACTTGTCTGAGAGGTACTTTCCAAATTAATAAAATCTGTATGAGGTATTGGCATGACAGTAACTACCTCATTAAAATAATTCTCCAAGGATTTACTTAAACATTCACTATCAGTCAGCAAATGAAATCTTCCCGGTTCTAAAATTTGTTTAATTAATTTATTTAATAATTTATAAATCCAACAAGTCTTATCTCTATGTGTATCCCGACGATAAAGCAACCAAACCGATAAGTTTTTTTTAGGAATGAGGCATAAAGCAATTAGTAAAGCAAAAAGTTGTATATGAATAAACCTTTCTGTAAAAATTATGGGATAATTAGAGTAAGGTAAAACATCTTTTTTTAAAAAGTTAGCAATAGTTTTAGCCAGATGACAAACATCACTAAACCTCAATATTCTAATTAGAGGATGAAGTTTTGCTTCTAAATCGACGTGACTTAAATAAGGATACCAACTACTAGGTAAATTCTGTACATTTGCATCAGGTGGGATAGCGGCTATATGTTTCCACTCTAATAAATTAGCAGCTTTACTGACAGCAATATGATAGGGGATTATGTGTCCTTCTCCTCCCATTAAGTTGGGAATAAGAGAAATTAAAATTGGTACTTCTCCAAGACTGTCGTTTTGATTCATGCTTGCTAGTAAATTTATTAAGTTGGAATTAGCTGCATCGTTTCTCTGATTTCCTTGACAATATGAATAGAAGCTTTCTGTTGCCAGAGAGTTTGATTTTCCATTCTACTATTTTGTAACCAGACAGGCTGACACCCAGCATTGATAGCACATTCTACATCACTAATAGCATCACCAATAAAGAACGATCGCTCAATTTCTATTGCATACTTTTGGGCAGCTTCTAGGATCATTTGTGGTGATGGTTTCCGACATTGACAGTTATCAGATGGTTGATGAGGACAGATCAGAATATCCTGAAATTCTACATTAAAACTTTTATATTCTTGTTTCATTTTGGCATGTACTGCCTCAACATCACTCATGGTAAAATAGCCTCTAGCAATGCCAGATTGATTAGTAATGACTATTAGTAAATACCCAGCATCATGCCATTTCTTTAAAGTTTCACCTGCACCAGCAGGAATTTTAACTTGATTGGGATGACTAAGATAGGGAATATATTCTATTAACACCCCATCTCGATCTAGAAACAAGGCTTTATTAGTATGATTGGGTGAAATATCCATATACAAAAAAATTTTTCAATCTTAATTGCTCCTCAGTAAAAATGCTTTTAAAATCAAAAGGTACTGAAAAATAAATCTAATTAACTGTTTTTTGTAAACAACTGTAATTCAACTTGTTCACAAATGCGATGGTATGTAATCACATGAATTTCTTGTACTGAAGGTGTATATTGTTCTTCCACAAACAAGGGATAATCTACTAAATCTTTTGTCATTCCTCCATTATTACCAGTCATAGCAATAGTAATTAATCCTAACTTTTTCGCTGATTCTAAGGCACAAATGACATTTTTAGATTTACCTGAAGTAGAAATTCCCCACAGGATATCCCCTGGTTTACCTAAAGATTCTACCTGACGAGAAAAAACTGTTTCAAATTCATGATCATTTGTCCAAGCTGTGAGGGTTGCAGGATTTGTAGAAAGTGCTATTGCTGGTAAACCCCGACGACAAATGTTAAATTTACCTACAAATTCAGCCGCTATGTGCTGTGCATCAGAAGCCGAACCTCCGTTACCACAAACTAACAATTTATTTCCTTGTTGAAAACTTGTGGTAATTAACTGCACTACTAATTCGATAGCTTTACAATAGTCTGGTGTAAAGGCTGCTTCTAAACTTTTGATTTTATCTTGAACCCAGTAATCCAAAGTTATTCCTCACTTATTGGCTGGTATTAGTTTTGCTTTTTGGGTTTCAAACCATTGAATTGTTTTTGTCAGTCCCACTTCTAAAGAAGTTAAACTTAAATCAGGAACATAATGTTTTAGTTTCTCAATGGCTAAACATTTAGATTTAGCACCAACATAACGGCTTGTATCAAACTGAATGGCATTAAAGTCATAGCCGACTTCTTCACAAATCAATTTGGCAAAATGTCTAATTGTGTATTCTTCTCCTGCACCGATATTGATTAATTGATTATCTACATTCGTGGCTAATTTAATCATAATGTTGACAAAATCATCAACAAAAACCAGTTCCCTAGATTGATATCCATCTCCCCAAAGAGTCACAGGTTCACCGTAAATTTTACCGCGAATAATTTTGCGAATTAAGTCAAAGATAAAATGCATTTGTCTACCATCTGTGTGATATCCTGATCCATAGAGGGTAGAAGGAACTAAACATAGATAGGTCAAGCCAAATTGTTTATGCAATGCTAATTGTCCTGCGTATAACATCCGCTTTGTCATTGCATAAGTGAACAAACTATCGATGGGTATACCTGTGAGATAATTTTCTTCTATTAGTGGTAAATCAGGAGCATAAGCGCAACTTGTTCCCATACTAATTAACTTGGCTTGGGGTTGATACTTTTGCCACCAAGCCAGTACGTTAGTATTAATTTGTTGATTAATAATCCACTGTTCACCAGGATGATATAAACAGAAATCACCTGCTTGAGTCCAAGCAGCTAAATGATATATTTGGTCGTAATTTGTCTGGTTAAATTGGTGCAGAGAGTCTTGCTGAGTGAGGTCACAATTTTTGGAGTTCAAACGAACTAACTCATGTCCTTGAGCTTCTAATTGTGAACATAGGATTGTACCAAGAAACCCCGTAGCACCAGTAACTAGAATTTTCATAGTTAAGCGTCCTTGGGATTCACCGGAAAGTAAAATTCAACTCCTCGATTAATCAAGTCCTGGTTATTAGACAAAATTTCTTTTTTAAAGTTCCAAGCCAAGACGTAATAAATATCTGGAAGTTCCTGAAGTTCTTTTTCGATGACCACAGGAAGATGTTGACCTGGGGAATAAAGTCCCCTGCGGAGTTCATTCTTTTCTACTAAACAATCTAAATAGTCAGTGCCAATGCCAAAGTAATTTAGCAGTGTATTACCTTTGACGGGAGCGCCAAAACCGAAGATTTTTTTACCCTGTTGTTTAGCGGTTTGTAGGTAAGCTAGATTTTCGCTCTTCATCTTTTGAATCCGTTGTGCGAACTCCAGATAAGTTGATAAATCGTTGCTTTTTTCATCTACTTCTGCTTGACGGAGAGATTGGAGGCGATCGCTTGCTTCCTTTTTCCCTTTGTGCGTCACAAAACCAATAATTGAACCCCCATGAATCGGGGATAGATAAGCGTCAAACATGGATAATCCATGTCTGTTTAACAGCACTTCAATAGTATTGAGGTTGTAATATAGTAAATGTTCATGGTAGATTTGGTCAAATGCTAGATTTTCTACAATCCGCTTCATGTAGAGAAACTGCACCACAAACACCCCATCATCCCGCAAAGCTTCTCGAATCCCCTCAGCCACAGAATGTAGTTCTTCTAAGTGAAAGAAGACACCAGCAGCGTTGATGACATGAAATTTGCGATTTAAGCGTTCAACTACATCTAAATTAAAAAACTCATTCAGAGTAGTTATTCCCGCATCATTAGCTATCTTCGCTGTCGTTTTGGAAGATTCAACACCCAGAACATCATAACCAAGTGCTTTAAAATGCTTCAGTTGAGTCCCATCATTAGAACCAATATCTAGTACAGATTTACCTTCCGTATCTTGAAAAAACTTGCTATCTACTTCCTGAGCTACATTTTTAAAATGCTCACTTAAAGAACGAGTCACACCCGATAGATAAGTGTGGTCTCCAAACATAATCTCTTTCTTGACAGTGTAATCTAGTTGCACTGTACAGCAATCGTGACAATAGAGAACCCGCAAAGGATAAAATGGTTCTTTGCCAACTTCTTCTGGCTTGAGGAAGTGGTTACACCAAGGTTGGCTACCAAGATCGATCGCCAGTTCTAAATTAGTTGAATCACAAACACGACATTGCATAGAAATATCAAATCTATCAATAACTGGGTATTTTATCATTGTCAGTCAATGTTGTAACTTTAAATTAGATGATTCCTGAGCTTAATTATTTTAAATGGAGATAACAGTTAAAATTTTTAAGTATTGGATTAGCTAAACGATAGATAGTTATCTAGTCAAGGCTTACACATTTAACCAGAATATATCCCTCTCCCATCAAAATTGAGTAAAATCTTGATTTTTTGCTGACTGAAATGACGTAACTTCTTTGATTAACCCAAAATTGATGAAAAAGGAATACACTCTTGCTATCTGGAGTAATGTAATCCATCCCGGATGGTATTACAGACTAGCAACCATTTTGGATATTGTCTTCAAGTGGGAAGATGAACAATAACCACAGAATCTGGCAAATTTTACACAAGCTAAGAAACCAGATTTAATATCATCTACTCTGTGGTGAAACAGATGATTCTATTAAATGGTGAATCCTAGCTTTTATTTGCATATGTTCAGTTCCTTAAAGTCAGGTTAAAACAGCTTTTTATTTCTAAGTAAGCATCATTGCTTTTCTGGTTGCTCCTAAAAAATTAAATGTATAAATTACTATTTACGTTATCAAATTCTCCGATTCTAATGATTTTTGCACCTTTGATTGATAAGGTTTTATCAAAAGTATTATTTATAAACTCAAAGAAGATATTGATATCTGACTTTATTGGCAAGTCGATAACCCAATCCTTATAGTTTTCCGCTAAGATTTTACTAAAAGCATGATATCTAAAAATCTGCTTTTCTCCTACTTTGACTCCACACATCATTTCATTATCAGTACCTTGAGCAGTGAAATCTACTTCTATTAAATATCTTCCTTTATTTAATTGCAGAGGTTTTTCTAATGTAATTAAACTCTGTCCTATATTAGTGAAATCTTTTGGTGTTAAATTTGCTTCTTCAACAAAAGTAAAAGGAGGCTTGTATGGTGTTTCTGTTAACTTATCCTGATGAATATAAAGATTATTACGTATTTCTACATTTGCAGGATAATCATCTGGGCTTTTGATTTCTCGATAAGAGTTTAAATCTATAGCTATGTAACCTTCTCTTCTGAGTAAATCAAGACATCTAGTATCGCTTGGTTGTGTTTCTAAAATGAGGTGGGGTTGATGATGGGAAATAGTATTTAACATCCCTTTAATTGCATCAAACTCTGCTCCTTCAATATCCATTTTGACTAAATTTGGTACTAAACCAGTGAAATTTATGAAGTCATCTAAGGCTAAAGTATTGATATTGAAAGCAGGGGTATCAGTGCTATTTTGAGAATAAATACTGTCATTGAGATGACTTCCTAAATAGATGGCAACCTGTTCATGGGATTTGCTAAAAACAGCTGCATGATATAATTGGACGTTATTACATCCATTTAAAACTAAATTTCTTTGGCATTTATCAACTATTCTTGGACTTGCTTCAAAGGCACAAACACGACCATTAAGTCCTACCATACGTGACATCACAGTTGTGAGTCCACCAAAGTTAGCTCCTACATCAAAAACTACGTTACCGGGCTTACACAAATCCCGCAATGCTAGCTGTACAGGAGGTTCCCATAAGTTACCTTCATACCAATAGGATAGTCCAAATAGCCCTGTATCATCTCTTTTGTTTGTTAATTGTGTACTGATGCGATCGACAGATTCTTCTAGTGCGGGAATAGCTAGTGCTTGACGTAATTTATATTTGAGCCAATGTTTGATTTTTTTCATAGAAATACAGCCCTCAATACCGTGTGTATTTTTTATATATTACTAAACCACAAAAATGAATGTTGCTCGTGGCGGTTGTCATTGAAAATCTTATACATAGGTTCGACAATTTGGCTATTAATAGCTCGATGCTGCTGGTCTACTTCATTGATGAGCCGATTTACGCGCACAACTTCAGCAGTATGTGATAGTTTAGAAAGTTTTGGTATCCAATCTAATCTTCTATAAGCATCAAGTAGCTTTTTAGTACCAGGTAAATATTTTAGAGCTGGTGAATCTGGTGTATGTTGTTGGATGAAATTGCCAACATTATAGGCATACTCTATATCTGTACTCCAGTGTTGACAATAGGATTTACGATATCGTAAACAGGAGTAGAATAATTCTTCTGCTTCTTGGGGATGGCGATGAGCAAAAGCATACTCAATTCCTGCTAAGGTGTGGTGTAAATACCAGGCACGTAAATCTTCTATTTCTGCTCTTGGATGTTGTGTTGTTCGCTCATCTGGATAGTTACGAAAAACTCCTAGAGTTTGGGGAATAGCTTTAGTTTTAATAAATGGCAAAATCCGGCTCTTAAATTCTGTATCTCCAGCCGCTCTGAAAGTAGCGTCATAATAACCAAAGCGATCGTGAATTGAACGACGATATAATGCACCTACCCAAGAGAGATAACATGTTTCTAAATAAACTAAATCTTGTTTATAACCTTTCCGGTCATAAATCATAATATCGTTGACCCAAGAACCGTTTTTGTCAACATTGGTGACTAAACTGTTAGCTTGTACCCAATCTAAAGTCGGATCTGCATCTAGTTCTGCGGCTAAAATTTCTAGACATTCGGGTAGTATTGTTTCATCAACACCTAAGAAGGTTAAGTAGGGAGAGTGAGCTAAGTCAATACCACGATTCCATGCACTTTGTATAGTTTCCCGTTTGGCACATCGCGCATAAAGAATGGGAATATCTAGTGATTCCATCACCTGCTTAAACACAGTATATTCATCAGCAGGAGAACCACTATCAACCAGTATTATCTCTGCGGCTCCGGCTTGAATTAAAGTTTGGTATTGTAAGGTTTGCAAGAATAAAGCGAGTTTGTCAGCTGCATTGTACAGGGAAACGATGATGGAAACTCGATAGTTAGATGCGGTGCGGCGATCGTCTAAAAATTCGTATTCCCATTTTTGATTGAGCTTGTTATCTGCTAGTGCTTGATCAATGATTGCTCTACACAGTTGACGTTGGTCTGGTGATTGGCTATACATTGCTTCAGCCGCAGCAGCTTCCTTTCTGAAGCCGTTAGCTTGGAGAGTGGGTATAACTGTTTTTAAATCCCCAAAGCGATCGCCTCCCAGTAATCGCATACATCTGATCTGATAGGTAGCAGCTACGATGTCATTTCCCCGTAGCATTTCTAATCTAGCTATTTCTCTCCAAATTCGCACGCGATCGATGCGATGCTCAGATGATAAATTCCAGCAATTACTTACTTTCCCGCTTAATTCTTGCTCACTTCCTTCACCTAAGTTGAATATATAGCCATATTTATCTAAGAGCGATAAAGCTTTTATTCCTTGGTCTACAACCTTTAAAACTTCGTAATTATCTTTACTTAAAACGGACTTAAGTTTAGATTTGAGAAATCCTTGGGGATTCTCTAACAAAGATTTTACCTTTTTCAGAGACTGCTTAACTTCTGGTTGCAGTTTCTTTTTAATAGTTTTAGCAGCACTATTTTGAATACTTGCAGGATTAATCAAATTTTTTAATTTAGTTTCTTTTTGCAACCTGATTAACTGCAAATACCAGCGTTCAACCTCAGAGCGCAAGGCTTGATCATAGGATGGTTGAACTTCATATATCGATTCTAGCAATGCACCAGATAAATCTGGTTGAGCTTGAGATAAAGTTTCTACTAACTGGTAACGGTAATCATCATAATTATTTAATACCGTACAGATAGCAGGAATAGATGAATAAATATTATTAACATCTATTGTCAGCAAGGGAAGGCTAGGATATGTTTCCTGCAAAAATCTTACTACTCCTGCTCCAGTGCCAATTACTGTTGGACAACCTGAAAACAACGACTCAAGTGCAGTCAAATTCAAGGTGTCATATTTAGAGGGGAGAATAGTTACAGACTTACTAGTAAAAACTTGCTGTAGCTCAGTGTAACTCATAGATGGCAGTAATGTGATGTCACCTTTGAGCCTATTATTAATCATTTGATAAAGCAGCAGTCCTGAGCCTATTTCTCCGCCATAACTGTCAGGACCAATAATGTTAGCTCTACTAAATTTAGAACGAGGTAGCCACCAAGCTAAGTCTACGAAAATATCCGGACCTTTCCGCCTTTCTGTGCGCCCAACAAAATTTAAGCTGGGTAATTCTTCTGTCGGTTCAGCTAGTCTAGGCTTAGGTAATGATATAACTGATAAAGGATTTAAGTAATCAGATGGTAAATCTATAATCTCTCGCCATTCATCCAAATATTGCTTACTGATACCATAACGATTATCAACTACACTATATTGGATTTTTTCTTGCCAAATTAGAGTTTGATCTACTTTACCGCCATAGAACCAGTCAAGTTTAATTGATGTGGAAATAGTTCCATGCATTGACAGGAAAATCCGCTCAAAATCAACATTGTGATAATTCAGAGCAGGTCGAAGCATTGTCCCCAATTGTTCATAATCTGGTAAATCTACGACATCAAAACGCTGCCCAGCTACAGAAGCAGCTATGTTACTGGCCATAACAAAGGCCCGATAAATCCATTTTGGCGGCGTTAAATCTACAAATATTTTATCATCAAGTATTTGATACTTTTCTTGATAAAGAATAGGGTGAGCGTTGTGGGGACGAGCCTGAGATAAAGGCTCGGAAATTACTAAATAGTAAAAATCGATTTGCGGATTTTTTTCAATCAGGCTGCGATAAAATGTTTGTCCACCACCGATTTTATTAAATAAGTCAAAGTCAATAATTAAAACTTTCATCATATTTCGTCTTATTTTAGTAGTTTTTAAGAAAAGATTATCTGTGAGCCAGGTGCATTAGTTTTGGTTTGTAAAATTTGATGATTAACAAATATTTTCTGTAAATTGATATGTGCTTCTGGAGGGGCAAAAAATAACATAAATCCTCCCGCTCCTGCTCCCAGCAGTTTCCCTCCCCAAGCTCCAGCTTCAATACCCATTTGATAAATTTTGTCAATCTCAGAATTAGATATTCCTCCATCTAAACTACGTTTGGCTATCCATGCTTGGTGTAGTAGTTTACCAAACTTAGATAAGCATTTATTCTCTGTGAGAATATCCCATCCTTGATCAACCATAGAGCGCATTGTTTTCAAGGTATCGGTATTATCTCCAACTTTTTGCAGTTGCTTGGCTACCACATCTGCGGCTTTACGCTTAATGCCGGTAAATACTATAAATAGATGTCGTTCAAACTCTGCTAAACGTTCCGGTAGTATGGGCAATTTGTTAACTACAATATCATCTTCTGTTCTAAATTCAACTAAATTAAACCCGCCCACTGCGGCCATTAACTGATCTTGACATCCTACTTTATCATTGAGTAAATGACGCTCTACATATATTGCTTCATAAGCTAGATCCAGGGGTCTAACAAATTCTCCTTTGAAGCTATGCAAGGCATGGAGTAAAGAGACAGTAAAAGCAGATGAGGAGCCTAAACCAGTAAATGCTGGCAGATCCGCCACATTATGCAGTTCAATATCTTTATCCAAACCACATAATTTTAAACATTCTCGATAAACTTTGTGTTCTATTTCGTCTACTGTCTTGACTAATTCTACTTGCCGATAGGAAACTCTAATTGAGTAGTCAAATAGATGGCTCAAAAAAGGACTGACGGTGACATAGGAAAATTTATCGATCGCTGTGGCTAATACAGCACCTCCATGTTGAAGAAAATATTCAGGATAGTCAGTTCCACCGCCAAAAAAACTAATACGAACAGGGGCGCGAGATATTAGCATAGTATTTGATTACTTTTGTGAGGATGAATCTATTCCCGATGATTGTCAATTGTACGTGATTAATTCTCGGCTTTCTTGACTGGATAGTTCATTAAGTATTTCCCCTATTTGTTTCTGAATTTTAGAACTAAAACCATATCGGGCTGCTCCATAATTAGCTGTTGTCTCTTTATATCTAAAAGTCTCTGGGCTGAATTCATTTCTCACTTGTTGATGAATTTCTTCACAAGCCAGACAAATTTCCGAGTATTGAAATAATTCATCCGACAATGAAAAGTCCTGCCTGACTGAACTGATCATAATCTTCATCAGAAAGATGAGAGATTTCTGCTAACATATGAGCAGCTTTAGTTTGCTGTTCTAGAAGGCTGGTTTTGGCATCCAGTTTTTTCAAAAGTCCCTGTTGAGAGCTTTCTAGTTCTGCAATCTGACTATTTTTCAAGTCTATTTCATGTAATCTTTCTTGATAAGCCTGATCTGAATCTCGAATAAAATTTCGCACATTTTTTGGCAGTAAGCGTTTTAAAATCGAGTAGATTTCAGTCATAGATTATTCATCAATTTAGAAAAATTTTGTAAAATAAATGATTCAGCCTGTGGCAGAGATTCAGGAGTACCTATATCCAAAAAAGGAGCTTTAGTAGTGGCTACTTTTAAACAAATATTTTTAGTCAGTAAAGAAGGAAAAACTTCACTCTCAAAACTTAAAGGCAGGTTTTGAGGAAATTCTGCCAATAAAGAATTACGCAACAAATATACTCCAGCGCTTATAACTCCAGCACCAGGGCGTTTTTCTGCAAACTTTACTAAATCACCAGCCTGATTACACATTAGGGAACCATATCGTGTAGTATCGCTTACTGATAAGCCAAGTATGGCTCCACTAACTTTAGGATCTAATAGATGAGTTGTCAATGAGTCTAAGTGAGTAAAGACTAGAGAGTCACCATTTAGCACCAGCCAAGCTGGGGGTGAACTTCCAGATTGATGGACGGCATTTAAAAAACCTCCTCCTGTTCCCAAGGGTTGTTTTTCTTGACAGCAGATAGTCTCTACACCCTCCACAGGTTGATGTTGAAAATGTTGTTCCACTACCTCTGCTAAGTAACCTGTGGAAAGTATGACTTTTGTGATTCCCTGTGTTTTGAGGTAGCGGACAACCCACTCTACAAAAGGTTTACCCGCTACTAATGCCATAGGTTTAGGAACACCTGGAAGTAAATGTTTAATTCGTGTGCCGTAGCCACCAGCTAAAACTACGGCTATTACATCCTCAAGTTTGGATGGCATTTGTTTCCTCAACTAAACATTAGAGTAGAGGCTATTACGTAAAATGGTATAGCCTTTAATTAGTTCTTTGATACCTCGACTAAGAGACCAATCTGGTTCAAAACCTGTGTTAATGATTCTGGCATTAGATACTATGTAGTCGCGTTTATCTGGATCTTCGCCGATAGGTGCTTCTAAGTAAACAAAATTGGGTAGGTGTTTTTTAATTTCTGCACAAAGTTCTAATTTTGATAAGTTAGCATCATCTAATCCCACGTTGTAGGGTTTACCTTTCATGGTTTCAAAGTTGGTAATACCATGTAAAAAAACTTTGGCCACATCACGAATATGAATGTAATTTCTTTTGAAATGTCCCTCAAAAATGACTACGGCTCGGTCATGAACGGCACGATAAACAAAGTCATTTACTAATAGGTCAATTCGCATCCGGGGAGACATGCCGAATACTGTTGCTAACCTGAAAGTAATGCTATTTTCTCTTTCTAAGACTGCTTTTTCAGCTTCTACTTTGGTCACACCATATAGAGAAATTGGCCGCAGGGGTGTTTCTTCAGTACAGAATTTTCCAGCTTCACCAATGCCATAGCCGCTATTAGTGACTGGCATTAAAATCCATTGTTCTTTACTGGCTAGACGACATAACATTTGCACAGCGTCAGAGTTGGTGGTTTGGGTGGCCATTTTGTCGTTTTTACATAAAGGCGCACCAACTAATGCGGCCAGAGGAATAATAATGTCAGCGTCTTTTAGTAGAGGTTTAATAGTATTTTCATCTCTGCAATCACCTCTAACAACTTGAAAGTTGTCATATTGACAACATTCAGCGAGGCTATTTTGGTGAAACATGAAATTATCTAATACTGTCACCTCATAACCTTTGGCTAATAAGGTGGGTGTGAGAACGGAACCAATATAACCTGCTGCTCCAGTAATTAGTATTTTCATTGATGCTCCCTGTTTGTTGGATTTGAATAGAATTTGGTTCTAGGAATTAGAAAAAACTTCACCATAACCTGCTTGGACTGATTGCAGGTAGTGTTCTACTGTTTCTGTGGCATTGCCTGTAAATTTGATCTGTCCTTTATCTAACCATATTGCCCGATCGCATGATTTGCTGATAAATTTTAGATCATGGGAAACTACTAATATTGTGGTACTACCATCCCAAAAGTGATCAATCCTTTGTTTGCATTTGTTTTTAAAGCTTTCATCTCCTACTGACAATACTTCATCTAAGATGAGAATATCTGGCTGTACATCTGTGGCGATCGCAAATCCCAATCTGGCAGTCATACCAGAAGACAATCCCTTGACAGGAACTAAAGCATAGTCTTGTAATTCGGCAAATTCCAGGATTGAATAGGATCTAGCTTTCATTTCGGCTCTGGAAAATCCCAAGAGTACACCATATAACTGGATATTGTCCAAAACTGAGATTTCTGGATCGAAACCTGCTCCCAACTCAATTAAAGGAGCAATCTGTCCCCGGACACGTACTGTTCCATTTGTGGGCTGCAAAATTCCACAAATTAGCTTTAGTAAGGTTGATTTACCAGAACCATTAGCACCAATAATGCCTAATTTTTCGCCTGTATTGACTGCTAAGTTAATTTGATCTAACACTAATTTTTTGGCAGGGCGGCGGTATTTGCCCTCTAGAATTGATAGGACGGTTTTCTTAAAATCATAAGAAAACTCCTCTTGAGTACGCCGCCACAGCGAAACTTGATCTAGGCGAATTACTTCCATCTACAGCAAATCCATGAATTGAGAACGCCACAAGTGAAAACAAGTCCATCCCAGAGATAAGATAATGATGCCACTGAGTAAGGCACTGCCAATCAAATCTAAATTAAATTCCCCTTCTAGTGAGATTTGGCGAATACTTTCAATGATGGGAAATAAGGGATTCAAATATAAAAATTGTCTGATTTCTGCGCTCACAAATTTTGCTGGATAAAATACAGGACTACTCAGCCAAAAAACAAAAACCACTAATTCGTAAAAATAAGGTAAATCCCTAAAGAATACATATAATGCACTAACTAAAAATCCTACTCCAGCACACACCAGTACTAAAGCAGAAAAAGGTAATATTAATGCTAGTACATTCAAGATACTTTTAGATTTGACCAAGGTGACGATCGCCAACAGAGGAAAAACCCCGACTGACAACTGAAATATATTAGCGGCAATCATCGATAAGGGGAAAATACTCACTGGCAAGCGGATTTTGTTCAATATTGAACCATTACCCACTACACTGCTTAAGGCTTGGGTAGTCGCAGCAGAAAAGAAGTTAATCACTACTAATCCAGTGAAGGCGGCTAAGGCATATTGCAGAATGGAACCATCATAATAGTACTTTACCGCTCCGCCTTCTTGGTAACTCGTACTCACAAACGCCTTACCAAAAATCGCTGAGTATAAGCTGGTCATAATTAGGGGGTTTAACAGCGACCAATACACTCCCAAGAAAGAACCCCGGTAGCGCACTTTCAGGTTCCGCACTACTAAGACGTGTAGTAATTCGCAATAACGCTGTACTTCCAGCCAAATAGAACTATTTTTAAGCGAGAGTATCATCCTTTCACACCACCACACACCAAATTCCAGCTATTCGCGCATTTTATACTATCAAGGAGCCTTTTGCCGTATCAGGCTAAGATTAAAAGTTGCTTTAAAGCAGCAATTCTCAATAGATTAATCCATTATCTGCTATTTTGGCACTCTTAGGGAAGAAGAGGGCTGGAGGGGC
>DATGXQ010000208.1:0-6541 GCA_035298905.1 Nostocaceae cyanobacterium | reverse complement strand
TTAAGCGTAAATTTCCCTATTCGTCAGACCAAAATGCAGGGTTTTTAAACCCCTCCTAGTAAAAACTTTGCACTTTTTGAGCTTCAAAAACTCTGTAATCCTTATCTGTGCTTGTTTCCACGTTTTTTCATCTGTCCCTATGTAGTAATACCAATTCACTAAAAGATTGTAACAGATATAATACTAAATCCTCATTTCAAACCCCCCTTTTGCCCTAACGACTAGAAGTCGCGGCTACACAAGCAAAGTCCACCTGCGCGGACTAATCAAGGAAAAGGGGGTAACAAAACAGGATTTGGTATAAATCGTCAAACCCTTGTCAAATCCGGTATTCCCCATTTTGAATTGTGAATTTTGAATTTTGAATTGGTATAAGCTGCTGTCTTTCAGGAATACTAGCCGATTTCGATCGCCTCCTGAATGAGTTTGGTGATCTGCGAAGCACCAACCGGAGGCGATCGCACCATCCTAAACAATCATATTTTCATTGCCCAAATGGCCTAAAGTAGAATTAGCAATCAATATCTATCAAAATTTAATTGTTATATCTTTGTTGAGTACATTATCCCTTTTACAACCCATTTCCCTATTGTGGCAGCAAATAGCCATCGCCGCAGTTTGGGTTTTACTCATTATTCTCATCGCTTGGGGTGTAAGTCGTCGTTACAGTGACCCCGAAATCATTCGCAAAATCGTGCATATTGGCACTGGTAACGTAATTTTACTGGCTTGGTGGCTGAATATCCCTGCCTTTGTGGGGATAACTGCTTCAATTTTAGCTGGTATTGTTACTTTATTGTCCTACATTTTCCCGCTTTTACCTGGAATTAATAGCGTTGGTCGCCAAAGTTTAGGTACATTTTTTTATTCTATCAGTATTGGTATTTTAATTGCTTGGTTTTGGAATCTAAATCAACCCCAATATGCTGTGATTGGTGTGATGATTATGGCTTGGGGAGATGGACTAGCGGCTTTAATTGGAAAACGATTTGGTCAGCATAAGTATAAAATTTTTGGTTCACAAAAAAGTTGGGAAGGTTCTCTAACTGTGACTGTTGTGAGTTTTATAATTTGTAGTTTAATTTTATTAGGCACACAAGGAAATAACTGGCAAACTTGGGTAATATCTCTAGCCGTTGCTTTCTTAGCTACAATTTTAGAAGCTGTCTCGCTTTTAGGTATTGACAATTTGACAGTACCTTTAGGTAGTGCAGCATTAGCTTTTCTGTTAGTGCAATTACTGTAAAGTCAGCATTCGGTTTAGTATTGGCTGTCTAAGTGGGTTTACAGCAGGGAACTCTTAACAGGGAACGGGGAACAGGGTTGAAAGTCTTTTGGCATCAGGCTTTGTGCCTAACATTTGTACCTCATTTAGCTGAAATCTGCTTTATAAATCTGTTAGTACAGAAAATAGTTCTTTTTCCTATATTCCTTTGAAGAAATCTTCCTCCCAGATAATTGTATCTGGGTATTTTTTTATTTGTTTAAATTGAAGTAAGTTCTCACTCAGGAAAGAGGAGAATTTTATCGTGATTAAATTTAGATTAAAGGTAGGTGATGTCTTGATTTTTTAATTATTTACTTAATTAACAAAAATGAGATTGTTTAACTATCCAAATTTACCTTTACGCCGCAAACAAACAACAGAAGAAATTGAAGAATTAAGAGGAATTTGGTTAATTAATTGGCAAATTGGTAAAATTCGCCTTTACTCAACATATTATACTTGTGTTGATCAAGCTTGTATCATTTGGAGTTTGTTAGTTTTACCCATGTTTATCGTAGCTCAATTTTTTGCTGTTAGCTGGGTGTTACAAGCAATTTTATGGTCAATTATCAGTAGCATTGGCGTTATATCTATGATATTTTTTGCCTATAATTGGGCAGCAGCTAAACAAATTACTTGGTTATTATACTGCTGGTCTTGTTTGATAATTACAGGGTTAATATTAACAGATTTGAGTATTTTTCTGGGTTGGGGTCAGCTATTAATTAATTTATGTCCATTGTGGCTGTTATTGAGTGCTATTGGGTATTTATGTACAGGTTTTGCGGTGCGATCGCGTGCATTTTTATGGACAGCTATAGCTCATGTATTAGTAATCTTTATCTTGCCTTATATTAGTGCTTGGCAGTTTATTTTTACTGGCTTATTTACGGCTTCCTGCTTATTAATTTTAGCTGAATTTCAGTGGGATATTCTATAAATATTCTAGGTTCTAACGCTCCCTTTATGGTCAACAATATTAATTTAATTTTTGTAGGTTGGCTTGAGGGAGGAAACTCAACATTTCCGGTCATTTGTTAGGTTTCACTATTGCACTAGCTATTACAGCGTTTCCCTTGACAATTAAATCATCTATGATGTTTTGAATTATATTTTCATAAATTACCGTGGAGATAGTCACGGCAAAGATAATTATCTCTGGTGTGTAGAAATTTACGTAAGAATTCAGGAGTCAGGAGCCAGGAGCCAGAATAGTTACCAAAAGAGAAATCGATAGTAGTGATATTTGGAGAATCTCAGTCAGCTTGACTCTTAAAGTCTTTTTAATTCTCAATTCTGAATTCTGAATTCTGAATCCTTACAAATTTACGGATGCCGTGACCCTACTTTTTACTAATTGCAAAAGCTTTATAGGCTTTCTATTTGTACCTCATTTGATAGGGAAACGCTATAAATAAAATTCAGCATTAATGATAGTCTACCAAATGCCATGTAATTTGAACAGATATTTTTATTTATTCAACCAAATTTAAAATTGATAATTTCACACATTTCTTGCCTCAGAATATTACTATATCTCCAAAAAATATCAGATTTTATCTCTACTTAGAGAAGGAAAATTACAAATTTTATTTCTACCCATAGATTTATGAATTCCTAACAAACAATGCTTATAGTAAGGTACTTAGGTGGTCAACACCTGAATTCGTAAGTGAGGCTAACAATTATGACAAGTCAAATAATCGCATCTGAGTTGTTTGTCGTATTATCTGATGAACAACAAGAACTAGTAGCTGGTGGTGCTGACTTTGAACTATCCGGCAGTAACTATGCCAACAGACTAGCTAACTTGCAAGGTATTACCGCTTCCGGCCCTGCTGGTAGCACTGGTAACTCCATTGGTACAACTTCTGCTGTTAATACTGCGGCTCAAGACTTGTTGGGCTTGGGTGTACCATCTGTACCTAGCTTTGGTGCTTTGGGTCCTGCACCTGTTCTCACTGGTTTAGCAGGAGAAGGAGCTGCACCCGGCGCAGCACCTATAGGTGGCTTTGGTGGCGGCTTACCAGGTTTAGGCGGCTTCGGTGGTCCTGGTGGTTTCATCTAGGTAGGCTTAACTTTTTCTCCATTTCTACTAATGACTCAACAAAATTATGAGATGTCATTGTAGAGCGCCACAGTAATTTAGTTGGGAATGAACAGTAGGGGAGATGCTAAAAGTCAATAGTTAAATTTTCTGTTGACTCCCCTACATAAAATTAACATCTGCAAATACTTTGCCCAATAATTGATCATTGCAGATGTCACCTTGTTGAATCATCTCAGACTGTCCCATCTTTTCGACAAGAGTATGAATGAGTAAAGATGGGTGAGCTTAATATTTCCTTGTTTTTTAATCTTGGGAGATGGCAGTTCAAGATTCTTAGAAAGGCTGGAAAATCAGTAAATTTTCAGAATTTTCTGCTGTAATTTTCAAAGTAAGTGAGGCACAAAATCATGTCCAATCGAATTAATACACCTGAGTTGTTTGTCGCATTATCTGATGAACAACAAGAACTGGTAGCTGGTGGTGCGGACTTTGAATTATCTGGTAGTAATTACGCCAACAGACTAGCTAGTTTACAGGGCTTTACCACTTCTGGCCCTAATGGTAGCACTGGTAACTCCATCGGTACAACTTCTGCTGTTAATACTGCGGCTCAAGACTTGTTGGGCTTGGGTGTACCATCTGTACCTACCTTTGGCGCTTTGGGTCCTGCACCCATCCTCGATGGTATTGGAGCAGGGCCAGCAACCAATGGTCAAGCTTTCACCAACCCAATTCTCACCAGTCCTCTGGGCGGCTTAGGTTTGGGTTCTCCTTTGTAAACAACCGATTGGTTTAAGTTATTCACCATTAGGAGCGGTTAAACCTGGTACTATTTCTACTACTAATAGAAAAGTATCAGGTTTGAACCAGGTTGCTATGGTTGAAAATCTGCAATAGCGATCGCCAATCACTAAACTAATTGCATATATAGCAATCCGATTTGAGTTATCAACTGACTGGTGAGCCAGCGCGGTCTTGGGTATTGGGTATATTCATATTTAATTTAGGATTGCTATAAATCATTACTGACTTGTAAATTATTGACGTTGATGTGTAAATGATTTTGCATCAAGACTTAATTAAGCCTTCACTAACCCTATTCTCACCAGTTCTCTAAGTGGCTTTGGTCTAGAGTTTGAGAAAGGGTCTAATTTTGTCAGGCTGTTCCAGAGTGGGTGTAGGTTCTTACTTTGCACTGTATCTCTGAAATGCTTACTAGACAAGGATTATAGTTAGACGAGTCTAAAGTAAGCTGTCTTGACGGTTGGAGAAAATATCTCGACACTCCGAGACAATATCTCGACAGTTGGAGAAAATATCTTGACGGTTGGAGAAAATATCTCGACACTCCGAGAAAATAAGTCGAAAAATAGAGCTTTGAGCTTGGGATATCAAGACTTATCGTGAAAAGTAAGGCAGAGTATAGGGTGTAAAGGAAAGAATCTAGCTCCATTCATGTAGTATTTGCGCTCGGATAAAAATAAAATCAGCAAGCAAGTTATAGGACGCTGACGCGATCGCTCTATTTATAGTATTCTCCTATACCTAACCCCTTTTGGTTGACTGAATAGAGACTAACAATCTGCGCTAAAGCAACTTCAATTCATTGATTTAGATTGCTTGAGTAGAGTTTGTCGTTAAAGTAGCTTGGTGTTACGTAAGAGGCTAACAATCATGTCCTATCCAATAGTTGCATCTAATTTTTTGTATGTTGATTTATCCACAAGGCAACAGGAATTGATCAACGGTGGTGCTGATTTTGAATTATCTGGCACTAATTTTGCGAACAGAATTGTGACTTTACGCGGGTCAACTTCTTCTGGGCCTAATGGCAGTTTTGCTAGTTCTTCTGGTTTAAGTTCACTCATTAATACCGCAGCTCAAGATTGGCTAGGATTAGGTGCAAGAACAGTACCCAGATTGCCAGCTTTAGGGAATGCTCCAATTTTTTAGGTTCATTTTTTTGAGTTACATTGGCGTTGCTATATGGCAATGAGACCAGATTCAAAAATGTGGGTATGAAATAGAGAATTTAGCAATGAATAGATTCTTGATTTTTCTTTTGAGTTCATCCCCTAATAAATATTAGTAAACTTTAGCTAGTTTATTTAATTTAATTCAGGCATTAAAGGCTATGAAATTATAATTAAGGAGTGTGAAAATGTGAGGAAATATAATCATATCTACAACTACAGATTGAGCATTTTATCCAGAGTTATGACGTAAGCAAGGCAAACAATTATGTCAGGACATAAGACGGCATTCAATTGGTTCATAGAGTTAACTGATTCGCAACTAGAATTACTAACTGGTGGTGCTGAACCTCAAATTAATAACAACAATTTTTCCCAAAGGTCAGCTAACACCAGTGGTACTAATACTTCGGGACCTAACGGTAATACCTCTCAAACTAATACTCAGTTTGCTGATATTAACAGTGGCGCACAATCTATATTATCCTCTGATAATTTGGGATTTTCTCCTCTAGGGGGCTTCAACAACCCAACAGTCGGCTCATTTCCGATGAATAATGTAGGATTGTTTTGAAGTAATTCTACTAGTGAACCGTCACAGAATTTAGCAAGTTTAGGGCTTTTATTTCAGTACAAAAGTAGGTCAACCAAGGTAAAAATTATGTCACATTATATCACTAAAATAGCTTTGCTAGTTGAATTATCTGTTGAGGAACAGCAGTTTTTATTAGGAGGTCAAAATGTAAGTGAAGATCCAATCCTTGCTCCTCTGAGAAATCTTAGAGGTAAACCAGTTACTCCTCTAGGTAAAGCCTTAAAAGATGGATCTGAAACTGTATTAGGAAATAATACTGTACGAGGGGCAACAAATTCTGGTCCACTAGGCAGTTTAGGTAATTCTAATGCTCAAGGTCAAGGAACAGCTACTGGTGCGGAAGATATTATGATTCTCCCGCCATTTTTTGAAAGTGGTCAAACTTTATAATGATAAATCTAGTCCGTTTTAACGAAGTTTATCTATTAGCCCAAAATTGATTTTAGGGCGGTGCATCTCCAGAATAAAATAACCATGAAGCTACAAATAAATTTCAGGGTTCAAGCATTAGCTCATCTGCCAATTTTTAGCCAACTTAAAGGGAAACAGTTTTAACTGGTATCATCAATATGCTTTGCTTGTTTTAGCTGAAGTGGTAGTCATACCAATTCAAAATAGCCTTCGGCAAGGCTTCGCCAACAAAATTCAAAATTGGG
>DATGXQ010000207.1:0-13606 GCA_035298905.1 Nostocaceae cyanobacterium | reverse complement strand
GGGTTTAGTATTTCGCAGTTTTGCCCAAAGTTATAATAGTAAATTTTGGTCTAGCGTGCAAGTTAGTGATGAGTTTCGGCGCTGGATACCGGAATTATTGCAGCATTTAGCCTTTACCATGATGCAGGGTGAATCACCAACAGAATTTAGATTAGCTATTAACGAACAAGATGCAAAGGAAATTTTAACCAAATTTCTAGAAGGTAAAGTTGATTATCCACCGAATAAAGCTAGAGCTTGGTTAGAAGAATTATTAAAACATCATTTAATTCAATATACCAGCAATAAACAAATAGAATTTCGTCACCAACTCCTTCAAGAATATTACGCCGCCGAATGTTTATTACCACAGATTAAAAATATCAGTGATGCCAAATTAAAAAAGGATTATATTAATTATTTAGAATGGACTCAAACACTAGCATTAATGTTAGCTTTACTTGATAATGAAGCGCAAGCAGTAAGAGTAGTTAAATTAGCATTAGATGTAGATTTAATGTTAGGTGCAAGATTAGCAGGAGAGGTTAAAAGAGATTACCAAGAAAAAACAGTTAAATTAATTTTAGATTTAAACATTCATCAACTACTCAAAACAGAATTTTTAGGTATTGCTCATTCTGAATATGGAATTAGCTTCTTAATATCTGCTTTAAATCATGAAAACGCTGCTATTCGTAGAAAGGCAGCAGACTCGTTAGGTAAACTCAGAAACGAGCAGGCCGTAAATAGTTTAATGACGGCATTACAAGATGAAGATCGCTATGTTCGTAGAACATCTGCTGGTCGATTAGGTGATATTGGTAATAGTATAGCAGTTAAAGCCTTAATTAAAAGTTTAGATGATCAAGATTCCTATGTGGTATGGAATGCTGCAATTGCTTTAAGTAAAATTAATTTTAATTATAATCCAAAAGTTAAAAACATAATTTACCACTACAAAGAAATTCATATTTGGTTACAGAAATATCTAAAACCAATTGAAGAATTTAGAAATTTCAGGCAAAATTATGAACTAGATATAGTTAAGACAAAAGATTTGTTAAAGAAAAATCATAATATCGACGACATTAAGATATTAATTCAGGATTTAAATTCTCAAAATTTAAGAACTAGGTGGAATGCTGAGGAAATACTATGTAAAATTGGTACACCTAAAATTTTAAAAAAACTCTGGAATTTATATTTAAATAATCTAAATAATTACTCTTCTCATAATGAAGAGATACTGAATGTTTTCTTGACGATTCAAAACCGCTATCTATTTTACAATTTCTCATTTTTTGCCTGTTGCCTTGAAGGAAATGATAGAAATAAATCGGTTAAAAATTCCATAAATAGGCAGGAATATGAAGAGATTTTATCTATTCTTTCTAATATGAGTCTGGTGATGGAAAGAGATACAGCAACATTTTCTAAAATAGGTGAAGAAGCATTAAGACAACATTTTCTAGTTCAACTCAACGGAAGATATAAAGGTCAAGCGACTGGGGAAACATTTAACAGTCATGGAAAAACAGATATCTTAATTCGTGTTGATGGTAAAAATATCTTTATAGCAGAATGTAAATTCTGGGGAGGTTCTAAGTTATTTCAAGATACTATTAACCAGTTACTTGGTTACGCTACTTGGAGAGATACAAAGTTAGCAATACTAATATTTAATCGTAATAAAAACTTTTCAGTAGTTCTCGAACAAATACCACCAGAAGTTAGCAAACATCCTAATTTTATACGTCAACTTCCTTATGAGTCCGAAACGGGGTTTAGATTTATTATTCACCATCCCGATGACAAGCAACGCGAATTAATTTTAACTGTTCTGGCTTTTGATATTCCTAGCGAAACCCAACATTAGCGAAAGATAGCAATATGCGCTGTTGGGTTTCGTTCCTCAGCCCAACCTACAATTACTATTGTTAGTGTTTCAGTAGAAACAATTAAAGGTTTTATAGAAGCCGAATAAAATAATGATTTGTTGGGTTAAGCAATAGCAAAACCCGACTTACAAAAACTATCCCCCCTATATGCAAAATAATATTTATTGTAGGTTGGGTGGAACGCAGTGAAACCCAACATTAGCGAAAGATAGCAATATGCGCTGTTGGGTTTCGTTCCTCAACCCAACCTACAATTATTGAAACTGTGAAGACTACAATTTCTATTTTGTAATAATATATCGGGTTAAAACACTCATTACTTCTCCCGGTTGAGTGCTGGGTAGCAAAGGACTCCATTCTCCCACTTCCGCAAAACCGAGTTTATGCAGTGTACGAATTATACTATTCACACCCTGACGAGAACCTACTACCATTATTTTTACAGCTTCTCTACTAGGAGATACTTCGTTAAAAGCACTAGACTTTGCAGCAAATGAGAAGTTTTGATTCTCTTGCTGTAGAAAATTCGTAGTCATATTATTTACCTGGTATTTAGCTTAATCCTGTGTTACCATATCTGGTAACAAAACCAATCATAAACCATGTACCCTTTTATGGCAACATTTACTAGATAATTCTTCTCTGCCATGATTTAGAGCATGGGAAGAGCAGGTAAAGCACTTAAACAAACGCTAGAAACTTATAACATTAGCCAAAACAGTCTCGCTGTTGAACTGGGAATAGAGAGAACAAAAGTTTTTCGTTGGTATCACGAACAAATTGACCCCACAGCCGAAACTGTTGCTAAGATTGTCATAGCACTTAATCAAATTAATCCCAGTGCTGCTAAGAATTTTATTAAGTTATATTTAGGTGAATTAGTTAATCAAAATGACGAAAATATATTAGATGTTGAATGAGATGATAATCAATATCAACGAAAATATAAAACATCAGACGACAGCAGAACAAAGCCTATTATTAAATAATATTACATGGCGACAATATACAACTCTGCGAAAAACATTAGATGATATGTCAGCAAAATAATATTTATTGTAGGTTGGGTTGAGGAACGAAACCCAACAACGAAACCCAACAGCGCATATTGCTATCTTTCGCTAATGTTGGGTTTCACTTCCCTGCGGGACGCTACGCGAACGTTCAACCCAACCTACAATTACTTTTGATATTCCTAGCGAAAATTAAGAATAGATAGAATAAAAATAGCATTATCGTCTTTCCACTCTTTAGACATATAGGTTAAAGTCATGATAAGTAATTTTATACAAACAACCGACAGCCAAAACACTGAAAAACAACGTGTAATAATTAATAATATTACTTGGCAACAGTACGTAACTTTGAGAACTACACTAGATGATATTCCAGGGTTACGCATGACTTATCTTGAAGGTACAATAGAAATTACAACCCCATCTTTAGAACATGAATTAACTAAGGTCACAATTTCCCGTTTAATCGAAATTTATGCTTTAGAGATGGATATTGATTTAACTGGTTATGGTTCTACAACCTTTCGCAAAGAAGCTAAAGCTAGAGGTTTAGAACCAGATGAATGTTACTGCTTTGGACAATTAAAAGAAGTTCCTGATATTGCTCTTGAGGTGGTGCTTTCTAGTGGGGGAATTAATAAATTAGCGGTTTATCAAGGTTTGGGTGTTCCTGAAGTTTGGTTTTGGCAAAATAATCAACTTTCTGTTTATCGCTTACGTGAAGAGAATTATCAGCTAATTAATCAAAGTGAATTTTTACCAGATTTAGATTTATCTGCTTTAGCTAAATATATCAAATATCCTAGTCAAAGTCAAGCTGTAAAGGCTTTTCGAGATAGTTTAAGACAAAAATGAATGCTCATAATAAAGGACACGGCAATATCAAGATTATGGTTGAAGAACAAGATTTTTGATGCCGTGTCCCTACTTTTTAAAACTACGGGTTAGGTACTATCTTCTTACCATTACCCCAGATATCTCTCAGATATATTTCCTGGTAATTGGTTAAATTTGTGAAATCAAAAGCAATACCATAATTAGCCGTCGTAGCAGTAAAATCGCTAGGAGTAATTTTCACATCGTTATAGGGATTTGTATCAACATTAGTTAAATTAATCCCATCTTTCAAACTAAAGTTTACCTTCTTACTGCCGCCAGAATAAATCACTTCAATTTCATTAAAGTCTAACTCGTTTCTGGGACTTTCAAACTGTACTTTTAAATTAGGTGAAGTTGTCACACAAACACCATAATTATTGTTATTTTCATAAATCCCACTTACATACTCAAAGAAATAAAGTGGATTTACACTAGGGTCAAATACTGGTAAACCAAGAGTTTGATAACAACTACCAGACTTTGATTGTGCTTCTCCAGAACAAAGAGTACCTACCCTAATTTCAAAATGCAAATGTGGGTAATTTGCATCAGTTTGTCCTAAATGTCCTATTTGCTGACCTTTGGTAATTGACCCTGTAGTTAAAGTATTTCCATTAGCATCAATAATGAAATCCTTTAAATGTAGGTAAACTGAATAATAGGTAGTAAATGAACGGGAGTTAAAAGGAAAAGCTTTGTCTGATGCTAGTGTGTGTTGAATTACTACTACATTTCCACCACTAGGGAAAGAACATCCTGTAGTACCCGAAGTGCAATTAGCTTGGACTTTTGTAACTGTTCCATCAGCAATTGCATAAATAGGATCTCCTTCATTTCCTTTGAAATCTATCCCGCGATGAAAGTCATAATTATTAGTATTTGCACTAAGAGTTCTAGAACCAAAAGCATCATTGAAAATAATATTAGATTCAGCTACAGGCCATCGCATATCACCATAGTCAGTCCCAGTACCACTGATATTAGTAACAGTAAAATTGCTTTGACTACAAGTAATTGTGCTTGCTGATTGACTGAATACGAACGTCGTAAAAACACAAGTTAAGATGACTGTAGCGATAAATTTGAAAGTTTTTAACATCATTTTCAGGACTTTGTTACTTAAATGGTTTAAGGTATGCATTTTTCATGCTAAGAATATAACCAGAAAATTCCTGAAAATTATGCAAGTGTTTTTAATTACTTAATAAAACCCAACACTTAGCAACAATGTTGGGCTTTCTTCATCATTCTACTTAACCTTATTCACCATAAACTTTTTGTCAATTTACACCCCAGGAGTAGCAGGTAAATCTGGGTTAGAAATAATCATATTTGGGACAACAAGAGTAGAACCTGCCCTTAAATATGGAACACCAGCCATATTTCCAGATGTATTATTAGCTAGTCCCCCAGTTAAAATTTCTTGCTGTTGTGTTGATAAATTTTCTAGTAACTCCGATGTAATTTTATTACCTTGCACGAACATATTGTTAACCTCACTTACTTAATTAGGTGAATCAACACCTCAGCTTTTAACTGTAATTCTCATTTCTCAAAAATTCCTAAATCTAAAGATAGAAATTCAATCAAAAAGTATATTGAGAAGAACATGGCAGTGCCATGTCCCTACATGGGGTTATGCTTATTCCGGTAAACCTTGCACTTGCAATAAATCTAAACCCTTCTCAAAAATCTCATCAATAGGCAACATTTCCCCGTCAGTGGTCATAAATTTATGGTCTTTTGTTGCCCGAATGGTTGAACCATCTTCTAAACTATATTCATATACTTCTTGTTTACCTCGGTTATGCCATTGGGCAATAGGTTGAGTGTAAATATTCCCATTTTTATCAACACTAAAAACATTACACTCAATTCTTTTTTCGACAATTTCGCCAATCGGTAAAAAGCCATATTCAACTGTCAAAATCTTTGTATCATAACTTAAACAATATTCGGCAAACTTCAACATGTCCGCGAATAAATGTTCAGCTACTTGGGGTTTTACACCGTTTTTGGTAGCACCATCAATAAACTTTTCTTGCTGTTTCTGCATCTCAGCTACTTTCTTTTTACCCATAGCCCGACGCAGTAAGTCAGCTTGTCCTAATGAATAACCTGCCATATCTTGAGCAATTTTCATAATTTGCTCTTGATAGACCATGATGCCATAGGTTTCATTTAAAATCGGTTCTAAAATCTGGGAATCATAATCAATTTCTTCTCGTCCATGTTTGCGGTTAATAAACTTGGGAATTAGACCCGCATCTAATGGACCTGGTCGATACAATGCTAAAATAGAGGAAATGTCTTCAATATTAGAAGGTTTCAAATCTTTAACTATCTGCTTCATCCCTGAAGATTCTAATTGGAAGATACCTTCTAACTCTCCTGATTCTAATAATTTATAAGTTTTTTCTACCTCTCTAGGTAAAACTTTATGATCACCTTTGGCTAATATGTGCTGCGCCCTTCTTTCTTGATGGGTAATTTCATCAGGATCTAGATTAATTGATCGATTTTGCTGGATTAAATTTATGGTTTTCTGAATCATAGTCAGGTTTTTTAGACCTAAAAAGTCCATTTTTAAGAGACCTAATGATTCTAAATCTTCCATAAAATATTGAGTAATTACCGCGCCATCATTGTTTCGTTGTAAAGGAACAATTTCATCTAATGGTTCTGCGGAAATGACTACACCTGCTGCATGAACACCATAGGTTTTGTTAGTTCCTTCAATCCGCATAGCCATGTCTATCCAACGGCGGACATTGGGATCATTATCATATTTAGCTTTAAATTCTGGTTCGGGGGTTTCATCAGAAATCATCACTTTTAATTTAGTTGGTTTACCCCGCACCACGGGAATTAATTTAGCCATTTTATCAGCTTCCCCGTAGGGTATATCTAATACTCTGGCGACATCTTTTAATACTGCTTTGGATGTTAAACGGTTAAAGGTAATAATTTGGGCTACTCTATCTTTACCGTATTTTTCTGTGACATAATCAATCACTTTATCTCGTTGTTCAATGCAGAAATCTGTATCGATATCAGGCATTGATTTACGTTCAGGATTTAAAAATCTCTCAAATAGTAAGCCATGATGTACGGGGTCAATATTGGTTATTCGCATGGCATAAGCGACTAATGAACCCGCAGCCGAACCCCGTCCTGGCCCTACAGGAATATTATTATCTCGTGCAAATTTGATGTAGTCCCACACTACTAAAAAGTATGTGGAAAAACCCATCTGTTGAATCATTTTTAATTCATATTCTAGTCTTTCTCGATAAACTGGATCTATTTCTTGGCGCGATTTGCGATTCAATCTTTCTAGTAGTCCTTGCCAAGCTACTTCTTCGGCATAAGTATCAGCTGTGTGACCAGGAGGAATTTTAGGTGTAGGAATCCGTGGCTCATCCATGATATTATAAGGCTCGACTTTATCCGCAACTTCTTCTGTTGTGGCGATCGCTTCCTCAATCACATCATCAGGTAAATGGTCGCGGAATAACAGCTTCATTTCTTCAGCAGATTTTAAATACTCTGTGCCGCTATAGCGCATCCGGTTATCTTCGCTAATCAGTTTACCGGTTTGAATACAAAGTAAGGCATCGTGGGCTTCGACATCAAAACAGGAAATAAAGTGAGAATCATTGGTTGCGACAAATTTAATCCCCAATTCCCGCGCAATTTTCACGATTTCCACATTTACTATCCGGTCTTCCTGTGAACCGTGGTCTTGAATTTCTAAATAAAAGTCTTCGCCAAATACTTCTTTGTACCATGAGGCGACTTTCCTGGCTGCATCTGGTCTGTTACTAAGAATGGCTTGGGGAATCTCACCACCTAAACATGCACTAGTGACAATTAAACCTTCTTTATATTCTTTAAGTAAATCTTTATTAATACAAGGTCGGGAAAATATACCTTTACCTTGAACACCTTGTAAATGAGAAAGTGTGGTTAATTTAACTAAGTTTTTATAACCTTTGGTATTTTTAGCTAAAACTACTTGATGATAACGGGGACGACGTTCTTGTTTTTCTATATCGCCGTTGATAATATACATTTCATTGCCAATAATTGGCTTAATTTTGCCCCGACAAACTTTGATTAGTTCTATTGCCCCATACATTACACCATGATCTGTGAGTGCGATCGCTTTTATCCCTAGTTCGATCGCTTTATCTACTAAATCGGGCAACTGACTGGCCCCATCTAGCAGACTATAGTCACTGTGAATATGTAAGGGGACAAAGGACATACACCTACTCCAACACAAGTCAAGAATATCTTTTCGGGTGTTTTGACAACATACCGCCCTAGAGGGGTATCTTGCTAAGTACCGGGCATAGTTTAACAGTTTTTAATCAAAATGAGGGGGCTTGGTTTTCAGAAACTCTGTGAACACAATTGTTGTTTTAATGGTTACAGCATTTTAACTGATCCCATTGAACATGAGTGAAACAGAAAACTCAACTATCACCGCCACTCGTAACCGTCCTTGGTGGCAACGTATACCTTTAACCTTGCAAATTATCATTGCTTTGGTTTTGGCGATCGCTCTTGGTATTATTCTTGGTGCAGGCAACCCCAGCCCCAGTAATGCTAACTTGATCAGTAACTTAGCTATTCCGGCTGAATTAGTCCTCAAGGCACTCCGCGCCCTAGCTACACCACTGATTTTAGTAGCCGTGCTGCATACTTTCATGACTACCAACATTCCTGGTACAGCAGGTAGGAGGTTAGCAGGATTACTTTTAACCAACACTACGGTAGCTATCTTAGTCGGGTTGTTAGTTGCTAATATCCTACGTCCGGGAACTTGGGGCAGCTTGCCCAACCCAGGCGGTACACAAGCAGCCACCACGGCTTTTGATCCTTGGGGATTATTTAAAGATGCAGTACCCGAAGCAATCCTCAAACCCCTAGTTGATAATAACGTCATTCAATTGATTGTTATTGCCCTCAGTTTTGGTATCATCCTCCGGGGCTTAAAATCAGAATTGATTTCCCAAGGTAAACACACCTATCAACCAATTGAAGATTTGATTGCCATTCTCTTCGAGGCAGTAATTCGGATTCTTAACTGGATAATTGCTTTAGTTCCCTTGGCAGTTTTTGGTATTGTCGCCAAAATTATTGCTGAAAAAGGTTTTGCACCATTTCAATCTCTAGCAGCATTTATTATCGCGGTATTGGTAGCACTATTTTTACAAGCCTGTTATTACCTCACCAGAGTTAAATTAGGTTCTTGGGTCAACCCCGTTAAATTTCTGCTTGGTGGTGCTGACGCTTTTTTAACAGCTTTCTCTACCTCTTCTTCAACGGTAGCTATGCCGATTACCTTTGAAGTTTTGCAAACAAAAATTGGTTTAAGAGAGTCTTCTGCTTCTTTAGGTGCGCTAGTCGGGGCCAATTTTAATAATGATGGTACAGCCCTTTATGAAGCAATGTCTGCATTATTTATTTCCCAAGTCATAGACCAACATCTGAATCTAGGACAGCAATTAGTTGTGGTTCTCACATCAATTTTTGCTTCCGTAGGTGCGGCTGGTATTCCTAATGCGGGACTGGTAACAATGACCCTAGTATTCACTTCTGTAGGCTTACCCACCCAATACATAGCTTTATTAGTAACTGTAGATTGGTTTTTAGACCGTTGTCGTACAGCTATTAATGTTATGGGAGATATGACAGTAAGTGCTTTACTTGATGGTAAAAAGCCTCATTCTACAGATGAGATTTAGTGAAGTAGCAGTATAGGGTAGAAATGAGGAAGATGGGAAAGACAAAGAAACTAATTCTCTCCCCATCTTCTTTTTGCCTACACCCCCTCAATTTTTAGGGTTGTTGCTGACCTTTAGCATCATATACTTTAGTCCAGCACCTCTCTAAAAGTTGAATCCGCCAAGTAGTAGCAAAGCGTTGAGGATTCAAGATAAATTGAATATCACGGCTAAATAATGGCTGGTTCAAATACTGCCAAAGAGGAAATTTAATTTTTGTGTGTTTGGAAGACATAGGAGGAACAAAATATTATAAAATTGTTGCATGAGTAGTTGTATTTTTTTTGGTATCAAAACAACTACTACTATGTTTTATATCTCCAGATTAAACCAGTATTTTGTAATTGTCTTGGTGGCGATCGCCTAACTTTAGAAAACATTACTTTATCTTTGCAATAGATTAACTTTTATGTGAAAAGTCTGTAATTCCTGACTTTATGCAGTTTTTTCATCTGTACAAGCAGATAGCTAATAAGTGTCATAAAAATAAAATCGCCTTAGTAATTACTTACCAAAGGCGATCGCATAATTGACACTAATAAAAATTAATAATGTGCGCCTGTCTTGCGGTGGTTAATGGCAGTTACAGCATCGGGCTTGAGTAATTTACCGTTTTCTACGGTAGCGTAAATTACCCAATGGTCGCCACATTCCAAACGCTGACTAACTATACATTCCAAATAAGCAGCCGCATCGGTGAAGACTACACAGCCATTGTCTGCTTCTGCGGTGGAGAAGTTCGCAAATCTATCTTCACCAGGAGCGAAATTCTTGCGAAAATGGCGCATATAATCTGTATGTACACCTTCTGGTAAGATATTGACCACAAACTTACCTCCCGGATACATCAGAGATTCGATCGCGCGATCCTTGGCGATCGCTACTGTAATTCCCGGTGGATTAAAAGTAGCTTGAGATACCCAAGCCCCAAGCATTGCTGTAGACACATCCCCCTGTTTCGCTGTAATCACACACACAGAACCAACAAGCCGCCCAACTGCTTGTTCTACAGGAGTTGCAGCTTGTTGAGGTACGCGTACTTTTCTCGCTTTCTTCAAGTTTTGGGCAAAATCAGTACCAATTTCTTCACAGGTCTTAAGTGTCACATCATCTGGTTTAAACTTCACCTTCAGAGTATCAAAGCTAAAGCGATAACCAGCATCTCGCAGCTTGTTCTCTACTAAATCTATAGCTTCACCACTCCAACCATAAGAACCAAATACACCCGCAGGTTTAGTATTATCACCAATCTTCAGCACAATACCCAAAGCGGTATGTATGGGTGTAGGTGCATGACCACCAATCGTAGGAGTACCGATAATTAAACCATCTGACTCAATCACAGCAGCCTGAATCTCATCAGGAGTAGCAAATTCGCAGTTAACGGATTTTACAGCAACACCACCCTTAGTTAAACCCAGAGCGATCGCCTGTGCTAAAGTAGCGGTATTTCCATAAGCGGAAGCATAGAGTAGCGCCACAGAAATTTCTCTCTCGCGCTGCGCTTGACACCACTCAGCATAAGCATTAGTAAGTCCAATTAAACCAGTACGAATAATTGGCCCATGACCAACAGCATACATTCTCACTTGTAAATCTGAGATTTTTTCTAATGCTGCTTCTACATGGGTAGCATGGGGAGCCATCAAGCAGTTAAAATAATAACGCTGGTCTTCCTTTAATGCTTCTGGATAGTCATCAAACATTTCATCTGCACAAACATGACATCCAAAAAGTTTGTCTGTGAAGAGAATTTGAGTTTGAGTATCGTAGGTACAAAGTGCTTCTGGCCAACGGGGACTAGGAGTAGGTAAGAATTTTAAAACATGACCTTTACCTAAATCTAAAGTTTCTCTTCCCCGCATGACTAAAACATTAATATCTTCATCAGGGAAAGCAGCACGTAAATTATTCGCACCTATTACAGAAGCTACAAAAGTAACCTGGGGTGCAAGTTCTAAAATTGCTTTTAAGGTAGCTACACGGTTAGGATTAAAATGACCAATAATTACATAATCCAATTGTTTGACATCTACACTCATTTGCAAAGCGTGTAGATAAATACTGGTAAAACTTTCGGCTGGCGGATCAATGATAGCAATTTTATCGGCTTCTATTAAATAGCAATTGGAGGTAGTACCTCGACAAAGTGCATATTCAATTTCAAACCGTAATCGTGACCAACTCCGCGCTCTTAAAACTTTCGTATTTGTAGCAATAGGTAAAATTTGAACGTCACGAGGTTTGGAATCACTCATAGATTTTTGTTGTGAAGATAAAGCTTGAGAAAAGGAATTTTGAGCAGACTGAATCACCGAAATCAGGAATTAGGACGCTGCATAGCGATTATTAAATATTCCTAGTCAAAAATCCGTTAATTGCAATTCAAAATGGGGTGATTGGTGATTGGTGATTAGTGATTGGTGATTGGGGGAAGAGAATTTTATCAATTATTTACGATGATGATTTGCCGCCGTTCCTGATTATGAACATCAAAATCTATATAGAGACGTTCCATGGAACGTCTCTACACAATTGTTTAAGAAGCGATTGGTGATTGGTGATTAGGGAAAACAATTATTTCCTCATCTTCCTCATCACCCTACACCCTCTTGTTAGTAATAATTGCCGACTTTACGGTGACGAACTGCTGTTAATCCTTCAGGGTTGGAAACACGTCCATCTTGCACTGTGCAATATAAAATCCAATGGTCACTGCATTCTATACTGCTGACTACTTCACACTCCATATAGGCTAATGCATCAGTAAGAATGGGAGAACCGTTTTTAGCGGTTTGGGTTCTAACTCCAGCAAATCTGTCAGCACCAGGAAGTAAACGTTTGAGGAAGTGCTTTTTGAGTTCTTGATAGTTGCCTTCTTCTAGCGCGTTGAGAACAAAGCGATCGCCTATTTGCAAGAAGCTATCAATTGCTCGGTCTTTAGCTACGGCGATAGTAAATCCTAGTGGTTGTAAGCTGGCTTGGCTGACCCAAGAAGCTAACATTGCCCCGCTAATATCACCTTTTTTTGCAGTAACAATATACAAGCCACTGCTGATCCGCCCCAAAGCTTTCTCCATGTTCACATCAAGAGACTTAATTTGCTTGATGTTACGTTCTCTGACCAACAACTGTCCCATGTCAATACCAGCTTCTGTACACAGTTGTTCAGTGGATACGCCAGGGGTTTCTTTAATCCGAATCGCGGGAAAACCTTCTTTGATGCCTAAATCAATAAATTTCCGGCGTAAAGTATCAACTGGTTCATCATCACCGCCATAGCATTCAAATAAACCTACAACTTGCTTATTTTTAGCTACAGCTAATAGGGAACTAATACCAGCTTGAGCAGCGACGGAAGTAGTAGGAGGCATCCCAATAATTAAACCAGCTGCTCTCCCTGCTAATTCTTGAATTTCTTGGATCTCCACAGTGTTGAGATCCACTACTTCCACACCAACATTAGTTTTTTGAATACCTTCAGCAATAGCATGAGCTAGGCGATCGCTATAACCATAACCAGAAACATAAAATAAACCAACTACGGTTTCTGCTTTGGCTTGTCTTTGACTCCAAGATTGGTAGCACTCGGTCAAAACATCAATGTTATGGTAAAGTAACGGCCCGTGTCCGTTAGCAATAATTTGAATTTTGCCTAATTCGCTCATTTTCTTCATCGCATTGAGCAATGAGCGAGCGTTAGGCCCCATCAAACAATCGTAGTAAAATCTAAAGTCCGCTTCAATTGCTTCCAAATCTTCATCAAATGTACGGTTATCGCAGAAGTGCATCCCAAAAGCATCACAGGTGTAGAGGATTTGGGTTTTGCGGTCATAGCTAAAAATGGTGTCAGGCCAGTGTAAATTAGGCGCACTGACAAATTCAATTTCATGACCCTTACCAATTTCGATGCGATCGCCACTTTTGACAATCCGCTTAGAAAAAGGTTCATGGACTAAACCTTCTAAAAAGTGCAAAGCGCCGCGGTGCCAGTCACCGCTATCGAGGGCGTTTCCGTGCTGGGAACCCCGCGCGATCC
>DATGXQ010000206.1:0-9515 GCA_035298905.1 Nostocaceae cyanobacterium | reverse complement strand
GGTGTACTCTCAGTGCTAGGCGATTCAGTCGTGGAGTTACTTTGAGCCACACGTCTGGGAGTTTCCTCTGTTGTCTCATTGCCAGCGCTAGTTTCCGGCTCATTATTAGTGGAAGTGGTTTCTGGCTCTTTGCGACTAGCGGTACTATTGACATTAATATTGGCTGGCAGCACGCTCGATTTACGACTAGAGGGAAGATTTGCGTTTTGCTGTCCGCCCATGGGAAAATTAATCCCAAGTAACGTACCCAGCAAAATCGCCACGCCTCCGGCCATTAAAATTAGGGGTGTCCATCTACCCATCTTGTTACTCTCCTTTTTAACCTTCTGGTGACCAAACTACTTGAGAACCTTGACCCCAAAATCCATTAAACTTAGTTACTCTTACATCCCCTAAAACCCTAGTTTGACAAGCTAAACGCAAGTCAGCTTCAGGAGAATGGGGAGGAAGAGAAAGCCGAGTTTTGTCGCGCCAATTTGCTGCGGAAACTTCGCCCTCTACCTTAACTGCACAAGTGCCACAAGTGCCAATTCCACGACAATTGATCACCTCAGCACCTCCATTGTGGGGGTTGACCCCATTTTTTATTAATAATTTACGTAAATTAGCTTGGTTTTTGCACTCGATTGTTTTACCTTGAGCTAGTACCTTGGGCATATTTCACTGAATCAAACTGGCTTCTGGTTGTATATTCGCACAGCACCTCCATAGTTGTATCTTAGGTCTCAGTCATATGACCACAAATCCCTCACCCCACATTTGGCTCTATGACACCACTCTTCGGGATGGTACACAAAGAGAAGGTATGTCATTGTCCATAGAAGATAAATTACGCATTGCTTATAGACTGGATCAACTAGGGATTCCCTTCATTGAAGGCGGTTGGCCTGGTGCTAATCCTAAAGATGTACAATTTTTCTGGCAACTCCAAGAAAATCCGCTCAAACAGGCAGAAATTGTTACTTTTTGTTCAACTCGCCGACCAGGGGCGATCGCGGCTGATGAACCAATGTTGCAAGCAATTCTGGCCGCAGGTACTCGCTGGGTGACAATTTTTGGCAAATCTTGGGATTTACACGTCACAGAAGGACTCAAGACCAGTTTAGAAGAAAATCTTGCCATGATCCGCGATACCATTGAATATCTTCGCGCTCAAGGGCGGCGAGTAATCTATGATGCAGAGCATTGGTTTGATGGCTACAAACAAAATCCAGAATACGCATTGCAGACATTAGATACTGCCTTAACTGCCGGGGCAGAATGGTTAGTGTTGTGTGATACCAACGGCGGGACTTTACCCCAGGAAATAGTAGCGATCGTTCAAGATGTTAATAGCCAATTTTCCAGCCCCCAAATCGGTATCCACACGCACAACGATTGTGATTTAGCAGTGGCCAATGCTCTAGCGGCGGTAACGGCAGGAGCTACCATGATACAAGGGACAATTAACGGCTATGGCGAGCGCTGTGGTAATGCTAACCTGTGTTCTCTGATTCCCAATTTACAACTCAAACTCGGTTATAGCTGTATAGCTGAACACCAGCTTAGTCAACTCACAGAAACCAGCCGCTTTGTCAGTGAAGTAGTTAACCTTTCTCCAGATGAACATGCACCCTTTGTAGGTCGTTCTGCTTTTGCTCATAAGGGTGGCATTCATGTATCAGCAGTAGAACGTAACCCCTTAACTTATGAACATATCCAGCCCGAACAAGTCGGAAACCGTCGCCGCATCGTCATTTCTGAACAGTCGGGAATGAGTAATGTCTTAGCTAAAGCTCGTTCTGTAGGTTTGGAATTAGAAAAAGAACACCCCCAAACCAAATTAATTCTGCAAAAACTGAAAGAATTAGAAAATGCTGGTTATCAGTTTGAAGCCGCAGAAGCTAGTTTTACCTTGTTAATGTATCAGGCTTTGGGTAAACGTCAACAGTTTTTTGAAGTCCAAGGCTTTCAAGTACACTGTGATTTAGTCGAAGGGAAAGAAACCACTAACTCTCTAGCCACCATTAAGGTAGCTGTGAACGGGAAGAATATTTTGGAAGCAGCCGAAGGTAATGGCCCAGTCGCAGCCTTAGATGCCGCACTGCGTAAAGCCTTAGTCAACTTTTACCCCCAAATTGCCGATTTTGAGTTGACAGATTACAAAGTCAGAATTCTGGATGGACACACAGGAACAGCCGCCAAAACTCGCGTGTTGGTAGAATCAGGCAGTGGTCTACAACGCTGGACAACCGTAGGAGTATCCACAAATATCTTAGAAGCTTCCTATCAAGCAGTAGTAGAAGGTTTGGAATATGGCTTACTTTTACATTTCCAAGCCGAAACAGCTTTAACAGCTTCGAGTTAACCGTTACTAACACTTTGATGGCAGGCAAGATGCCTGCCCTACAAAAGTCAATTAATGACTTACAGCAGATTTTAGGTAAATGAGGTACAAATTTTAGGAACAAAGCCATATACCAAGAGACTTCAACTCTGTTCCCTGTTCCCTGCTGTATACGTAAATTCCTAACGATCGCTATATTTCCGCTCCCACACCTGAAAAAATTAAAATAGCGAGTCAGCAATTTAACTCAAAACCTAAACCTTAAGGAAATTTTTCCCAAGCTTGAGCAATGACCTTGCTCAACCAACGGCGTTGACTACGATCTAATACTGGGTCATCTGCTAACACCTCAGCAGTTAACTCTTCTAAAGATTGACCCTGAGCGCGAACAACTCTAACTACTCCAGCAATTACCGCAGCTACCAGTTCTTCATCAACCGGTTGTTGTCGCAAGGCGACAATTTCTTGGGGACTATCTGGGATGGGATAATTCATGGCGTGGGTTCACAAAATTTACAACATGAACAATAAACTTGACAAACTAATAGAATTTCTTCTTTTTGCCCCGGAACGCTTGGCGAAAGAGACGCTGGGCGAACACCGAAGCTATATGCAACTGTTAGGGCGGAGTGTAGCCTACTTTCTACCTGCGCCAAATCTGTCTGGGAGAGTAGATTAAGAGGAGATATTAGCGGACAATGCAGGAAATCCTTTATTTAGAAATTCCTACTCCCGATACGGCGGCTGTACGTACTTGGCTACAAACAGATTTTGCCCCAGAGTATGGCGAAAAAATACTGACCCCAACAGGTTTTTGCTTACGAAACCCCGTAAAAAATACCACTCCTGGCGGTTCTGTTTCGGAAGGTTTGCCAGATGAGTTATCTGTGTTTGTTTGGTCGGTGCAACGCACTACTTACCTTAAAGTGTTTCGTTGGGGCAATCGACCCTTTCCCAATGAGGGACAAATTCTACACCGTCTCACTACAGGCATTAGAAGCAGTTTTCCCCATCACTACCCGAAACCACCTGCAATTAATTGGCAAAAGTCGATTTTCGCAGAGCTGGAATCTTATTATCCCCTAACTGTCAAGTATTTTCAGAAAATGCCTCATGGGGAATATGACCTCAGACGGGCTTATTGGTGGGAACAACGCTGGCGGGAAGGAGTAAAAAATCCCCAAAAGCCCCGTCAGGTAGTGTTTTCGCAAGACAGGAGGCAGGAGGCAGGAGGCAGGAGGCAGGAAGTAGAAGGTAACATTTCCCCCTCATCCCCCTCATCCCCCCAATACGACCTGATCTACATCGGCGGTGCTTTAGGTTCGATTCATGCGGCGGCGATGGCGCAATTAGGCTATAAAGTGCTGCTAATTGAGCGTTTACCCTTTGGGCGCATGAATCGGGAATGGAATATTTCCCGTGATGAAATCCAAAGTTTGATTAATTTGGGTTTGCTGACTGCGGCTGAGGTGGAAGGCATTATTGCCAGAGAATACAAAGATGGTTTTAATAAGTTTTTTGATGCCAATAATCCCTCTCATCTCAAAGCACCTGTTTTACACACGCCAACAGTGCTAAATCTGGCTTTAGATTCCGAAAAGCTGTTGCAATTGTGCGGGAAAAAGCTACAAACTGCTGGTGGTGATATTTGGGATGAAACAGAGTTCATTCGGGCAGATATTGATAATACACAAGTTGTAGTTACTGTCAAGAGTTTAATCAGTGGTGAAGAAACACAGGTAAGTGGGCGCTTGCTGGTAGATGCGATGGGAACAGCTTCGCCTATTGCTTGGCAGTTAAATGGCGGTAGAGCGTTTGATAGTGTATGTCCAACTGTGGGGGCAATAGTTGAAGGCTTTGAGCCTGGTGTTTGGGATGCACAGTATGGGGATGTTCTCTACAGTCACGGGGATATTTCACGAGGTAGACAGTTGATTTGGGAATTATTTCCTGGTAAGGGGCAGGAACTGACAATTTATCTCTTCCACTACCATGAAGTAAATGCTCAAAACCCTGGCTCTTTGCTAGAAATGTATGAGGACTTTTTTACCATTCTGCCGGAGTATCGGCGTTGTGATTTAGATCAGCTAGTTTGGAAAAAACCAACTTTTGGCTATATTCCGGGGCATTTTAGTGTGAGTAGTAGCGATCGCACTGTAGCTTTTGATCGATTAATCTCTATTGGTGATGCTGCTTCCCTCCAATCTCCTCTGGTTTTCACTGGGTTTGGTTCTCTTGTCCGTAACTTGGAACGTCTCACCACTTTGCTAGATATTGCCCTCAAACACGATTTACTCACTTCTTCCCATCTCAATAAAATTCGTGCCTATCAAAGCAACGTTTCCATCACCTGGCTATTCTCTAAGGGCATGATGGTTCCTACTGGGAAGTTCATCCCTCCTCAACGCATCAACGCCATGCTTAATACCTTCTTTGGTTTATTAGCAGATGAACCGCCGGAGATAGCCGATAACTTTATCAAAGATCGCTGTGATTGGTTTACTTTTAACCGTCTAGCCCTAAAAGCTGCCTTCAAAAATCCGGCGTTGCTCATCTGGATTTGGCAATTGGCCGGATTCAGGGATTTATTAAGATGGTTAGGTAACTATTTTAACTATAGTCGCCATGCTTTAGTCAGTTTGGTTGTAGGTGGATGGTTGCCACAGTTCCTCAAAATCAGCCAATCTTGGCTAGAACCATCTTTCCCTGGATTGTGGTTACAATTAGTGGCCATTAACTATGCAATTACCACAGGAAAACCGCGATCGCGTCAGCAAGTAATCCAGTTTCACCCGGAAACGAGTCACTATACCAATTCACAATTCAAAATTCAAAATTCAAAATTGGTCAAGTAGGATTTGAGTTGATGGCTGATGGCTAACTGCTCACCGCCTTTAACCTACTGACTCTTTGGGCGGAAATTTGGTAACTCTACAGATGCTAAGGACTTCCGCCCCTTTGGTGGACGTTGTGGATAAATCAACGGTGAAGGTGATTTAGTATTACCTTTTTCCATGACTGATTCTTTTGGTAAATCAGTGAGCGGTAATTTTGGCTGTGGTGGCGTGGCAATATCTGCCCAGTAGTCCTCAAGTTCTCCATGATCATTTTGAGATTGTGGAGAACTACTATTGACTGGCGGTTCCTGAGTTAATGACAAGGTAAAATCTAATGGCCAAGAGTTATAAGTAGTTACAGCCGGATTAATTTCTGTCTCTGGTTGCTTGGGTGGCTGCTCTGGTGCTTTGTTGTCTTTTTCGACAGTTGGCGTGAAATTATCCACAACAGGTGTGGCAGATTCTCTAGGTACTGGAGTGGTTGACTCCTGCCCCGAAGCAAAAAAGATTTGAATCAAACTTTCTAGCTGTTGATCAAGCTCTGGAGAATGAGCCGTAGAGGATGTTGATTTGTTCTCTTCCTCATCTACTGGTGATGGGCTTGGTTGAGGTGATGTGTGTTTTTCTTGTTCCTCTGTCCCATTTTCCGGCGTTGGGAAAGGTGTGGTGGGATAACTGCTTTGAGATGGAGGTGTAAAAGTCGGTTCTAGCCAAGAATGAAAAGTCTGGCTGCCTTGATCTGAGTCTGCTGACCAAGGTTTAATCGGCTGTGCATTGGGGAAGAGCGATCGCGCTTTACGAGAAAATCGAGACTGCCCCACAATGTGATTATGAAAACTTGGGAAATTCTGGTTACTATCGTCTAAAGTGTCGTAGTGCGGTGGTACAGGCGTATCTAAGCATTTTTCTAACGCCGCCTTAAATTGTAAAGTTTGGCGCTGCTGGCGCATCAGTCTAGACCGCAACTCCCGACAGGTACTTTCTGACTGTAACAACTGTTGGGACTGTTCATGATAATTAGTTTGCAACAACGAACATTCCCGCTCTAATTGTGCTAAACGCTGTTGACTAATTTGCAGTTGTGCTTTGTAGGTTTCAATACAAAGTTCTTGGTGTTGTACAGTTTGTACACTCGTTTCTAACTGTTGGAATAAAGACTGAATTTGCTCTTGGGCTGCACTTAATTCTTGAGTTTGTTGGTTTAACATCGACTCAGTAACACTAGAGCGAGTCTTTTGCCATTGTAAAATCCGATCAGCCTCCGCCAATTCCTGCTTTAACTTCTCCACGGAAGCATACAACTCATTATTAGCGTTACGTAACTCTTCATTTAACGTCACTAACTTTTGGAATTCGGCATCTACAAACGCTTGTTCTGCACTATCAGGTTCCGCCACCCAGTCTTGTGGGGTGCTATCCTCCGCATTTTCCAATACTGCGGTTTCATACACCTGATCTGCGGCTGGTTTCAGTAGCGGTAAATTGCTCGCAGCCATATCTTGATCATGCACAACTGGGTACAGGGAAGAACTCGCCTCCTCTGGTGGTGGCGCATCAGCAGAATTTAAGGGTTCAATCTCATTTCCGTTGTTTGAGGTGTCAGCTATATTCATCACTCTTGACCCATCTGCTTAAAACTGTTCAGCAGTGCTGGCTTTAGCATTGCTTATCAACTGCATCCGATCAGGGTTTTCTCTTAAAGCCAAGTTTAACTTTGGCTAGTCAGAGAGACTGGTCATGTAAATTTAGTTTTCTCGATTTTGCATTTAAAACCTGATGCTTTTATAGCATTGTCCACTTCTCGACCGTCAACCTCTAGTTGCATGATTACTCCCATTTGTGAGATCCGTGAGGGGTATAACCCTGCTTTACTTTGGTAAACAGTTATACTTTAATCTTCAGGCTGCAAAAATTTACTTGTTAAACTAAATTTAGCACTGTATATAATGTACCAAACACATTCACCGCCGTCACCAATATTTTCAAAGCTCATTGAAAGTTAATTTGAAAGCTAAAAAAATGTTTAAGAAAAAGTATTGATTTTTACTGATTCTTAGCATTAGATTTGAGAATACTTAGACAGCAGTAACAATATTTAACTCTCATTTATTGAGGTTTACAGCTAACATTTGTAGTCTTCCGGGTAAAAATCCTGTGTTCCTGCTCAAAGAGGAAGACTAAATCGGAAAATTATTAGCTAAACTTGCTTATAATTAGGCATGATGAGCAAGTTTAATGTGGAAAGTCTCAGAATTTGGTGATTTGGTGGGAGTATCAGCTTCCACACTGTGTCGATGGGAACAATAAGGTAAATTAATTCCCGAAAGGACTATAGGTAATCAGCGCGTCTACACTGAATTGCATCAAAACAGGTAAATATCCTCACAAAATAGTGATATACTGCCGGGTTTCTTCCAATAACCAGAAAGATGACTTGCAAAGCCAAACCAAAGCAATGGAACAATTTTGTTTGGCACGGGGTGTTGCTAACGCACAAACGCTCTCACCACAAGAAGAATTAAGCTTTTAGACCAATAAGAGTTGCAAATTGGGGCAGACAGGGGGAGAGAGGGGAGGGTTTATACCAATTCAAAATTCAAAATAGCCTTCGGCAAGGCTTCGCCAACAAAATTCAAAATGGGAAATACCAGATTTGACAAGGGTTTGACGATTTATATCTGTTACAATCTTTTAGTGAATTGGTATTAGTTCACGCTTTTATGGAATGCGAAAATATAAAACTAAAGCAAAGAGGATTTTAGAAGGTATTGACCCCTGTTTAGAATAAGTATATACTTATGCAATTAAATAAGTTTAAATATACAGCAGATTTTGGGTAAACGAGGTACAAACTTTAGGAAAAAAGCCTTGTGCTAATAGACTTTTAACTCTGTTCCCTGTTAAGAGTTCCCTGTTCCCTGCTGTATTTAGTCATATATTCTTTAAAAAGAGAATTAAAACTCAATCATTGGGTGAAAGATAAATCTTGAATTTGATTTTGGCTTTCAGGACTTATTTTTCCCAAATGACGCTGAAGTAATCGCAGAATTAATTTAACTTCAGAACGTCTTCCTGGTTCTAAACCTTCTCGAATAATTTTTTGGTACACGACAGATTCTTGCATAATATCCTCCCAAAAAAGAGAATAGATTTTTGTTAATGATATTTCATGTTGTTATCACTTTTGAAATTGATTTTTAAGAACAGTTCACAGTTAACCAATTAATCAGGTCTGTTTCTGTTTGAAAATCTAATAAGGCTTCTCCTAAATCTTCTAATTGGGTAAAAGATAAATCTTGAATTTGATTTTGGCTTTCAGGACTTATTTTTCCCAAATGACGCTGAAGTAATCGCAGAATTAATTTAACTTCAGAACGTCTTCCTTGTTCTAAACCTTCTTGAACAATTTTTTGGTACACGACAGATTCTTGCATAATATCCTCCCGGAAATAGGCGTTAATTAAATTGGCATCAAACTTAATTCCAGCTAGAAGCTGAACACAGGCTGAGACGTTAATTTGCTGTCTTCTATCTTCTATTATATTTACTTTCGCTGAGACTTGTTCTAATATTGTGTTTGGATGATCAGTTTTAGCTAGTACAGCTAAAGGTAATAGTGCTGGCGTTACTAATAAGGGTTGGGGGTCACATTCCCAAATTCTCAAAACTCGATAACGGTGAAAAGTATTAGTAGTTCTAAATTCATTGATCAATACTTCCTCTGAAGTTGTAGGTTTTAAGAAGATAACAATTTGTTCAATGCTAGTATTATATTGGCGATATAATCTTACCCAATAATCTAGCATTCGCAACGGTAGAGGGGGTTTTGATTGAGGTGCAGTCTGAAATTCTAAATGAACAATTTTATTGGTAATTTTTAAGAAAAATACTCCATCAGCACGGATAGGTTCTAAGTTTAGTTCAGTATTGAGTAATTCCGGCTGTTCGGAAATAGTGATGTTAAGCAACCATTCAATAATTGCTTGGGGATATTCTTCGATTAAGTATTTGAGGGTGCTGTCATAACTCATACTAGCTTAAAAGATTTAATGTTCAAGAAGAAAGTCTGAATTATACCAATTCTTTATGAAGTTGCGCTTTATTGCCCCACAGGCTAGAAGCCTGGGGCTACCAGAACAAAGCCTGCCGGGAGCAGGCTAATTAGTTGCATCTTCATCAATAAATGGTATTAGACGTAAACACAAGTACTTTAGTAAGGATTCAGAATTCAGAATTCAGAATTCAGAATTAAAAAGACTTTAAGAGTCAAGCTGACTGAAATTCTCCAAATATCACTACTATCGATTCCTCTTTTGGTAACTATTCTGGCTCCTGGCTCCTGACTCCTGAAT
>DATGXQ010000205.1:0-3180 GCA_035298905.1 Nostocaceae cyanobacterium | reverse complement strand
CGGAAAGATAGTTGTTTAACTTCACAGGAAGTAAACTCATAAGCACTGGCTTCTGCTGGCGACTGGTTGATGAGTTCAAAGAAGATACTCGGCAAAGATTGGAATAAGCGATAAAAGATAGAATCTGTTTTCATTTTTTATAAATCAAAAATACTGAACCGATCGGTCCCAAATTTTCTACATAAATTTTATTATTGTAAAATAAACCTGGAGACATCCCCCCGTCAAATAAAATCCCTTCTTGAATATTGCCTAAACAGTTGTTTCTAGCAATTCCTGTTAACACATCATCAAATTGATTGGGGTATAGTTCTTGATTATTTTCTGCCACTTGAATCTCAGAATTAGCTTTTATATCATTTACCAATAAAATTACATAGCCTTTACTGGTAACTGCTGCCATTGAGCGATTTCTTGCACCTTTACAAGCTAATTCTCCTAAAGCTTTACAAATATCTTTAAATTGTCCTTGTTTATAAAATCGACCATTTCCACCCACTAAGTTATAATTTAAAATATCATTTCTTCTTCTCCCAGTATCAATTGTCGCCCGTCTTTGTTGAGGATTTCCCCCAGAAACACCAAAAGAGGAACGTTTATTTTTAAAATCACCTGAATATTCTATCCCCCGTGAAATATTTAAACCTTGGGGTTTATCATCAGTACCGATATAATCAGCATTAATGGCTGCAATTGGTTTTCTCCCATCTAATTGAGAATTTGCGTCTGAGATAATTTCTCTAAATTGTTTTGGTATGTATTCGCGTCGCAGTCTACCTTTTGCATCCTTGGCATAAATTTTATGAGCTAAACCGACATTGACTTTAAAATCTAATGCTGGTGATTTAGGGTTAAAGAGAATTACATGATTAATTCCTTTACTATATCTTTCGCCCCGATTATTAGTTTTAAAAAATTCAATACTAAAATTAGGATTATTCCCTGGACAACTTGCTGCTGGTTTAGGTGCAGAATTAGCTACTTTATCTTGGCAACTAGATAATAATCCAGCACTAATCACCAAAATAGACGACAGTAATAATTTTTTCATCAACATAACTCCAATTAAAAATTAAAAATTAAAAATTAAAAAAATTCTGTCGTTCCCCTTCCCCTTTGTCAATTTAATTTTGAACTAGCCATTTTGAATTTTAAATGCTGAAATCCCCAATCGAAAATCTAAAATCTAAAATTATTCTGTCTCCTCCAAATAAAAAACCCGCTACAACACTATAGCGGGAAATTATTGAAAATTGCAGTTATGGCTTGATATTAAACTAAAGATTTATGACAACCATTCTAAAACGGCTTCTTCCTTGGTGTTAGTGTTGCGGGATGGGGTTTCACGCTCAAACTTCATGTGAATAGAACGGGTTTGCTCACCATCAGCAGCAACCGCTAAGATTGGGTAGTCGATTAGACCATCTTGGAAGGACATTTGGAAACGGAATGTACCGTCTGGATTCAGCTTGATAGGACGACCGCCAATTGTTACGGTAGCATCAGGTTCAGTTGCACCATAAACAATTAATTCTGCGTCAGCAATTAACCAGAATTTGCGAGGACGGACAGGAACGGCGGAAGCTGAGAAACCAACGCCAGACATTCCCATTCCCACACCAGAAGCGGTGATACCAGAAAGGGTGGGAACTGCCCACATACCAACGCCAGAGGGGAAGACATAGGAACTGATCACTTGTTCTGGACGAACAGAACCAGGTACGTGCTGCATAGAACCGAAGAGAGAACCTGCAACCCGTTGGGCTTCGGCGGATTCGGCTAAACCAAAGATTTCTTCGTAAATGGGGTTGACAGCAGCTGCCTGTTTCTTGGCGGGGGGAACAAGTTCGTAAACAGTTCTACCGCGCAATTCTTCTTCAAAGTTGACAGTGATAAATACATCTTCTATCCAGTCGGAAGGATAGACAGGGGGAATATGCACTCTAGCAGAACGAGCGAGGATTAACCAACCACCTGTAGGGGTACGATAACCAATGTCAATTACATAATCACGATCGCTCACCGGAATTGGTAAATACCATTCTCTAGCCAGTTCATCCGCAGGATATTCTTGGATGCTGTGGGGACTTTGATGTTCTAAGTTAATGTCAGTAACATCATAAATCCGTAATGCTAACTGTTGCCCACCTTGGCGACGCAGTTCTTCTTTGTGTTCGTTGGGAACATCCCAGTAAGCATAGGCCCATTGAGGATCGCGGGGTAGCAGAACAATCCGGCTTTCACCATAACCACCGGGTAAATCTGCTAGTCCTTCATCAACATCAGCAAGAGAACCACCAGTTCTATCTTCTTGGCCTAGTTCAAATTTGGCTGCTTCCACGGTTTCTTGTGCCTCCAGTGAACGAGATGGACTAAGCGAAATTTTGTTGCGCTGGACTTCTTGAATTGATGCCAGCAGTTGAGATTTACGCATTCGGCTATAGCGAGAAATGCCATATTCACTAGCAACTTTACGGAGTTGCCGCAATGTCATTTCCTCTAGCGGAGGGCGTTCTTTTGCCATTGATTTGGCCTCCAGTCGTTTGAAACGCAAATTATTTCTTCCGGGTTAATGAATGCTTGAAAAAACCTCATCTACCCAGATGAATTTCTTATTCATTACTCCTGGTTTTGCCCAGTATTGAACTTGTTTACTTTGTTTCTTAAAAGAAAATTCATTCCTCTTTTATTCCTATTTAATGCTAGTAATCGCACTTCTATAGAATTTAGAGGTTTGCCTTTGTTAAAGAATATTAACCAGTAAACCCATATAGGGATCAAGGGGTCTACAAAGGGTTTTTCCTCGATTTTACGTAGTTATCAGCACTTTCGGGATCAAAATGTCAACAAATCATGACATTTAGGTCATTGGCTCAAGGAAAAATGTCAAGTTTTCATGACATTTAGGAGAAAAGCGTCTGTGCAAGCCCCTTTCAATAGGGTTCGGTTAAGGTCTAAGCAGTGTTGTATACAGAGAATGTGAGCTTCATCATAATTGATGTAGGGCGGGCCATGGGTGTAAACTTAAGCCCTAACGAATAGAATTCGTGGCTATACAGGCCAAGTCCGCCTACGCGGACTAATGAAAAATCAAGGTTTTCAAACCCACGCAGGTGGGTTTTGCTTGTGTAGACGCGGTTTCTAACCGCCCATTTTTCGTTAAGTTGACACTAATGGGCA
>DATGXQ010000204.1:0-2246 GCA_035298905.1 Nostocaceae cyanobacterium | reverse complement strand
ATTCAGGAGTCAGGAGTCAGGAGTCAGAGTAGTTATTATACAAAGAATAGAGATTAGTCATATTTGGCCAAAATCATTTAGCTTGATTCTCCAATTCTCTCTTATTCTGAATTCTGGATTCTGGATTCTGAATCCTTACCTACAAAAATTTTGATGTGACACAAAATTATTAAATATGCAATCCCAATTTACACCTATTGACCTAAATCATGCATTTCATTTATGATATCCGCACATTTTCTAGTCAAAGCCTCTAATTCTTCCTTATTTGTCGAACTAGGAGTATCAATTAATTTACCAATTCTAATAGTGAGAGGGACTGAACGAGGAATTGCTGAACCTTTTTGTAAAATATTTTCTGCACCCCATAAACTGACGGGTAACAAAGGTACTTGAGCTTTAGCTGCTAACAGTGCAGCACCCCGCTTGGGGTCATGAATTTTACCGTCGGGGGTACGAGTTCCTTCTAGAAAGACACCGACAGCCCAACCATTAGTTAAATATTCTAATGCCGAACGGATGGCTGTGCGATCGCTCGTTCCTCTACTCACCGGATAAGCACCATATAATCTAATTACTTGGGCTAAAACCGGGACTTTAAATAATTCCTCTTTAGCCATGTATGCGACTGGACGACCTACACAATTAGATACAATAGGTGGGTCGAAATAACTAGCATGATTACTCACCACAATAAACGGTTTAGTTTTGGGTACATTTTCCGCACCATAAATCTTTCCCCGGAAGTAGGTATGTAACATAGGGCTAACTACCGACCACTTCAAGGTGTGGTAAAGCACTAAACTAGCAAACGGTTCTCGTTCTCTGGTCATGATACGATTTATTTATTGGATGCGAGTCTATCATTTTGAAACTATAGCACCCAAAATCATCACTAAAACTTGCTCATTTCACACATTTTTTACAAGCTAATAGCCTGTCACGTAAACCAGTAGTATTAAACTGCGCTTCATTAATTTTGCGAACTGCTTGCGCTTGTTCTTGTCGTTGCTGTAGATAGTTTTCAATGGCTGCTAGTCAAGAATTTTTACTACTGAACAGCTTCAAGAAACTCCTCTTTGTATTCTTTGAGAGTATCTTTAACTTCAGCTGCTATATCGGGATTAATTTCCTTAGTTTCAACCATGTAAGAGAAAAATTTCCTAAAAGAAGCCATGTAAGATTTAGTATTAGTTTCACATGCCCATCAAGCTTTACGAGGATACCAATTCATTAAAAAAGAGTACACATCTTGTTCATTTTCTTCATCAAGTTTTTTCAATGGTTCATAGTAAACAAGATAGTCTGTGAAAAAATCAATATTGGTAATATGCTCTTTTATGGTTTTAGTGGAAAGATTGGATTTCTCTAACCATGCTTTAAAGCCATCCAATATCGGCTGATTATACTTTTGAATTTGGGCAACTTGTTCTTCAAATTCTCTCATAACTTACTATACTTCAAATTTATTTAAACCTAGATAGATCATCCAGCGCGTCTGGCTAAAAATTTAGAACTATCTCCATGATGAATTTTTATCTCTCCTTCCAATGTATTTTTATCTTGCAGTTGTAACAAACCACTACCAGAAACTTCATCACATTCGTCATTACCAAACCAAGTAAATTCTAATTTGCTAATATCACCTTTTTTAACAATTTTTCCATCAATGTCTCCGAAAACTAAGCCAAACTGAAACTCACCATCTCCTTTCTCATCAATTTGGATATAAGCCTGTACTTCCATATTGAAATATTCTTCATCCCAATTTGACATTTCATAAATATGCCAAGTGCCAGTAAATTGCATAATTTTATACTCCAACTTCAAACATAGCAAAATTTTTAACGCCTTGCTTATATTAATAAAAAGCTGTGAAATAAATTTCCAGCTTAGAGCTAAAACTCGTTAAAACGAGTTAGAAAATTGTTAGAAATTGGTTACAGTCATCTTTTAGATGACTTTAGCTTTTAGCCCGTTCGCGTAGCGTTGCCGAAGGCTAATTGATTTCAGGGCTAAAATATTGATTTCAGGGCTAAAATTCTGTTACCTAATTCGGTAAATCAGCAGCATTGCGAATGTTTTGTAATTCTAAACCAGAAACAGTGCGTTTGATTAAACCGGTTAACACATTACCTGGGCCAACTTCTACTGCTTTCTCAATACCATTTTCTGGTAACTGTAAAGAAATTTCTCGCCAACGTACCGAACCGGTCATTTGTTGGGTGAGACGTTGTTTTAATATT
>DATGXQ010000203.1:0-4167 GCA_035298905.1 Nostocaceae cyanobacterium | reverse complement strand
TTTTAAATTACAGCAGGGAACAGGGAACAGGGAACAGGGAACAGGGTTGAAACTCCTTTAACATCAGGCTTTGTTATAAACGTCTGTACTTCATTTACCCCAAAAGCGCTGTAAGTAATATATAGCAATCCGATCTGAGTTGTGAACTGATTTTTGGAGAGAAGGGAACTCTTAACTCTTAACAGGGAACAGGTAGCGTTCATAAATGATTTAGGATTGCTATAGATCAGCAAAAATAAACTAATTCTTGTGAAGATAGGTAAATACACAGACACATCCATTGAGATGGTGTAGAGATGGGAGCAAGGTTAAAGGTATTCCTGAAGGACAAACAAGATACAGAGCTTTTTATAAACCTATTAAATGTATTTTAGCAATTTGTAATTTGGCGAGGTGCAAAACTTAGGTCTGCTGACCAGAGATAGCTTCTGTTTTCTTTCCACAAGACTGCTTTGTGATGTAAGCTGAGAGCAGTTTAAGTACAGCGTAGATTTTATACAGAAAAACATAAATTTTATCAATCACAATCACGCCATCTATGTATAATTTGTTTCTTTAAAATTAAAGATTTACCCTTTACATATCGGGTATTGATTTTTTTATCGTGATTTAGATCACAATTATTTTGTAATAAGAATCACTTAAATTTACTGTTTTGAGTCAATGTAATCGAGGAACAAAATGTACCACACTTAAGGTAATAAACTGCTCACCATGCCCTAACTATCATGATTCGCACACTTGTTGAATCTGCTTTCCAAACTGGGTGTCTTAGTGTTGAATCTGAGGGTCTACTCCACCAAGTGCTGGCCAGCAAGTGCTATCAGTCAGAAGACTTGGCAGCTCTTGCGGCACTATATGATGCGGTTCGTGCGGGTAAAATTAAGCGAGAAGCATCCTCAAATCGTCCAATGGAATTTCCTGCCCTTAACACTTCCCAATGACAGCTTGACTCTGGACAATGCGATCGTTATAATGCGGACGTTTCGCCATCGCTCCCTAGACAAAAACTTTTTGGGTGTATTTGCGTCAACTACCCGCTACCAACCATAAGAGGAGCCAACTTAATTTCCTCATTTTTAATAACACATTATTAACTTGACGGATATAACTAGATATATCTCTTAACAACTCCACTGTACTTTATTCCAAAATCTCTAAAATAAATCCACCTTTCCCCTTCAGGCTAGAAGTTCAGCCTCATATAGACAAAAATCGCTTCCACAGGCTTTAAATCAACTGGCATTAATTTGAGAAGTATAGCTTGGGACTTCTTGTCGAATTTTGTTACGGTCAGTAAAAGAATGAGTTAAGATCAAATACATTAGGGGTAAAAGTAAAGCCGAGTCCCCAGACTTCCTAGAAATGCCAATGACTACAAGTAGGCAACTCAAACAACCGCAATCAACGCTTGTTTTGCAGTACTTTATATTACATAATGGTAGTAAGGAATCATCAGTACAAATTAACTTGGTTAAAACAACTCCTGAGTTGTTTGACTTCTATGAAGTACACTCTCTTGGGAACGACCCTGAAAGAGATTGAGTTCAAATGATGCAATCACAGTTGGTTTATGACCCAAGATGTCCCTATATCTGACAGCTACAATAAATTTGTGCCATTGGGTCACAAAACACTCTCGAACTGTGAATTGATCTCTCAAGGGTGTATTTTACTGGGTTAAAACCCAGGTTTTGACAGATTTAACTACTTAGTTTAAAAAGGCAGAAGCAGTACATGCTACACCGCAAGATTTATCAACTGTGTTGCGACGGGCGGGAGGTATGTGTTTTCTTGCGGGATCAGCAACGCTGGATAGAGCGGGCCCGCATTATTGACATAGAGGGTGATTTAGTGACTCTACGCTATGAAACAGACGAAGAGGACGAGATTTGTTCTTGGGAGGAAATGGTTCGTCTCGAAAGCATTGGTGCTGTCACACAAAAATTAGCGTCAGTACCACGTGGTAATATCGAGCCACTACTCACGGAAGATTGTCCAGAGGCAGAGCGTATTCGTAACCGTTATACAGACTCAAATCCTGAGTAGAGGAGATGGGGAGGATGAGGAGGCAGAGGGGCTTCAGGTGCAAAAGAGAAAGAAGAATTTCTTCTCGATACCCGATCACCCATTGCCAATCACCAATCCCCGATCCCTACTCATCACCGCTAGATAATCTTTCAAAGGCAGGACAATAACCTTCAAGGGTAACTTTGAAGTTATAGAGGGGGGCAGCTGGATTCCAACAACGCTGCCCTCTTTGATATCGGCAAGTACCACAGCAGTCGATATCAGTCCATGTGTAGCGATCGCTATTTTGGCTCAATAATTCCCTTTGAGTTAACCCCCTTAATACTAATTCTTCTCCCTGCCAGCGAGCTTCTATTAAACCTGTATCGGCAAATTGCCGCCATCTGGGATCAGCTGTAATTGCTTCTGGTAGTGTGATACTAACTACTGTTCCTAATTCTGTCAGCTCACCTTCATAGTTAGTTTCGGGGGCTGCTGGTTGTAAAAATGTATCCCCAATTGGTAATTCTACTAATGTCCCGATTTGGGGGGAATGCAAATGATAGCGGTTTTGCAGCTCTTCTAAGCTAGTTAGGTCTGCTAGGTAGACAGGAGAACCATGCACAAATACCACATGCTGGGGGCGCAAATTATGAATGAGTTGAGTTGTCCCAGGGCCATCACTATGTTGAGCGAGGAGATAGGTTTCTAGGTTGATGGGGGCAGAATAATTTTGATTAACCGGAATGTCTAGTTTTTCTGGATAGAGAATTAACCAAGCACCTGCATCCGGTTGTAAATATTTACGGAGGTCGGCGGTTAAATCAGTGATGACAATACAAGGTGATTTGCCCAGTTGAGCCAAATTTTCTGGCTGTAAGTGCCGCACACGAGGACGTATTCTCTCATCCCAAAACAGGGGTTGATGGCGGGCAAAGTTTTGGACTGAGGGGGGGAGATGGGGTAGCAGTTCCAAGTAAGCATCACAACCTACCGCGACAGCACCATCTACCCAAATATCTAAATCCCGTCCTGTAAAGTGGTGATGGGAGCGCAGTAGCATTAATAGTTCTTGCCCTAGTCCTAAAGCTGGTGTAGGTAAGAGAACAGAACAGTTTTCCGCGATCGCCCGATGAATTCTTTCCGCTAGTTGGTTTTCTTGATTCCGGCGGTGGGGATGGCGGGCTGTACCATAACTCCCTTCAATTAGCAATACATCCAAATCTAATCCCCGTAGTTCTTCTAAACGTAAACCTTCCACTAAACGGGAGTTAGACAGGAAAAAATCTCCTGTGTACAGTAGCTTGTAATTTCTTTGTGGGGTTTGATAGGTGAGGAGGGTAGCTACTGCCCCTGGTAAATGACCGGCGGGAAATAATTCTACTACTAAACCTGCTTGAACTTCGATTGGCGATCGCAGTGGTAGCGCCTGACAAAAAGAGGGAATAGCCTCAGAATCTTGATCTAACCAGTTCAGAGGTAATAACTTGCTTGTTACCTCACTGGCATAAATAGGTAAGCGAGGAAAAGCTTGATGCAGTGCTAGTAATCCCCTAGCATGGTCTGGATGAGCATGACTAATCAAGACTAAATCTGCTGGTGGCAGTGAGCGACCTCGAGCTGTTAATTTTTCTCTACTCAGAACGGAAATATCAGCCAAACCGCAATCTAATAAAATGCGGTGTGGTCCCATCCGCACTAATAGACACAATCCCTCATCCTCGCACTGAACACCGTAAGGAAAGCATTCTAATTCATGATTTGCTTCCCCAACATCCAGACCAGAGGATACAGACAGATCATCCCTCATGCTTTTCCTGCTGCTCCAAGTCAGTCAGCGACTTTCTGAACTTTTCTAATGTGCTGAACCATTGCCATGATAGTTATCTGAGTCATAAAACCCATTTTTCGTGCCGAAAAATAAGCACGCCAGAGTAAATACAACTGTAAGTCCAACTAAAATCAGCTTTACGTCCATTGGTCTGCTGCCCTTGACTAAAGACTTTTTTATCTTAATAGAGTAGTACAGTTTCCAGACAGAATTACTAGCAAATCTTTACTATGGGGTATGGGGTATTGGGTATTGGGTATTGGGTATTGGGTATTGGGGACTGGGTATTTTATTCTTTTCTCCCCACCTCCCCATCTCCCCATCTC
>DATGXQ010000202.1:0-2508 GCA_035298905.1 Nostocaceae cyanobacterium | reverse complement strand
ATGGTATTCATGTATGTCGTATACAATGGGAGGGCTATATACAACAATGTGTGGTTAATTTAAAATCAGTTACGAAACAAATTATTGGTTATTTTGGCCTCAAAGCCATGGAAATATATGGTTTAAAACCAAGCTAATTAGTCGACTAAGGGGGAGGTATGTCTTTTTTGAAAAAGAAGCTTAAAATCAGGGCAGTAGTGTTAATAAAATGGCTTTTTGAGCCTCTTTATGCAGGGATAACCTTCTATGCATGGGGAAATGGACAGGAAAATTTTAAATATAGGATGATTTTTGTATTGAAGGTGTCCTAGCTCAATATCATAAGCAAAATTATTCATTTATCCAAATTCTTCAGACGCGGAATATGAGTTATATCTGAAACATGTATTATTTTTATAAATAAGAGGTAAAACTAGGAGGGTTACTTGAGTTAATCTTGACTGCAATAGTCGTAAAAAGCATAAGTACCCCCCTTTGTTTAAATTTGCTTTGAACAAATTGCTGAATGTGCTAATAATAACTATTAGTATCATTGTACCATAAGATAAAAGAAATTTAATTATGAAAAAAATAATAGGAATAGATGTCAGCAAAGCAAGACTTGATGTATGTGTTTATTTTGAGAATAAGAAACCTGAGTATGTCCGTTTTTCTAATGATGTTGTAGGCCATGAACAGCTTATAGACTTGCTCGCAAAAGACCCGATTCATTTAGTTGTATGTGAGCCTACTGGAGGTTACGAAGCCTCGATCTGTGAAAAATTATTTAAACAAGGTTATCTGATTCATAAGGTAAATCCTTATAGCTTTAGTTCTTTTAGTAAATCAGTTAATCTATGTAAGACTGACCAAAAGGATGCCTTTAAATTAGCCTATTATGCGGATAAGATGTCTCTTGAGAGCAACTATAAATTCCAAAAGACCCAAGAAGATTTAAAAAGATATCAACAAAGAAGAGAGGATTTAGTGATTATGATCAGTAATGAAAAACGACGTTTAGATCATAGTATGGATGATATAGATAAACCTAGTGTAGAGCGTCATATCAATTTTTTAAAGGAGGAAATAAGTAATCTGGATAAATCTTTAGCAAATCTGATTGAAAATTCTCCTGATTTGAGTAAAAAAGTAGAGATATTAACAACTATACCTGGTATTGCCACCTGTGTGGCTACTAAATTAGTTAGTTTTCTACCAGAACTTGGTGATAAACACTATACTATTAATCAACTAGCTGCGATTGTAGGTATTGCTCCTTATGCACGAGATAGTGGCAAAAAAATAGGTACTAGATATATACGAGGAGGAAGAAAGATACCCAGGGATGCCTTATATATTGCAGTTTTAAGTAGTAGAAAGTGGTTCTCTTACTTAAAACAATTTTACCAACGACTTATTGATAAATTTAAACCGAAAAAAGTTGCTATAGTTGCTTGTATGAGAAAATTATTAGAAGTAGCTCATAAGCTTGTTTACCACCAACGTGCTTTTGTAGCCAAGTCGAGTATAACGTGAATCTGGGATTATAATTAAGTCTTTTAGTTGATTATGAATTATTATCATATCTAAAGTGCATTGTGTATTAAAAAACGCGCATTTCTTAAATAGCGCTTGATTTTTGCTAACGTCGCTGAGCTAGAAATCTTTGGTTGTCTCGGTTGGTTACTTTTTTATCAAAAAAAAAGTAACGGGGAATATAGTGTATTTGTACTAGGACGAGTTAATCAACATAATTGCTTTTTGCCATAACGTTGTGCTGTTTAAAGTTTCTAATAGCGTACTAGATAGTGTCGTTATAAAATAAGACACCAAAGCGCTATACATTGAATATGCACAGCGGATAAAAAAAGAATCAGCTTTTTTCGCATACTGAGTTGCAATACCTGGTCACCGTTTTAGATGTAGAATTGTATTTCCTTAGGTACCTTATACATGGTGATATCCAGTTAAAATAATCAAAGTTCTTTATTCAATTTATGAATAGTCAATTTAGATAGACCCGTATACCTCATGATTTTTTCTATAGATTCTCCATCTTTTAGCATATGCTTAGCTATAGAGCGTTTTTCTTCTCTGCTACCTTTTTCTTTACTTTCTTTTCTAGTTAATTTGAGTTTTTCTTTGAACATCTCTTGTACGATACCAAATCTCTTTTGAAATTCCTGTTTTACTTCCAAGCTTGGGATGTATTTAACACTCTTTCTCAATTGCTCCATAACACCATAGTTTTCGAAACTATAATAGCCACAGAACTCTCTTTCTGAGATGATTAAGTGGTCTATGACATGAATATCTAATATTCTTCCTACTTGAATCATACGATCGGTAGCATCTAGATCATGATCAGAAGGTTTCATCTCCCCACAGGGATGGTTGTGAATCATAATAATCCCTGCTGCTTTTTTCTGTGAGGGTACACTCATGATTTCCTTGGGATCTACAGCAGTAAAATAGGAACTGCCTACACTAACCAGTTCGATATTTACAATAAGATTACGTATACTTAAT
>DATGXQ010000201.1:0-3668 GCA_035298905.1 Nostocaceae cyanobacterium | reverse complement strand
CATCTCCGTGGGAGCAACCAGCCTCTTAGTGACTCGACAAAGCGATCAAGCCCAAGCAGCGGCTCCTGTTGGCAGTCAAAAAGCAGCCTCGACTATTCCTACTGTTGCTGAGACTGACATGAAATTTGCCGCCACAAAGCTGGAGTCCCAAGCCGCCTCATCTGCGAGCGTGCCTGAAAATCCTGTCGTTGTGGAACCAACAGCAGTTTCACAAGTGCCTGGGCTTGAAGCTAAATGGCAAATTGCAGGTAACAGCACAGCAGTGCAAGTTCCCACAGTGGCAACATTTTCTGGATCAACAGTAGCTGACAATCAACCTGTTTACATACAACCACAAGCAGCAACAGGACTGAGCAAAAATTCAACTCAGTCCCTCAAAGCGAACCAGTTGCCTGAGACAGAACAAAAGATTTCACACGCTGGGGATGATGCTGGTACTGCTACTACAGCCGTAATTGTGCCATCAAATGATACAGAAAGCAGTGACGTAAATGTTCAATTAAAAGCGCAGCAAGAATTTGCTATCAATCGCTTACAAGAGAAATCGAACCGTTTAAGGAAGAGTCTGGCGGAGTTGCGGTCTGAGGAGGCCAAAAATTTACCACCAAATACCATTGGCACAGTTGAGCCAAAGACTGTGACCAAGAAGCAAGCAGCAACACAGTTGGAAAGCCCAACTGAGACTGGCCAAGCTGACTTAGCAGCAAAATTAAAGCAGAACGAAGAAACCAGTGTGGCAGTGCAGCCGCTACCCACACCTGCACCTGTTAAAACCACAGTTATCGCCTCATCAACCACCACAGCTTACGAAGTTAAGCCTGGAGACACATTAGCAGCGATCGCCAGAAAACACGGGCTATCTGTATCAGAATTAGTTAGAGCTAACAATCTCAACGATCCCAATCAATTAAAAATCAGTCAAAAACTGGTTATTCCTACCGCAAAAGCAGAGAATTCAACTTTTACTCCAGCTCCTGTCGCCCAGTTGAGCAACAGTGCTAAATTTGCTCCTGCTCCTGTGAATAATTTACCCATAACTTCACAGCTACCAGTAGCAACACAAAGTAGTAGCGTGGTTTTACCTACACCAGTAGCGACAGAAGATCCCCTGCCAATAGCCGCCCAAAGTACACCTGTGGCGGCTGATTCTTTTGGTGTGGGTGGTGATAGTCCTGTACCAGTAGCCTTCAATGGCAATAACCGGACGAAAAAACCAGCCCAAAAAGTAGCAAGAACTAAGAGTAGCGATCGCCTCCGCGTCTTACAAGCAGAAATCCAAAGACTGCGGGAAAAATATCGCGCTCAACAGTCTGGAATAACTGCCTTCACAGAAGAGGAAACTGCTAACACTCTAGTACCTGTTTTTGAAGAAAGCAGTGAAAAATTGGCGGGAACTAAAACCAACCCCCAACCGACAGCGATTCCCATCCCTGTACCCAGACCTGTAGGTAACTATAACGCCCAACCAGTTAAACCCTTGTTTGGCGTAACCCCCGCTACTAACGAGCCAATCAACCCAGAATTCTTGCCTAATCAAACAGGCGCAGGTTGGAACTCTTACCGCAAGCCATCTGGTCTGAGGCTCACAGTACCACCAGCTGGGAAAACCGCCTCTGATTCTCTAGGGAGATTGAGGGGAACCACAGTTTCACCACAATTACCACCTTTGGCCGCAGTTGATCAATATCTGCCCAAACCCATCGATGAGAACGTCAAACCACCCTCTAATTCCTCCACAGTCAGTTATATGTGGCCAGCAAAAGGCGTTTTGACCTCTGGCTATGGCTGGCGTTGGGGCAGAATGCACAGGGGTATTGATATTGCTAACTCCACTGGTACACCCATTTATGCTGCTGCTGATGGCGTAGTAGAAAAAGCCGGTTGGAACAATGGCGGTTATGGCAACTTGGTAGATATTCGCCACCCAGACGGTAGCATGACCCGTTATGGTCACAACAGCCGCATTATGGTGCAAGTTGGTCAATATGTAGAAAAAGGCCAACAAATTGCTGCTATGGGTAGTACAGGCTTCAGCACAGGCCCCCACAGCCACTTTGAAATTCACCCCACAGGTAAGGGTGCAGTTAACCCCATTGCTTTCTTACCCGATCGGGTGTGAACCTAACTTTCATCAGTCAATCAAAATTTTTGCCTTGTTCGTTGAGGGAGGAGTACTCCCTCTTTTATTTTGGGAACTGGTAATTGGAAACCAGGAAAAAACCTCCACCCAATATCCAATACCTGGCGAAAATTTTCCTGTGAGATATTGTCAAAGCCAAATGGGTATGATATATTAATAAAGGTTAAGAAAGACATGGCTCAGTAGCTCAGTAGGTTAGAGCACGGGACTCATAAGCCTGGGGTCGTTGGTTCGAATCCGACCTGAGCCATTTTCAAAAAATGAAATTACAGCCACTCCAAATCTATAAATATAAAATGGTTTTGTATGACACAAGCCACTTTTCTAGTATTTTTGTATTTTGTCATATTCCTGATTGAAGAAACTAACGCCAAGGGTTAATGGTGCTAAGTACCGCTATAAAATAATATATACATCACATTTAATAGTAATTGTATCAATCAAAGTTTGCAAGCAGATATACATTGAACCACGTCAGAAACACTTTTTCGAGTTAAATTTATAAAGTGCGTAATAACATATTAAATATACATACCCATGACCAAAGCCGCAGATGTCAGCACCAAACGCTTAATTAGTCTTGCACCTGATAACTGGGTAAAATGGGTGACACAAATCCCTGATGTTGTGGCTAAAGAAATTCTGAACTCAGAATTTCAATGGATAAGCAGGGAAAGTGATGTATTAATTCGGGTGGAAAGTCCCCAAGCAGGGGAATTTCTGGTGGTGAATGAATTACAATTGCGTTATCAGCCAGAAATGCCGCGCCGAATGCGTGCTTATGCAGCCTTAGCTGAGGAAAAGTTTAATTTACCTACTTATCCAGTCTTAATCAATTTAATTAAATCCACTAACGCAGAAATTCCCACAAATTATAGTTCTAATGTGGGTGGTTTACGTGCAATTCAAGATTATCGAGTGATTAATTTATGGGAAGTAGATGTGAATATTGTCTTTACACAACCGTTACCATCATTACTTCCGTTTGTTCCGATTCTCAAAGGAGGTGATAACGAGTCCACGATTCGGGAAGCATTGCGAATACTACGGACAGATGAAAATTTGAATCAATTAGAAACGGTTTTAGGTTTTTTTGCTACCTTTGTATTAGATAGTGCATTAGTTCAACAAATCATGAGGTGGGATATGGTGATTTTAGAACAGTCTCCTTGGTATCAAGAGATTTTTAAGAAAGGGGAAGTTAGAGGAGAAGAACGTGCAAGGAGAGAAGAATTATTGTCTAGTATTGAACTACTTCTAGAAGTTAAGTTTGGTAATGATGGTTTAAATTTAATTCCTCTAATTTCATCAATTACAGATGCACAGAGATTAAAAGAAATTCAATTAGCAATTAAAAATAGCCAAGCAGTTAATGAATTGCAGCAGTTTCTATTATCTGAAAATTAATGTTTTCTTAGCCATGCCTACCCATGACCAAAGCCGCAGATGTCAGCACCAAACGCTTAATTAGTCTTGCACCTGATAACTGGGTAAAATGGGTGACACAAATTCCTGATGTTGTGGCTAA
>DATGXQ010000200.1:0-5027 GCA_035298905.1 Nostocaceae cyanobacterium | reverse complement strand
TCAACGAGCCACTGACAGTCCGTCGCCAGTCACTACAACTAAATCTCCTGAGTCTTTGTTGCAAGAACAAGCCAAGGGTTACGAATTAGTTTTACAGCGAGAACCAAATAACCAAATGGCGTTGGAGAAGCTGTCTTTGCTGCGTGTGCAATTGCAAGATTATAAGGGTGCTTCTGAACTATTAGAAAAGCTGGTGAAGCAGTATCCTGATAGGCAGGATTATAAGGTTGTTTTGGATAATTTAAATAAACAACAAAAGCAATAATATGCAGCAAATATGTTATTTTTTAATTAAAATCACACCAATCTAATTTTAGCTATAACTAATTAATAAACATGGGTAAACATATTTTATTATCTACACAAGATCCTGGGGTTGGTGGAGTAGCGCAATATAATAATTCCCTCTTAGGTGCATTAAGAAAATTAGGTTATCGTGTCACTTGTCTTCAACCGCAACCATTTGATAAGGAAGTGATTACTTTTCAAGAGCAGTTAGGAATTGAACATATTTTTTTAGAAGAGTCCACTATTAAATTATTGCCAAATATTTTCAATCATCCAGACAGTAAGCCAGATATAATCATTTTTAGTAATACTAACCCTTTCGCTAATTTCTTAATTAAAAAAGTTGCTATTCAGTTTGACATTCCATATATTATTGTCGAAGGATTGGTAGAGCCTCATTTATCCGAACAATACGCTACATACTTAGATGAGCTATTCTATCAATATGCTCAAGCTAGATCAGTAATTGCTGTCTCTGGTGATAATCTAAATCTATTGTACAAACTCTTTAAGCTTCCTAAGTTAAAAGGTGAAGTTATTTACTACGGAAGGCCTGAAGAATATTTTACTGAGCGTGACCTGTCCGTATGTAACCTTTTGCGTCAAAAGTATAATATTCCTTTAGAGGCTGTAGTTTGCTTCACTTGCGCCCGCATAGAAACAAGAAAAGGTTATCAGTATCAATTAGAAGCTATTAAACATTTGATGACTAGACCGGTGTGGTCTCAAATCTACTTTGTATGGGCTGGCTCTGGAATTTTTCAACCAGAGCTAGAAAACGAACTAAAAGCAGCAGTTGAAAATTTAGGAATTAGCAATAAAGTTATATTTCTAGGACAGATATCTAATGTTTTAGATTGGCTAAATGTAGCTGATATTTTTGTATTTCCTTCTCTGTTAGAAGGAATGCCTTTGTGTGTTATGGAAGCTATGGCCAAAGGATTACCAGTAATTGCTTCATCTGTGAGTGGTATACCAGAAGAACTAGGGGAAACAGGCAAATTAATTACTGATCCTAAAGTTGACCCAAAAACCACAGTTAAAGACTTAGTAGAAACAATTGAAGATTGGGCAATGAATCCTCAATTACGTCAGTATATTGGTCAATCTTGTAAGCAGAGAGCAGAAAATATGTTTAAAGAAGAACGAATGATACAAGAAACTGTAGAAGTAGTTGAAAAAGCACTATTACCTGCAAACGATTATGTTTATCCTGGTTTTAAAATTATTCAACCTGATAAATATTTTCCTAATATGGAAGTAGGTAATCCCAATACCTGTAAATGGGCTTACTTACGCCGAGAAATCACTCATAATTGGTATGTAGATAAGCGACAGCCAACAGTAGGTTTCCTCAGTCGAGATGAGGCTCATATTCTCTATAATACAGCCCTGAAATTTAAGGGTAAAAAAGCATTAGAAATAGGTTGTTGGCTAGGTTGGTCTGCTTGCCATCTAGCTTTGGCAGGAGTTGAATTAGATGTTATAGATCCTCTTTTAGAAAGAGAAGATTTTTATCAAAGTGTGAGCAGTTCTCTTCAAGCTGCTGATGTCATTAACTTCGTAAATCTAGTTGGTGGTTATAGCCCTAAAAAAGTAGAAGATTTAGCTACTCAATTAAACCGTAAATGGTCATTAATTTTCATTGATGGTGATCATGAAGCGCCAGGGCCGTTAAATGATGCGATGATTTGTGAAAAATTGGCAGAGGCTGATGCCTTAGTTCTATTTCATGACTTAAATTCTCCCGATGTAGCCCAAGGTTTGGACTACTTTAGGCAAAAGGGATGGAACACAATGGTTTACCAAACTATGCAAATTATGGGTGTTGCTTGGCGTGGAAATATTGAACCAGTGCAACATCAACCTGATCCCAGGGTTAAGTGGACTTTACCTGAACATTTAAAACACTATTTTGTCAGTGGTTCAGTACAAAAAGACAAACCAAAAGAAGAATTTCTTGAAATTCTCTCTACAGTTCGTCCCTACACACTGTTAAGTGAAGAGAGACTTTTTTCAATTTATTCTCTGGCCAAACAAATTTGTTTGGAGGACATACCCGGCAACTTTGTTGAGTGTGGAACTTATAAAGGAGGGGCTGCTGCACTTTTAGCAGTTATTATTCAGCGCTATAGCTTACGCCCAAGATTAGTTTATGCTTGTGATACTTTTGAGGGAATGCCTGATCCGACTGAATTTGATAAACATAACGGAGTTATTGCAAACTTAACAGATTTTGGAGTAGGTACTTTAAAAGCCCCAATTGCTGAAAATTTAGATGCAATTTGTCAACAATTACAAATAAAGGATATTGTTGTACCAGTTAAGGGATTATTTGCTCAAACTTTACCTCAATATAAATCCAAAATAGGCGATATTGCATTACTTCATGCCGATGGTGACTGGTATGAATCAACTTTAGATATTTTCAATAATCTTTATGAAAACGTTGTTCCTAATGGCTTCATTCAGGTAGATGACTATGGACATTGGGAAGGTTGTAAAAAGGCATTACATGATTTTGAACGACAAAAACGAGAACAATTTTTATTGCAACAAATTGACTACACTGGAGTGTGGTTTCAAAAAACACTTAATATTGGCAAAATAACTCCCAATATTATAATTGATGGTGTATTTTTTCAACTCTATCAAACTGGTATTGCACGGGTCTGGAAATCTTTACTAGAAGAATGGGTGAGTAACGGCTTTGCTAAACATATAGTTGTGCTTGATCGTGCTGGTACTGCCCCTAAAATTCCTGGGATTAGATATCAGAGTATAGAGCATTATGACTATAACAATACTGATGCTGATAAACAAATGCTCCAACAAATCTGTGATGCTGAAGGAGCAGATTTGTTTATTTCCTCTTACTACACTACACCTATAACCACACCTTCTGTATTCATGGCTTATGATATGATTCCAGAGGTTATGGGGTGGGATATGAATAACCCCATGTGGAGAGAAAAGCATCAAGCTATTCAGCAAGCTTCCGCATATATAACAATTTCTGAACATACAGCCCGTGATCTTGTAACGTGTTTCCCAGATATACCAAATGAAGCTGTTACTGTAGCTCATTGCGGTGTTCCAGCTACTTTTTTACCTGCCAAATCTGAAGCAATTAATAGTTTTAAGACTAAATACGGTATTAGCAAACCTTATTTTCTTTTAGTTGGTACAGGTAGCGGTTATAAAAATGGTATTTTATTCTTTCAGGCTTTTGCAAAACTTACTAGCAGCTACGGCTTTGATATAGTTTGCACGGGAGTAGGTAACGCTTTAACACCTGAATTTAGAGCCTGTACATCTGGTAGTGTTGTTCATACTTTACAACTCAGCGATGAAGAGTTAGCAATAGCTTATTCTGGTGCAGTTGCGTTAGTTTTTCCATCTAAATATGAAGGTTTTGGAATGCCTGTAGCTGAAGCAATGGCTTGTGGTTGTCCTGTAATTACTTGTCCTAATGCTTCACTTCCAGAGGTGGCGGGAGAAGCAGCCATCTATGTAAAAGATGATGATGTAGATGGACTAGCAAATGCACTATGTGAAGTACAAAAACCTGCTGTGCGTCAATCATTAATTACTGCGGGTTTAGTGCAGGCACAAAAGTTTTCTTGGGCGAAAATGGCAGATATTGTCAGTTCTGTTTTAATTGATGCTACTCTCTTACAGCTAAATTTAAAAGAAATTAATTTTATTATATTCCCTGACTGGTCAGCGTCGGAAGAGTCCATCGGTTTAGAGTTAGCACAAGTAATTAGAACATTAGCAACTCATACTGATAGTGACAAAACGACTTTACTAATTGATACTACTGGTATTTCTGGGGAAGATGCGGAGTTATTTCTATCTAGCGTCACCATGAGTCTTCTTATGGAAGAAGATTTAGATTTGACTGATGGTTTAGAAATTTCTCTGGTGCTAAATTTGGCTGATGTTCAGTGGAACGCTTTACTACCTCATATTCGTGGGCGAATTATTTTAGAGAATGAAAATCAACAAGCACTGATACAAGTAAAAGCCGATACTCTGGCATCATATCCATTAAGCAGCTTTATTCAAGAACAAGATAAAGAGTTTTTTTTTGCTTGAGTAAAAAACTTTTCAGTCAAGGGCGATGGCAGGAAGCGATCGCCTCATTTCAAAAATTGATAGAATTAGGTCAAGGTAGTGCTGATATTTACTGGAATTTAAGCCAGTGCTATAGGAACTTAAACTTACTAGATGAGTATTTTCAGACTCTTGAACAAGGCATTCAACATCACCCTACAGATGGTAGACTGCATTTTACATTAATTATTGATTTGCGGCGTAATGGGCGTACTGAAGAGGCAATTTACTACGCGGATAAGGCTTGTCAATGTCTACCTGATGATTATACTTTTCGACTTCTGAAACATTTAACTGTCCCCTCTATTTACAATAACCCAGAGGAAATAACAGTTTATCGTCAACGCTACACTCAAGGTTTGCAAACTTTAATTGCAGAAACTTCTCTCAATACTATTGAAGAACAACAGAGTTCTTTAGCTGGTATTAATCGGCTGACTAATTTTTATCTATCTTATCAGGCACAAAATGATATAGACTTACAACGCCAATACGGAAATTTAGTACATCAAATCATGGCGGCTAACTTTCCCCAATGGGTTGTTCCTGTATCTATGCCTAAATTACAACCTAACCAAAAAATTCGTGTTGGTTATGTTTCCCATTATCTGCATTCTTAC
>DATGXQ010000199.1:0-6798 GCA_035298905.1 Nostocaceae cyanobacterium | reverse complement strand
CGGACTAATGAAAAATCAAGGTTTTCAAACCCACGCAGGTGGCCTTCCCTACGGGAAGCCGCTACGCGTCTTGTTTGTGTAGACGCGGTTTCTAACCGCCCATTTTTTGTTAAGTTGACACCTATGGGCACTGCCATGTCCCTACTTGTTACAATTTGTCTTCCTAAACCTTCATTTATGAGAAGGTATAATGAGCATTTTATTTGCTGCAAATCATTAAATCACATTAAATTTTCTGATTTGCCATTTGTTCAGAGGAAACCCAACCACAATGGAAACCAAAAGGTACACGCTGAGGAAGCATCACCCTTGCTATGGGACCTGCGGTAATATTTTGGGCATTTAAAACCGCTAGTTCTGATTTATTAGTAAATGTATCGTGAATATAAGTCAGAACCCAACCATCATCTTCAACAGTCCCCCCCGGACGTGGTGCAAAAACTGCTTCACCTCCAAAACGTCCCCGGCCATAGAAATAGCTTTCAGATGTACCTTTTTCTAAATCATATTTTTTCACACCATCAAACAGGGGTCTACCTGCATAAATTGCTGCTTGTCCAGCATAGATATAACGCGTTTTCCGCCCCATAAAATTATCATTAATTCGCGGAAACTCGGTTACTTCATCATCAAGTATTTTTTCGCTCGCAACTCCTGTTTTCAGGTTAATTCGCCAGCAACACATTTTTGCTACTTCACAATCAGAAGTCTGTCCCATTTCCACATCATCACTAGGGATTAACAAATTAGTGGAAGGCATTCGCAAACCTAGCAGAACTATTTCATCCCCTTCTTCGTAAGCATTGGCAGTATGATAAATCATACAAGTGGGAATTTCAAACCAACGGATAGAGTTGTTATTACCGTGACGGGGAATAATACCAACCCGACTTTTTTGAGTGCTATCAAAAGAGAGAGGAATATCACCTTTCATGACTTTGCCAATTTGGAATTTGAAAGGCAAATCTAGGAAAACTGAGTAATTTTCAGTAATAGCAAAGTCATGCATCATAATCGGTGCTGGTAAATCAATAGGTTCAATCCGATTGATTTCACCTTCTGCTGTCACTACACCATAGTAGAGGTATGGTGGCGTGATGTAAGAACAGCCAAAAAATATCATTTCTCCCGTCACGGGATCTATTTTAGGATGGGCTGTAAAAGAACAGGTGAGTTGATCTTTAAAGGTGTAATAACCAATAGTTTCTAAGTCTGGAACTCGAATCTGATGGGGTAATCCAGCTTCAAACAAAACGAGTAATTTACCAGCGTGCCAAACTACAGATGTATTGGCGGAATTTTTCATCATGATTCCGTAGGGAGAATCAAATCTTGGCATATTCAACAAACCTGGCCAGATTGCTTTCCCTTCTTTCTTTTCAATCTTTAGTGTCTCGGTCTGCACATAGCGATTACGGTAGCTGGCTTGACCATTGTTAATATTTACCCCGTGTAACATTCCATCACCATCAAACCAGTGATACAGACCCACTGGGGGGTGTAGAGGATTAGGTGAAATGCGTAGAAACATACCAGATAATTCTGATGGTAATTGACCAATTACTGGTAAATTATCGGCAGTGATTTCCTCTTGAACTGGGGCAAAATTATCTTGTAAAAACATCCTAGATAAAGTTTTTTGCAGACCTTCCATTTCTGGAGGTTCAACTGTATCAATCAGCTTATTGATGATGTTGTAAGGTACATCTGAGAAAAAACCTTTTTTCTGTATTGTTTGGCTGGCCTTGGGTTTAGTTGTACCTATTTTGGACATGAGTTGTGAGTCAAGGAAAGCACCTACCAGGCGTTTTTTAAGAGCATTTTGGCGATTCTCTCTTTTAGGTATACTTGCTAGAAATTCTGCTTCGACACTTTCTACAACTGAATCAAGTGCAACTAATGTTTCTAATGATTTACATAGTTCATCATAATCTTCATCACTGGGATTAGACCCTAAATATGCTTGGAGGTAGTCGTAAGCTTCTAAAGATTGGACCGGTTTACCTGCTAATAAAGTGCTGATTTCTGGATCTTCTGCTAGTCCTTTTTCATTTGCTACTTGTTGCAAATATAGTTTTTCTCCTGCTTCGAGAACTCCATCTATCCAAGCAACACCAAAGAGAACTTTTAACAATTGTTTATCGTCTTGAAGTTGTCCAACTAAAGCTGATTTGGGAATCGCTACATCAAAAATTTCATGACGTTTGGCTTTATGACGGATATTGTTTTTACTGTTATATAAAGTATTGACGCGATCGCCTGTCTTAATCACGATATATAAATCAGGTTCGCCCTCAAACAGTCCTTTAAAATCTTTCTCGGTATAATTTATTTCAAATTTGCCTTGGCTATCTGTTTTTGTCTCCCCTAAATTATCATCCTTGAGCAGATCCTGATCAAAAGCTTGAACAATTAGATTAGGTATTCCTAAATTAGTTTCAGCCTCATAAACTCTGCCAGTAACTTTATATGACATTGAAAATCTCCTTACCGAACTGATGAAATGTTGCTTTTAACAACGTTAGAAAGCTATTAGCCCACAAAAGTTAAGCCGAAAACCTAACAACAATGAAAACGCAGCTAGGATAAATAAAGCTATAGTGTACATATATACCACTAAAAGTTTTGAATGTTAAGAAATAAACAGTAAAAAATAACTCTATGTAATTGGGTATTTGCCTGTGAAAAGGAATAGCTACTTGCTCCCAATGAAGCAAGAAATAAAAGTCTAGGCTTACCCATGTTTTATATAGCAGATATTAGATATTACACCGTATTAGCGATGACCTATCTTCTAATACTGGTAATACTTTGTAATAAAATTTACTATTTAGAGCTTAGATTGTATAGTTAGATAGTAGAATCCTCAAAAGAAACTCCCAAGCAGAATCATGGGGGATTGCCAATTTGATTAAATCAAACTAACAATGAAGGGAAAATTGACAAAAAGCTGTTAGTTAATAACTAGCGACTTTTTTTGAAACACGATTGGAATCGTAACCTGATTGTGATGAATTTAGCTCATTTCCCCTGGTTGACGACAATTATTCTCTTGCCGATCGCCGCCGCTCTCCTAGTTCCGATCATTCCCGATAAAGACGGTAAAACAATCCGTTGGTATGCCTTAACCGTGGGATTGATAGATTTTGCCTTGATTGTTACCGCATTTTACACCGGGTACGATTTCTCTAACCCTGACTTACAGTTAGTAGAAAGCTACTCTTGGGTTCCACAGCTAGATTTAAAATGGTCGGTTGGGGCTGATGGCTTATCCATGCCCTTGATTATTTTGACTGGCTTTATTACCACCTTGGCAGTTTTGGCAGCTTGGCCTGTCACCTTAAAGCCCAGGCTGTTTTATTTTTTAATACTGGCGATGTACGGTGGACAAATTGCCGTCTTTGCAGTGCAGGACATGCTGTTGTTTTTCCTGGTTTGGGAACTAGAGTTAATTCCTGTTTACCTACTGCTGGCAATTTGGGGCGGTAAAAAGCGGCAATATGCAGCCACCAAGTTTATTTTATATACGGCGGGTGGTTCGCTGTTTATCTTGATAGCTGCCTTGACAATGGCGTTTTACGGCGATACAGTCACCTTTGATATGCGATCGCTCGCAGCCAAAGACTTCGCTCTCAACTTCCAACTGTTACTCTACGCCGGCTTCCTGATTGCCTACGCCGTCAAATTACCTATCATTCCCCTGCATACCTGGCTACCAGATGCCCACGGCGAAGCCACAGCCCCCGTACACATGTTACTAGCGGGGATTTTGTTGAAAATGGGCGGATACGCCTTAATCCGCATGAATGCCCAAATGCTGCCCGATGCCCATGCTTACTTTGCCCCAGTCTTAGTAATTTTGGGGGTAGTAAACATCATCTACGCTGCCTTAACATCCTTTGCCCAACGTAACCTAAAACGGAAAATTGCTTACTCCTCAATCTCTCACATGGGCTTTGTCACCATTGGGATGGCCTCTTTTACCGATTTAGGTTTAAGTGGTGCAGTATTGCAGATGGTATCTCACGGCTTAATTGGGGCTAGTTTATTCTTCCTGGTTGGTGCAACCTACGATCGCACACACACCTTAATGTTAGATGAAATGGGTGGTGTCGGTAAGCGGATGAAGAAAATTTTCGCTATGTTCACCGCCTGTTCAATGGCTTCATTGGCATTACCAGGAATGAGTGGGTTTGTAGCTGAATTAATGGTATTCGTGGGTTTTGCCACCAGCGATGCCTACAGTCCCACCTTTAAAGTTATCGTTGTCTTCTTGATGGCAGTAGGTGTGATTTTAACCCCCATTTATCTGCTGTCAATGTTACGGGAAATTTTCTACGGTCAAGAAAACGAAGAATTAGTTTCTCACCAAGCTTTAATTGATGCAGAACCCCGTGAAGTCTTTATCATTGCTTGTTTGTTAGTGCCAATTATTGGGATTGGTTTCTATCCCAAATTGCTCACCCAAATGTACGACTCCACAACAGTACAGCTAACAGCAAGATTGCGCGATTCTGTACCAACATTAGCAGCACAAAAAGAAGCACCTAACATCTCTTTAAGTGCGCCTACAATTGGTAATTAAATCATCAGAAAGCATCCTAACTATTGAATTTGTAGAATAGCCCGCTCAAGCGGGCTATGTTTTTTTAGCACTTATACCAAATCCTGTTTTCTTATCCCCCTGATAAATTAGTCCACGCAGGTGGACTTTGTTTCGGTAGACGCGACTTCTAGTCGTTAGAGCAAAAAAGAGGTTTTGGCTCAGACCATTTCTGTATAAAGATGCAATGTTCTGGTAGTCCCAGACTTCTAGCTAGTAGAGAGGTGGAAATAAAGCCCAAAATCACACATAACTGCCATGACGTAAATAACTTATCTCCCCTATCTGTAGCATCTGGTATCACCAGTGACTAATGTAACATAGTATTAAGTTAAATTTATTTCTAATTTGTTACGTATTTCTGGCAAAAAAAGCGATAATAATACGTAGAATATTCTTTTGAGTAGAATATTAGCTTCTCAAATTAATAAAGAGGGTAATAATCCTCTTGACAAAAAAGATCAAAGGGGCATCACCAGTATGTTTAAGTACACAACGGAGGCGTACTGAGTGTGTTTATTTTAGGTAATTTTTAAAGAGCAGTTACGCACCAGGAGGTTGAGATGAGTCGTCTGATTTATGAAAGCGCTGTCTCATACAAAGGATACTTAATCATCCCGTATATTTACGGCACAGCAGATAATTACGAAATTTATTCATATAAACTACTCTCAGAAATTGGGCGCAGAAGCAAGTTTCATCGAGTAGATAACCCAGCAAGAGTATATGGTAGTAGCATTAGCAACATAGTTGATATTGCGAAAGAACATATTGACCAAAATGCTGAATTTGTCAGCCGTGATGATGGTTTTCGTTCCCGTTACGTTTACCGCCAAAACCTCATCATTGTCTATAAAGAAAATGGTAAATATTTTTACGACCATTACCCCCCAGATGCATTAAATAATGTTGCTACTCCCAAAGAATTTCCCTCAGAATTTGAATGTATGAAATGGGTACAGCAAGCACTAGACGGACGACCTGTAAAACCAAGAGGAAAATAGTCCAATTAAATTAATAATGGTTACTTGATCAAACCTAGCTGAGTTGATGGAAATTTAACTTCAACAACTCAGCTATTTTTTATAAAATTACTTGAAAATAACTTTTTGGACTAGACACTTTAGCTGCTCATGTAGTAAATTAGATTATTAAATATTACAAAAGGAGAAAAAAAGATGACTGTGTTGTTAGCCGTCCGGGTTCACTGCAAAAATTTTACCCCCAACACACAAGGCTCAGAGAATCTTGTTTTGTTCTCTATCTTTTAGAAATAAAACTTACAAATCCTCTGTAGTGTATGCAGAACAGAATTAATTTTTAATTTTTAATTTTTAATTTTTAATTCTGCCTAGCTGTGCCTTGTGTAAGACAAGCAGCACACATCGAGGAAACATCAATGCAACTAGAACATTTAGGCTGGAGTGATTTTTTCGCTCGCAGCTTCGCAGCTTATAACCAACAAAACTTTACAGTTGGTAGAGTTGCTATTGAACATAAAAACACTCACATACTCTACACTGAATACGGCGAATTAACAGCAGAAATTACAGGTAAAATGCGACATCTTGCCGCACAAGCGCAAGATTTTCCTGCTGTTGGTGATTGGGTTGTCATTAGTATCCGAAAATCAGAAAAACAAGCCACCATTCACGCCATTTTACCAAGAAAAAGTACATTTTCCCGTAAAACTGTGGGGAGTAAAACAGAAGAACAAATAGTTGCCACCAACATTGATACAGTATTTCTAGTCTCAGGACTAGATGGAGACTTTAACCCTAGAAGAATAGAGCGTTATCTAATTCTAGCTTGGGAAAGTGGTGCAAATCCTGTGATTGTTTTAAACAAAGCAGATTTGTGTCAAAATCTAGAAGACTGTTTAGCACAAATAGAAGCAGTGGCTTTAGGTGTACCCGTCATCGTTTTAAGTGCTACCAATAATCAAGATTTAGACTCACTTCAACCTTACTTAAAAACAGGTCAAACCGTAGCTTTATTAGGTTCTTCCGGTGTAGGCAAATCTACTATTACCAACCAACTTCTCGGTTTTTCTGTACAAGCAGTGCAACCAGTCCGACAAGGAGATGACAGAGGAAAACACACCACCACCAAACGCGAGTTAATATTACTCCCCAACGGTCAGGGAAAACGCATCATGATTTTATACAGCAACATTAATAGTGGGTAATAAACCC
>DATGXQ010000198.1:0-11258 GCA_035298905.1 Nostocaceae cyanobacterium | reverse complement strand
CCTTTTACCCAATACCCAATACCCAATACCCAATACCCAATACCCTATGTCCTATGACTACCGACACTCCCGATTGGATTAGATTACATAAAGCCCTAGCAGTAGAGGCGGAAAAAGGCTTTACAGACTTAATGGGTAAGCAGTACCGCTTCAGTGAATTTCTCAGTTTGACCTTTGGGAAATTTCCTACAGCCTTACCCGCTACTGAACGCCGTCGTTGGCAGGAAATAGCTGTCCAATTTGCCAATTATCCAAATCTGGGAGTGGAAGCTAGAAAAAGTTTAATTGCCAAGGTGCGTCGCTATCTCTACCAATTACAAAAAGAACAGGAAGAACCAGCACAAGAAGAGAAGACATATCAGCCTAAAGTCCCTAATACTACTCCTGTTGTCGCTGAGGTTAGCCGCAGACTAGCACCAAAAGTTGATGATAAGCTGAATACCTTACCAGAAATTGGCCCCAAAAGGGCTGACAATTTAGCAAGGTTGGGTTTATTTACCATCCGTGATTTGCTGTTTTACTTTCCCCGCGACCATATTGATTATGCTCGTCAAGTGAATATCGGTGAATTAGAACCAGGGGAAACGGTGACAATAGTGGCAACGGTGAAGCGTTGTAATTTTTTTACCAGTTCCAAAAATAACAAGTTGTCAATTTTAGAATTGATGCTGCGGGATAATACTGGACAAATTAAAGTTAGCCGTTTCTATGCAGGTACACGCTTTACCAGTCGCGCTTGGCAGGAAAGTCAAAAACGCCGCTATGCGGTGGGGAGTGTAGTGGCGGCTTGTGGTTTGGTCAAGGGAAGTAAGTATGGCTTAACACTGGATAACCCAGAATTAGAGGTGTTGGGAAATCCGGGAGATACAATTGAGTCACTGACTATCGGGCGGGTTGTGCCAATTTATGCCTTAACGGAAGGGGTAATGGCGAATATGGTCAGACAGGCGGTAATAGCGGCTTTACCTACTGCGGCGAGTTTGAAAGACCCTTTACCTCCGGGTTTGCGGAAAAAGTATAATTTGGTAGAGTTGAAAGAGGCGATCGCTAATATTCATTTTCCCAGTGATAGCGATGCTCTAAGATATGCCCGTCGGCGTTTAGTATTTGATGAATTTTTCTATTTACAGTTAAGTTTACTGCAACGTCAAAGCAAAGCCAGAGAACTGCAAACTAAAGCTGTCCTCGCTCCCAAGGGGAAGCTAATCGAAGAATTTCACAAAATCCTCCCCTTTAAACTCACCGGCGCACAACAAAGAGTCATTAACGACATTCTCAACGATTTGCAAAAAACTGTCCCCATGAATCGCTTAGTACAGGGTGATGTGGGTTCAGGGAAAACCGTTGTCGCAGTTGTGGCAATTTTAGCAGCAATTCAATCCGGCTACCAAGCCGCTTTAATGGCTCCCACAGAAGTATTAGCAGAACAGCATTATCGCAAATTAGTCACTTGGTTTAACTTGCTGCATTTACCTGTAGAATTACTGACGGGTTCGACAAAAATGGCAAAAAGGCGACAAATCCACGCCCAACTACAAACAGGTGAATTACCTTTATTAGTGGGAACACATGCTTTAATTCAAGACACGGTGATTTTCAACCGTTTGGGCTTAGTCGTTATAGATGAACAGCACCGCTTTGGGGTAGAACAAAGGGCAAAATTACAGCAGAAAGGCGAACAACCCCATGTATTAACAATGACAGCTACACCCATTCCCCGGACATTAGCATTAACTATACATGGAGATTTAGAAGTTAGCCAAATTGACGAACTACCACCAGGAAGACAAAAAATTCAAACTACCCTGTTAACAGCCCAACAACGTCCAGAAGCATATAATTTAATGCGACGGGAAATAGTGCAAGGTAGACAGGTGTATGTGGTTTTACCTTTGGTGGAAGAATCAGAAAAATTAGACCTGCGATCGGCTATAGAAGAGTATCAAAAATTACAGGAAAGCGTCTTTCCCGAATTTCAAGTTGGTTTATTACATGGTCGCATGAGTTCCGCCGACAAAGAAGAAGCCATCAATAAATTTCGTGATAATGAAACGCAAATTTTAGTATCTACAACTGTAGTTGAAGTAGGTGTAGACGTACCTAATGCTACAGTTATGCTGATAGAAAATGCAGAGAGATTTGGTTTATCACAACTGCACCAGTTAAGGGGACGTGTAGGACGGGGTGCAGCACAGTCATATTGTTTATTAATGAGTAGTTCCCGCAGCGCAGACGCACAACAAAGATTAAAAGTATTAGAACAATCTCAAGACGGCTTTTTCATTTCCGAAATGGATATGCGCTTCCGTGGACCCGGAGAAGTTTTAGGAACTCGCCAATCTGGCGTACCTGATTTTACCTTAGCCAGTCTAGTGGAAGATGAAGACATATTAATTTTAGCCCGTCAATCAGCAGAGAAAATCATCGAAATGGATGTCACCTTAGAGCGCTGGCCATTAATGCAAATCGAGTTAAAGCAAAGATATGAGAAATTGATGGGAGGAGCAATTTTGACTTAAAATACTTAATAAATTTTTGCTTACTTAAAGTGACAATAGTTAATGCCAATACCTTTTACAGACAGAGAAATGGAACTAGCTTGGCGTGAAAATCTGTCTGCGGCTAAGAAAATACCCTGTACTAATGCCCATAGATTATTGTTATTTTATGCTGTTGAATGCGGTTTGAAAGCAGTTTGGATGAAAAGAAAGGGAGGAAAACGTACCGATTTATATCCAGATATGATTGAATGCAAGCATAATATAAATAGATTGTTAGATAGCTTAGGGGCAGGAGGTAATTTAAGTTTACCACCTGAAATATATATTAAAGAAATATTTGATACTAGAAATAATAAGGAAGAGAGAAAATTAAACAGTGGAGATATTAACCAAATATGGCGTTATGGAGGAAAAGTAATTGCTATAGTTCAACCAGGAAAAGGGAAAATTCAAGCAAATGATGAAGATATAGAAAAAAAATTATTAGCAATATCAAATTGGATTGCAGGAGAACTTAACAAACCATGAATACCCTAAAATTATTTACATGGCTGGATGTTAGAAGACATATTCGACACAAAACTAATTATGGTACTAAGCTCCCAGAGGGAGTAGTAAAAATTCGTTGTTACTCCGATGCTTTAGAAATATCTTTGATTAGTGAAGAAAATAGAGAGAATGCTATTATTGCTTTAAAGGAATGGTTTAAGGATAAGGATCGGTATCAAGAAGAACAATCTATTATTCAATTAGACCTTGGTGGTGCTACACTACCAGTAGAATTTACTTTCGGAGAAGAACCATATATAACTGATATTAATGTACGTCCTTTTTGGGAAGAGATTGCTTATTTAGAAAGTGAATCAGAAGAGGTTAAACTACCAGAAGCATTTACTGATAAACCTAATTTAGTAGCTTTTTATTCTTTTAAAGGTGGTGTAGGAAGAACATTGAGTTTAGCTGCTCATCTATTTGCTTTACTAGATAGAACTAAAGAACTAGACCAACCTATAACTGTATTAGTGATTGATGCTGATTTAGAAGCACCTGGTCTTACTTATTGGAATACTTACGAAAAACAACAGCCTTCAGTTTCTTTCATTAATTTTTTGGAAGTTTATCATTATCCTCCCATTGAAAGAGAAGAATCACTATCATTATTTGCACGAGAAGTTAAAAAATCCTCTAAAAATGAAGGAAAATCAACTATTTACTTTTTACCTGCTTTTCTTCATGATGAAGATTTACTAGATACACCTATTCTTCCTGAAAATTTGGTTAGAAGTATAGATGGAACTTGGGAATGTGGTAATGCTATTCATCATTTAGGTAAACTTTTAGGAGCAGATTACGTTTTCATTGATTTAAGAGCGGGTCTAAGTGAAATATCTAGCCCAATTATTTTTGATCCCAGAATTCAAAGATTTTTAGTAACAACTATTAATGATCAATCTGTTAGAGGAACAAGTCTTGTTTTAAAACAAATTGGAACAGTTGCGCCTAATGAAATTGATGAAAATATTGCTTACTATGATCCGTATTTAATAGTCAGTATGTTGACACCTGATGCCAGGTCATCATCAAAATTTGAGAGTGCCTTAGTAAAATTTCAATCTGCATATATAGAACCGGAAGAAGATGACCCATACTCTACAAGATTAGCAATTCAAGAAACTTTGTTTGCAGAAGAATTACTATATATTAATAACTGGGAAGAAGCCCGGTTAAAATTAACTTCTACTTCAATTATGAGAGTAGCAAAAAAATGGGCTGAAGAAGAGAAAGCATCTACTGTAAGTATAATATCTTTGGAAGAAACTGATGGGTTAGCAGAAATAAGAAGACTTAAAGATTTATGTGAAAAATATGAATATGCTGAAGAAGGAAAAGGAGAAGATTTACTAGTTACAGAACCTTTAAAGAATTTAGCCACTAATTTTAGGGACGAATTACCTCATGTAGTATCAATTGGAGCAAAGGGAGCAGGGAAGACTTTTAATTATATTCAATTATCAAAACGTAAATATTGGGAACATTTTTTGAATCGTGTAGATAATACAGAGCAAGATTCAAATCCAACAATTTATATATTTCCTATGCTGGCATCAAGAAATTTAAAAGATGAGGCTAGAAAGGCTATTAATTCGGCTCGAAGTAATGTTCTTACAGCTTTAGGTATTGATATTTCAGAGTTTCAACCTGATGAGTATACAACTAGAGTTAAAAAAGCAATTGCTTCTCAAAATTGGAGTGAACCAGAATGGACAGAATTCTGGATTAGTGAAATAGCTAGAACTATAGGATTTACTCATGAGCAAGAAGGACATAATAACCTTAATTTTATAAATAAACAATTACAAAATAAAGGATTAAAAATAATATTTTTATTTGATGGATTAGAAGATATATTTACAGAAATTTATTCCAACGAACAGCAAAGAATAGCCTTAAAAGCTTTAATTGATGATTTACCTAACCGACTTTCTAATATTAGACAATCTCATCTGGGAGTAATAATTTTCGTGCGTCGAGATTTCCTGCGCTATACTATTAATCAAAATCTAAAACAATTTGAAAATTTATATCGCTCTTATGATATATCCTGGGATCAGGATTCTTTCCTGAGATTGGTTTTTTGGATATGTTGCGAATCTCAAGTAATTGGTGCAGATAAACACGAAATTGACAGTTTAAGTAAAGAAGATTTAATTGAGAAATTACAAAAGTTATGGGGTAAAAAATTAGGCTCTGATCATGCTAACGAAGCATATACAGCTTCTTGGATCTTTGCGGCCTTAACAGATTTTAATGGTAGACTTCAGGCTAGAGATATTGTCAGGTTATTATATCACGCAGCAGATATTACTGTAAATAGAGCAAAAGAGGTACAGTTTGAAAAATGGTCTGATACCAGACTTTTACCACCTCAAGCAATACGTCGTGCTTTAAAACCTTGCAGCGACAAGAAAGTAGATGACGCAAAAGAAGAATATCCAGCTTTTAAGGATTGGTATGAAAATATTTATCCTTCATATACTCCTGAACAGCGTAAAATTCCATTTGAGGTAGAAAAACTAAACATGAATCAGGAAACTGTGCAAATGTTAAAAGATATGGGAGTTATTTATGAGGATACAGAAAAAGAAGAAGCAAAAAGATTTTATATGCCTGAAATCTTTCGTGAAGGTTTAGGATTCTCAAGTAAAGGAGCTAGACCTAGAATTTTAGCGCTAAAACGTAAGGTATTAGGTAGAGGAATTTTATAATTGATTGAAATGGTTGATACGGGAAATGGATTGAGACTGTTCAATGATAAATCACGACCGCCTGTTTAAAGAATTACTATCTACATTTTTTGTAGAATTTTTAGAATTATTTTTCCCGCAAGTTCTGGATTATTTAGAGCAAGATTCAATTACCTTTTTAGATAAAGAAATATTTACAGATGTCACAGAAGGGGAAGAATACGAAGCTGATTTAGTTGTAAAAGCTAGATTTAGAAATCAAGAATCATATTTTCTGATTCATCTGGAACATCAAGCACAAACTCAAGCGAATTTTGGTCGCAGGATGTTTCGTTATTTTGCGCTGTTATTTGACAAAGAAGGTTTACCAGTCTATCCAATTGCGATTTTCTCTTTCAATAGCCCCAAGCGACCAGAACCAGATATTTACCGGGTAGAATTTCCTGATAAAGTAGTTTTAGAATTTAATTATGCCGTGATTCAGCTAAATAATCTGAATTGGCGAGATTTTCTCCAGCGAGAAAATCCTGTTTCGACTGCTTTAATGGCTAAAATGAATATAGCACCCCAGGATAGACCGAAGGTAAAATCAGAATGTCTTCGGTTGCTGGCCACATTACGTCTAGATCCAGCACGGACAAAAATGATTTCTGGGTTTGTGGATACTTATCTGCGACTTAATGCACAGGAAGAAGAAATTTTTCAAACAGAAATTGCTAAATTTACACCAAATCAACAGGAGGTTGTGATGGAAATTGTAACCAGTTGGATGGAAGAAGGAATCAGAAGAGGACGAGTTGAAGGAAGACAAGAAGGAGAAATAGCGATAATTATTCGGCAGCTTAATCGGCGAATTGGGACAATTACTCCTGAGTTGGAAGCACGGATTAAGGATTTATGTGTAAATCAATTAGAGGATTTAGCTGAAGCTTTATTAGATTTTACAAATGTGGTTGATTTAGTAAATTGGTTAGAGAGATTATAAAGGTAAAGATGGGTGTTGTCTGTTAACTTCACCCATTAATTGCCAAAATACTAATTTAGAGTTCTGTAAATTCGATAGTATCAATAAAGTCTAAAATTTTGTTTTTGAGATATTCAGCTTCTGTTTCAATTGTCGCAGGTATTTCTCCATCAAAAAAGTTGCGCTGACTACTAACAATATATAAAAATTCTCCATTGACAAAAGCTACTGTACCTCGATAAGCATCTAGTCTGATGCCTGTACCGTTGTTTCCCTGTTTAGAAATTGTTGACCCTTTAGGCATATCAATTAATACAAAATAAGCTCCTCCTAAAATATTTGGTAGATATTCAGCATATTTAACAGTAGCTTCAGGTAAATGGGCAATAATGGCTTGAGGTACATATCTATATAAAAGAATGGATTCTAAATATTTATTACTTCCTACTAATTCTATTTCATCTAATTGTTCTGGAGGAAGTAGATAATGATCTATTCTCAGAAATGTTCCTAAGTCATCGGTAAAGCTAACTGTTCCCTCTTGACTATTAATTCTACCTCCTTGTTCTGTGTTAATGGGTACGGCAACTTTAAAATTGCCCATTGGGGACTCATAATCTTGTTGTTCAAAGTTTTCAATTACTATTTCATATTCATTTTCTGTATATTCCCCATTTTCTGCTTCCTGAATAGCATCAATTACTTCTTGAATAATTTCGTCAGCTTCATCATCTTCTAGTTCTAAAGCTGCTTGTAGTTTTTGCAGATAGGGTTGTTGCTGTTTAGGGATAGTTAGATTTTCATCGTCTAAAAGTAGGATTACTCCAGCTGCGAAAGCGTCTAAGACTGTATCGCTGCTGAGACTAGCATTAGCTGTATTGAAGAGGGGGCCTAGTCCTTCTGTTTGCGCGATCGCTATCAGTCTATCTACGATTTCCAGAATTTCTTCTTCTGTATATTCGGTGAAAATCTCAAATTCCCACAAGATAGCAGCTAAACTCTCCGCGTCTATGTCTTCTGGAGATGTATCAATTGCGGTGGTAATGACAGCGATCGCTGCTACTGCTTCTTCTGGAGTAAGTAATTCTTCTAACTCTTCATTAGAGTTGAATATTCTATCATACTTTGTCATATTTTTTTAGCTCCATTCATAATTTGTTAGTTTGTAGTAGACGATCGCTAATCAGTAACCAAAGTTAGTTTAGCAATAATGGGAACCTGTTTTTTCTAGTGTTTACACTGATAGGCTGACCAATTCTATTCATTAGTTAAAATATTTAGTACAGCTAGACGCAATTAAAAACTAAAAATTCAAAATTTAAAAAGCTGATTACACAAGCTTTCTAGCAATTTTAAATAACTGAATGTACTTAGACCATCTTGTACTAGTGCAAGACTTTGAAATTCAAGAGTATCCTTTTAGTATTAATCAAGCACTTGATTAGCGATTCTTGGTTTAACTTACAGCTGATTCCAGGTAAATGAGGTACAAATTTTAGGAATAAAGCTTTACGCTAAGAAACTTTCAAGCCTGTTAAGAGTTCCCTGTTCCCTGTTCCCTGTTCCCTGCTGTAAATTAAGTTAAAGCCATAAATTTTAGATATTACTAATAATAAAAACTAAAAAAATTATTCCTTATTTACAAAATAATGTCTTTAGCGTTGCTCTTGTGATTAGGCTGACAAAATTACTTTTATACTTTAGTATTTGTGTAAAAATTTTCTAAAGTAGTCCATATAAATACTTGGATAAAATCAACTTTAGTCAGAAAGCACAACATATAATTAGTAAAAACCATGCTTTAATTAGTATAGTTAATAACTATAGTAAATATACTCTAAGCTAGATGTAATTGAATTATTTTTTACTTTCCAGAAAATTACTGAATAACAAATGAGAATATTTGTTAATTTTTTATGACCAAAATAGGATAATGATCCCCAAATCCAAAATTCTAAAATTACAATTAAATTTAGGCAAAATATATTGACTTTGCTCACAAACTACGCATCTGCTTAGGAGGTAATACTGATGGTTGCAGTATCACAAAATACGGTTTCTCAGTCTAATAGAGAAAAATCATTCCTCCTGTGGTTTGATGAAGTTGGGATTGGGGATCTTCCTTTAGTTGGTGGTAAAAATGCCTCGTTAGGAGAAATGATTCGGCAGTTGACATCTCAAGGTGTAAATGTACCGACGGGTTTTGCTACTACTGCCTATGCTTATCGTTATTTTATTGAATCAGCAGGATTAGAAAAGCAGTTAAGAGAACTGTTTGCTGACTTAGATGTAGAGGATGTGAAAAATTTGCAGGTGCGGGGACAAAAAGCCAGGTCGCTAATTATTAATACGCCATTTCCCCAAGATTTGCAAAGAGCGATCGCAGCTGCTTATCAAAGTTTATGCGATCGCTATCAAGGTGAGATGGATGTAGCTGTGCGTTCTAGTGCCACTGCTGAAGACCTGCCAGATGCCAGCTTTGCAGGACAACAAGAAAGTTTTCTGAATATTGTTGGTGTAGAAGGTGTTTTAGCAGCTTGTCATCGTTGTTTTGCTTCCCTATTTACCGATCGCGCTATTTCCTACCGACAAATTAAAGGATTCGATCATTTTAGCGTTGCCCTAGCCATTGGGGTGCAAAAAATGGTGCGTTCTGACTTAGCATCCTCTGGTGTGATGTTCTCTATTGACACAGAAACCGGCTTTAAAGATGCAGTATTAATAACTGCTGCTTATGGTTTAGGTGAAAATGTGGTACAGGGAACTGTTAACCCAGATGAATATTATGTTTTTAAACCCACACTCAAAACAGGTTATAGTCCCATCATTGATAAAAAAGTGGGGAGTAAAAAACTCAAATTAGTTTATAGTGATGGTTCCCAGTTCACCAAAAACTTACCAGTTCCCGAAACTGAACAAATAAAATTTACTCTTAGCGATCAGGAAATTTTACAGCTGGCAAATTGGGCTTGTTTAATAGAAGAACATTATTCCCAAGTTCATCATAGTTACACACCAATGGATATTGAGTGGGCAAAGGATGGTAAAACAAATCAATTATTTGTTGTCCAAGCCCGACCAGAAACAGTACAGTCACAAAAAACAGGGAATATGTTGAAAAATTATCACCTGTTAACTACTGAAAAAAATTTACCCTTAGTTATAGGTAGGGCTGTAGGTGAAGCCATTAGCCAGGGGAAAGTTAACTTAATTTTAGATATTAACCAAATTCACCAATTCCAAGCGGGAGAAGTATTAGTTACAGATAGAACTGACCCCGACTGGGAACCAATTATGAAACGTGCCAGTGCAATTATTACCAACTCTGGTGGTAGAACTTGCCATGCAGCGATTATTGCCAGGGAGTTGGGAGTACCGGCAATCGTTGGTTGTGGTAATGCTACAGAAGTTTTAAAACATGGTCAACAGGTGACTGTTTCCTGTGCCGAAGGAGAAGAAGGGAAAGTTTATTCTGGCTTATTATCATTTGAATTAGAAGAAATTCCCTTAGATAACTTACCCCACACCCGCACCCAACTATTAATGAATGTGGGTAATCCCCAAGAAGCTTTTAATTTATCCGCAATTCCTAATGATGGTGTAGGTTTAGCTAGGACAGAATTTATTATCGCCAATCAAATCCAAATTCATCCCATGGCCTTAATTTACTACCATAAATTAGAGGATTGGGGAGTAAAAAATAAAATCGCGCAAATTACAGCCAGCTATGACGATAAACCTCGTTATTTTGTCGAAAAATTAGCCCAAGGGATTGGCAGAATAGCCGCCGCTTTTTATCCCAAACCTGTAATCGTGCGAATGTCAGATTTTAAGAGTAATGAGTATGCCAATCTTTTAGGTGGGAGACAATTTGAGCCAGAAGAAGAAAATCCGATGTTGGGCTGGCGGGGTGCAGCACGTTATTATGACCCTGGTTATCGAGAAGCTTTTGCCCTGGAATGTCAAGCTATTAAACAAGTGAGGGAAGGAATGGGATTAATTAACCTGATTCCTATGATTCCCTTCTGCCGCACCCCAGACGAAGGACGGTTAGTATTAGCAGAAATGGCCAAAAATGGTTTACAGCAGGGGATAAATAACTTGCAAGTGTATGTGATGTGTGAGTTACCCAGCAATGTGATTATGGCAGAAGAGTTTGCAGAAGTATTTGATGGCTTTTCAATTGGTTCTAATGATTTAACTCAATTGACATTAGGGATAGACAGGGATTCAGCATTAGTAGCAGGGTTGTTTGATGAACGCAACCAAGCGGTAAAACAGATGATCAAAATGGCAATTACAGCCGCCAAAAAGCACAACCGAAAAATTGGTATTTGTGGACAAGCACCAAGCGATTACCCTGAATTTGTCCAATTTTTAATCCAACAGGGCATTGATTCCATTAGCTTGAATCCAGATTCGCTGTTAAAAACACTCCTAGAAGTGGCAAAATGCGAGAATCTTGAATAGAGGACTGGGGGACGCACAGACGCGGAGATAGGGAGATAGGGAGATGAGGAAGAGGGGAGACAGGGAGAGGGGAGAGGG
>DATGXQ010000197.1:0-8806 GCA_035298905.1 Nostocaceae cyanobacterium | reverse complement strand
CCTGTTTTGTTACCCTTCTTTTTTCATTAGTCCGCGTAGGCGGACTTAGCTTGTGTAGACGCGATTTCCAATCGCCTTGGATAAAGCTATGACAATTCATTGATATTATACCACAAAACATGTAAAAAAATAACTATAAATTTGGTTTTTTCTGTCTGATTTTTAGCCAAATAGGCATAAGTTCTAAAAAATCATTTTCTTCTATCTCTTTAATAGCAATTTCTTCCAAATCCAATGTACCCCAGACAGACAAAACCTCTACAGCTAACTGAGAATCACGGTTTTGAACGGCATTTTTCCATAAGTTTTGAGCATGATTTTGAAAGCGACTAGCCAGAAAATCATAAGCTTCTTGAACTTGTTCAGGAATTGTCACTTGATAAACAGATTCACCTCTGGGTAAATAATCACTTCGATCAGAAAGCCAATCATGATAACCACAAAGATAAATTTTTTGATCAACTATCACTTCTTTAATATGAGAACTTCCTAACCAAAAGATTTGCACTCCAGGTAAACCATCTGGTGTTTGAATATTTCGCAGTTCTGTTTCTATTTCTGGTGATATTGGTTTATCTTCCTCTTCTTGTTGTTTAGCAATTCCATGTCCAATTAAAATCCTCACCCCACGATTAGCTAATTTTTGCAACAAATTAAAAAATCTTTCATCTACAACAGTCTCATTTACCCAAGGTGAATAAATCAGAATTTGCTGTTGTGCTGAATTTAAAACTTCCCAAAAAACTTGAGCAATTTTATCGTCACGTAATTGTCTGGCTGTACCTTTCTGTTGAGATTTATTAGCAGGTGATTTTTTGGTTAGACTTTTCAGAGCGTTTTTTTGGAGTTTATTTAATCTCTTTTCTATTTGTTCATTTTTATATTTTAGACTGGCTTCACGTTCAAAAGCTATGGTTTCATCAGATAATTGACATAATGATTGTAGAGAAATTGTACCTGCATTATGTAAAGTTTCTAGCTTTTGGGACGCTGGTTCTAAAATTTGTTGACCTTTTCTAATCTGAATGCTTAACTTATCCTCAAGTGCATCAAATATTACAAATAGAGAGATATTCTGCCAAATTTTCTGAGTTGGGGATAATAACTTACAAGCAGTAACAATTTTTCCTTGTTCTGGAAGATGTAAATCTAAATTGGCAGATTGAATAATTTGTAGTCTTTCTTCAGGTGTTAAAATAGCAAAGTCAGTCAATTTTTGCTCAGAATCAAAATTAATAAAATCAGCTAAATCAGGATGATGTATTCTATCACTATTTAATGATTCATACTGACAAGTAATATTTTCTAGTAATGGGTCATAAATAGTATAAATTTCTAGAGAATAAGGTGGTTTAGGTACGGAACTTTGTTCATAAAATGACTTTCCTTCAGAGGTAACTGTAATTTGTGGTGTTAATGCTAAAGTTTGCAAAGATTGTAGAGTAGAAATAGTGCTTTTGATAAATACAGCATCAAGTCCCAAAACCAATGCTAATTCATCGGCTGTTGGTGGTGGTTGAAATTCTATTCCCGCACGAATAATAAATTCTTCTAAAACATTAAATGGACGGAGTTCTTTAATAGTGACTTCTACATGAGTTTGATGCAAATTATAGCGCAATTGACGCGCTGCTAAAACAGTTAAACTTAAGCTTTGTTCTTCAATTTGCTCTACTATCTTTTTAAGATTATCATCAATAGGTTTAGCCGCAGATGCGAGAAACATCAATTAATCCTCCATGACGACTAACAATATTAGAAACTTGAGAATACATATTACCGATAGAACCTGGTTTACAGGTAAATAAATCATGACAACCGACAATTACTAATAATTCTTGAGCGCGGGAAAAAGCCACATTAACCCGTTCCGGTTTCCTAGCAAATCCCACTTCTCCTTTACTATTATTACGAACCATACTCACAATTACTACAGGTCTTTCCATTCCTTGGAATCTGTCAACAGTACCAGTTCTAATTTGCAAGGAGGGATAAAGTTCAGATTGCAAACGCTCATCAATTTTTCTTAGTTGAGCGCCATAAAATGTAATTACTGCGATTTCTTTTTTAGGTTCACCATTGGCAACGTTTACACTCCAAATATTCTCAAATTCTTGACACAGACGTTCAATTACATCTATTTCTCGCAGATTAAAGAAAGAAGTACCGCTAGGTTCTTCAAAAAACTCTTTTTCTTGAGGCATTTTTACCCAGGTGATATGATGATGTGTTTGGATAATTTCACCTGCTAAATGATGAGCGCGTTTTACATCAGGTTCTAAAAGTCCACATTCTAATTTATCATCATAAAATTGATTGATTGCACCCATAATAAAAGGATGCATTCGATATTGTGTAGTTAGCATTTGTTTGATGCTATCATCAGCAGTTTCAAATTGGCTTTTAAATAAAGATTCTTCTAAAAATTGTAGTTCTTCTTTTGTACTACCAATTTCTTTAGCGACTTCTTCTAAAGTGCTAGTATCTAACATAGGTGGTAATTGTCGATGATCACCCACCATAACTAATTTTTTACCTTTTAAAGCAGGGATGAGTAATTCTGGTGGAGTACATTTACTAACTTCATCAATAATCACGACATCAAAGGATGTAAATTCTTCTGAAAAATCCCGACTTGCAGCTTGAACGCAGGTGATACCAACAACGTTAGCATTATCTAGATAAATTTGTCGTAAATCCAGGCGATCGCGTTCTGAAGGGTTCTTTAGTTTAGCTATCCAATCTTGAACGAAATTTTGATATCTTTGGAGATAATTTTCTTGTTCTAAAAGTTGCTTTTCCCAAGATTTAAACTGATTTTTGATACTGCGTAAAAATTCTAATTCAAACAAATCTTTGGTTGTCAAATCGGGTTTGAATTTATCTGGTATTGTCGTCCATAATGTTTGCCACCAATTCCGCTCTATTAATAATTCTGGGGGTAATTCTGATTGATGTTTTTGTTCTAGTTGATGCAATTTGATTTTTAATGCTTCGATTTCCTGTTGATAAGTTTTAGCTTCTGCTTCCAGGTTCAAAAAATGTTCATGTAGAGAATTTTTAATAATATCTAGTATAGCCAATGGTCTTAAAGATGAGATTAAGATTTCCAGATGGTTTGTATAACTTTCCCAAGAATTAATCTGTGTTAAAAATTCTTGTGGTCGCTCCCAAATATGAGTTTGTGCAGTGAGATATCTTTCAGCTAAAATTTTTAATTGAGGAGGTACATTTGGCAGGTGGTTAATTTCTTGTAAAATATTAGTCACTTGTGTCAGCTTCAAGTTAGCATTTTGTCCGGCTATATCTACTTGATTTTGTGCAGCAGATATTTGTTCTGGAATGTGGGAATTTTGATGCAGTTGATTTAATTCTTGTTGTAAATATTGTATTTGTTTTTCCGCTTCAGTTTTAACTATGGCTACACATTTTCGCGCATTAGCGAGAATGCTATCTACTAATTCGGGAATAATTTGGTTAAGAGTAGTATGAATGTTATTGACTTCCCATGATTGACCATAAATTTGTTGAGTTCTGAGTAAAAATAGTTTGGTATTTTCTACCAGTAATTTACGCTGATTGGGGGTGAGTAATTGATAGTTACAAAAATCTTGATAAATTCTCAGCCATTGTGCGCGATCGCTACTTGATAAAACTAGAGGAGTTTCACTGAAGTTTTGCTGGAAAAGTTCACTAAAACTATACCGCTTCCCGCGTCTATCAGTAAATCCTCCTTCAATTTCATAAGGTATTGCTTTTGTTAATAAATCCCAATTTGGCAGATTAATACTATAGCTTTTTGGTACAAGTGGTAAGTTTAAATTTTGAGCGAACATCAGTAAACCTAGTGGTAAATCCACTAGATTATCTGTTAATGGTAAATTAGATTTTTGACAATTTTTTAATACTTGATACAAATGAGTATGTGCTGTCGATTTCCACTCGATAACGGCTGAGATAATATAATCTATTTCTCGTTTGCGGTTTTCCCAATTTTGGAGTGTTTCCTGTAAACTCTGCTGCTGAGTAAAATATTGTTGATAATTGGTTTGCAACTGATTAAAATAGGTGGAATTTTCTGTAAAAAGTTTCACTAATTTGGCAACTTCTGACATAGTTTCAGCCGCAGTTCTTGCATAATTAAATGCTGTTTTAGATTCAATAATTTTAGTGGCTACATTTTCCTGTAACCAAACAGCCAAACCAAATGCACCACGCTGAGGACGGACAAAACCAAGTTCATCACTATATTTAATAGCTGTGCGAACATTGGTCATAAAGTCCTGTACTAAACTATTGTCTTCTGTGTATGGTTTTAGCAGAGGTAAAAAATTTGTAACTTCTGGAGATTCCCAGTTGATATCTTTTCCAGAATTGAGCAGATTTTCTAAACCTAAAATTAGCGATTTAATCTCAGCTTGCTTTTCTAAATATTTATTGTACGCTGCTTCTTGATCCTTTAAATTATTCTCTACATCTACCTGTTCACTTTTTAACTCACTTTGTTGTTGACTAAACTTCTTTTCTGCTTTAAAATATTCAGTAAACCTTTCTGTTGATTCTAATAATTGAGTTAAAATTTGGATATTTTCTTGGCGTTGACTCAGATTATTTTCACAATCATTAGCAGTATTTTCTAACCATGTACCGATTACTTGGTCTTCTAAAAATGGCTGTCCTTCTTCTCCAACTTTCTCGGATTTTCCCTTGCGTATAGCGCGAATTACTGGGTTGTGAACTAATCTACTCAGAGCATTATCAACTGCTAAATTAGCTTGAGAAGTAATTAATGTGCGTCCACCCCGCAAAGCAACTTGATAACAAATTTCAGCAATTACGGTAGTTTTTCCTGTACCTGGAGGCCCTTGAATCAGAACTAAATCCTCAGCCGCTAGTACGGTTTCTACTGCTGTTTTTTGACCAGGGTTAGCAGCAGATAATAATAAATCTTCTGGTCGCAGTTCGATATTTTTCTTAATTGGTCTAGCTTGGGAAGCATCGAATAAAAAGTTACCTAAATATGGGTTTTGAGTACGACCATTATTTAAGTCATCTAAAGCTTTTCTCTTACGCTGAATTTGTTGAATTTCTCCAACTGCTTCAAAAAATAAAAATCCGGTTTTTGGTAGTTGATAACGTTCTGCTGCGATGTGTTCAGCTAATTCTCGTTCTAGTCTGATGGTGATTATAGAACGCTTGGGGTCAATTTCTTCAATTGAACCGATTTTGCGGCCGTTCTGCCAATTTTTTCCGGTGGGGACTGTATCAAATAGTTTAATTTCGTCGTTTTTTGCTTGTTTAACTCGTTCCCAAAAATTGGATGTACTCAAGGAATTTTCTGCATTACCGTCGATAGTAGCTGATGTAATATTAATCTCAAAAATAATCGACCTTTTGAGGTTATATTTATGACTAATATACGCTACACAAAATTGACGAGCTTTAGCAATTTTTTCCTCTATTTGTAAAAATCCTTTCCAGGCTTGTAACTGTTCTTCTGTAGGTATATGACTGCCACAAACTGGCATAGCAGCTATACGTTTTAAGGATGTTTTGGGAATATCAATACTGCTAGGGAAATTAGGCAATAAACGCAAGCGAAAAGGTACAGCGTAGCCGTCAATAATTCCCCGTGCTAGTTGTAGCAAATTGGCTGATAATATTTTTAAACCACCATTACCCTTTTTTTGGACAGCTACTCTTAAACCTAATGTTTTTCCTAGCTTTTTTAGCCTTGCAGGTAAGGGAAACTCCTCATTATCTGTTGCGATGGTTAAATCCCAAATTTCCTCTCCTGATTCTTTGCCAGAACCTTGACGACGCACATAAAAAAGATGAGGTTTTTGACCGAAGCATTCAAACATTAATTCGTTTGCTCGTTCTCTGCGCTCGCGGAAATCAGGATATAATCTAAGAGAATTTTCACCTTCAAAATAACTGATCAATTTATCAATTGTAGAACCGACAAAAGTATATCCCCAATCTTCTGATTTTGTTTGTAAATTTCTAGATTTTACTTTTTGAATTGCTGTGTGAATGCGTTGTGCATCTGATGCTGAGATAGAATTAGTTTCGCTGTTAACTGCAATATTTAGGCGATCGCAAATTGCCAATACCTTTGTACTAGACAAACTTAACTCTTGTGATAGTTCGTAGATTGTAATTGTAGCTTTGTTCATCCGCTAATAACTATAGTCTGTACTGCTGATAAATTTGACTAGCTGCTCGATGTATGAGAGAATGCCGCCAGACTAAGGCTGACATATCATCGGCATAACCGCCACCAATGACGCAAGCAACAGGATAACCTGCACTAATACAGGTACTTAACACTTGCATTTCTCGCCGAAATAATCCAGTATCAGTTAAAGCTAGTTTACCTAGTTTGTCGTTGAGATGGGGGTCTACTCCAGCATCATAAAATATTAAATCTGGTTTGACTTCTGTGAGCAAATCTGGTAAGTATTTCGCTAAAGTTTGCAAATAATCTTCATCTTCCATTCCCACCGGTAGGGGAACATCTAAATCACTTGTTTGTTTAGTACCGGGAAAGTTAACCTCACAGTGCATTGAGAAGGTAAAAACGCTGTCATCATGTTGGAAAATAAAAGCCGTACCATCACCTTGGTGTACATCTAAATCAATGATCAAGATTTTTCTGGCTAGTCCTAATTGTTGTATAGTACGAGTGGCGATCGCTAAATCATTAAAAATACAAAAACCAGATCCATAGCTAGGAAAAGCATGATGAGTACCACCAGCAGTATTACAGGCTAAACCATGACTCAGCGCTAATTTAGCTGTGAGAATTGTACCACCTACAGCCACACAAGTCCGATTTGCTAACGCTGGACTCCAAGGTAAACCAATGCGTCTTTGTGCTTTTATATCCAAACTTCCCTGACAATAAGCTTGTACATAATCCTGAGTATGCACTAACTCAATTAAATCTGGGGATGGACGTTCTGGAGTATGAAACTGCGAGGAATTTGCTACCCCATCAGTTAAAAGTAATTCATAGAGTTTTTGGAATTTAGACATCGGAAAACGATGTCCAGATGGTAAAGGTGCAACATAATCCTGATGGTAAATAATTGGTAAATCCATTTTCCAGTATAACTCTTAATCACAATTATACGGTAAATTTAAGTTACATCAATCCCATGAGTTAAGATACACGATTACATCTGAAAGCCAGATATAAAGCTTGTTTTACTTCTAATTCCTGATTCCTGACTCCTGAATTATGATGTAAAATGTACACTTTAATAAACAGTGAATTTACCCTAGACAAAATACAGCAAATTTCAGGTAAATGAGGTACAAATTTTTGTCACAAAGCTTCATACTAAAAGACTTTCATCCCTGTTCCCTGTTAAGAGTTCCCTGTTCCCTGCTGTAACAAAGAATATAAATTTAGCAATTAAAAGCAATAAACCAATATTCTATGATTAAATTAGTAAACAACCAGGTAAAATTTACTTAGCTGACATTATATAGCAATCCTAAATCATTTATGAACGCTACCTGTTCCCTGTTCCCTGTTCCCTTCCCTCCAAAAGTCAGTTCACAACTCAGATCGGATTGCTATAGTTGCACAGTAACTTAATCATTGAAGATTGAAGATGATCAATTGGGTACTACCTCTAATTTTTCTGATTACTGGCTTACTGGCTGGCATAATTGGTGAGAAAATTATCTTTAAAAGACTGAAAACATTTGTTGCTAAAAAACAAATACCAGGGGGAGAAATTATATTTCAATCCCTCAACCGCATGACTTTGATTTGGTTTGCATTAGGGGGGTTTTCTGCGGCAATTATCAGTTCACCTCTCAAGCCAGATTTAGCAAATCTCTTGCAGAAAATTATCACAATCATTTTATTGTTTTCCGTCACCTTAGTTTTAGCTAGACTCACTGCTGGATTTGTCAATTTATTTATCTATCGTACTGAGGGAGTTTCTGCATCTTTAATTTCTAATCTTGCTAAAACGGCGATTTTAGTTTTAGGAGGATTAATTTTATTGCAAACAGCCGGAATTGAAATTACACCCATTATTACAACTTTGGGAATTAGTGGTTTAGCTGTTGGTTTAGCACTGCAAGATACCTTAGCTAATTTATTTTCTGGCTTTTACTTAATTATATCCAAGCAAGTGAGAACAGGAGATTATGTCAAATTAGATGATGGACATCAAGGTTATGTCACAGATATCACTTGGCGGAATACCACAATTAGAGAAATTTCTAATAATGTGATTATTGTCCCTAATTCTAAATTAGGTTCAGCAATTTTTACTAATTATCATCTCCCTGCCAAAGAAATTACTTTAACTTTGAATGTAGGGGTGAGTTATGATAGTGATTTAGATTTAGTAGAGGGAGTAACTGTAGAAATTGCTAAAGAGGTAATGCAGGAAATCGCTCCTGAATTGATGAATAATGAACCTTATTTAAGATTCCATACTTTTAATGATTATAGTATTGATTTTACTTTATATATGCGAGTAAATGAGTTTTTTGACCAGAGGATTAGCAAACATTTATTAATTAAAAAATTGCATAAACGCTACCTGCAAGAAGGAATACAAATTCCTTTCCCAGTCAGAGAGATTAATATTCAAAAAAGTTAAGTATACTTCCATTGAAAAGGACATGGCACTGCCCATAGGTGTCAACTTAACAAAAAATGGGCGGTTAGAAACCGCGTCTACACAAACAAAACCCACCTGCGTGGGTTTGAAAACCTTGATTTTTCATTAGTCCGCGTAGGCGGACTTTGCCTGTGTAGCCACGAATTCTATTC
>DATGXQ010000196.1:0-21096 GCA_035298905.1 Nostocaceae cyanobacterium | reverse complement strand
CACTGCCGATCGCTTCCCCAGAGTTGTCCAAGGGGTACGTGATGAGCGCACAGGTATTCAAGGTATCTTTGAAATTGACGAGATTACCATGTTAGCCTTTCCTGATCTGATGCGGGTGTATCAGGATGGCATCTTAGATTTAGATCAGGTACATGGAATTATGGAAGCACTGGTCAGCCTGTGCGAAAGTAACGCACCTGGACGGATGGTAGTTTTAGATCCTCCTCCTTGTAAGGGCGGTGGTGCGCCAGTTCCTCCTTCTCAAGTTAAGCCTCAGCATGTTGCACAATGGTTGAGTGCATTTAACCGTCGCTCTCAATTTGCTGCTGTTTACTATCCCTGGATTAAAGTTCCCAACCCCCGGAACGGTGGTAGACCAATTCTCGTTCCTCCCTCTGGCCACATGCTAGGTGTTTGGTGTCGCAACGATGAAACTAGAGGTGTTTACAAAGCACCAGCTAACGAAACACCCAGAGGTGTAATTGGTTTAGCTTATGAGACTAATCTACGCGAACAAGAATTGTTGAACCCCATGGGGATCAACTGTATCCGTAGCTTCCCCAACCGTGGTATCAAGATTTGGGGCGCTCGTACACTTGTTGAGCCAGATAATGTACAATGGCGTTATATCAGTGTACGCCGCTTGATGAGCTACATTGAAAGGTCAGTGGAACTGGGTACTCAGTGGGTAGTATTCGAGCCTAACGACCAAGACTTGTGGGCGCGTGTTACTCGCACTGTTAGCAACTTCTTAGAAAGAATTTGGCGGGAAGGTGCTTTATTTGGTGCTTCACCTGCGGAAGCTTTCTACGTTAAGTGTGATGCCAGCATCAACACTCATGAGACCATGATGTTGGGTCGCTTATACATTGAAGTTGGTGTTTGCCCAGTACGTCCGGCGGAATTTGTCATCTTCCGCTTTAGTCAGTGGTCTCCTAATCAGTAATTAGTTGTGGATACAGACGTGACTAGCTTCACGTCTGTACAGAAACCAGATTTTGATTTTTTTTAATCAGTTAAGGATTTAAACTATGTCAGAGTTAAAACCAATTCCTACCAGTCGATACTACGTTGAATTTGATGGTATTACTGAAAAATTGATCAAAAGCGTCACGGAAGTAACATTTTCTGGACAAACAGCTGGTCACGAAAAGCCTTTAGCTTCTACTAAAAGTGGCAAAACCCTGTGGCAATCCACATCTTCCGGGTTTGAAGAAAACCCCAACATCACCTTTGAAGCTTATGTTGTTGAAGGTGATATGGATTTCTATAACTGGCTAAAAGGCACTATGCCTAAGAGTGAAGGTGGCGAAGGTAAGTGGGGGAGCAATCGCAAAAACGGTTCTATCACTGCCTATGACAGCGAAGATAAAGAAGTACTACGTTGGAACTTAATCAACTGTTGGATTAAAACTTATAAGGTGTCAGATTTTACTGCTGAGAGCAAGGATCTGGCTGCTGAAACCTATGAAGTTATTGCCGAAGAAATCACTCGAACTGTTTAACAGAGTCAGAAATGTCAGTAATTAATAAGTAGGAGTTATCCAATGGCTAAAGGTGAAATTCTAGCTTGTTCCAAGTACTATTTTGAATTGGATGGATTGAGTGACTTGGTTGTGAAAAAAATTAGTGGTATCAGTACCACACTCCAAACAGCAGGTGATTCAAAATCTTACGGTGTTTCAAAGGCAGGTAAGAGTGTGATCCAAGCCACAGTTACCGGTATTTCTAACGCCAAAGTCACTGTAGAGTTTGTAGCTACTGTTCAAGATAGAAGACTATACGACTGGTTTATGGACTCCCACTCTCAAGTTAGCGTCGGGGGAGGAACCAAGACCAAAGGTGAACGCAAAACAGGCTCCATTACTCTTTATAATCAGGGTGGTGAAGAAGCTGCTCGTTGGAACCTCACAGGGGTAATGCCATCTAGCTATAAATCTACTAAGTTAGAAGCTGGTGCAGAAGGACTGTCAACCGAGACTGTGGAGTTTGTTTACGAATCTTTGCACCGTGTTAAGTAACATTTAGGGATTTACGACCCTGTAAATTTACGTGACAATTGATTTAGTAAAAGTACACAATAAAAAGGTAAAAGCAAGATGCAGACAGTAGTTTGCTGATTTTGCTTTTTACCTTTTGTTTATATGTTGAGGTGAAAAATACCATGTCTTTGCCGGAAATTCTGACTAATTCAAAGTTTTACTTACAGCTATTGTTGGATGGCAGTCAAGAAATAGATGGTTATTTTATGGACTGTCAAGGTTTTAATGTCAAGCAAGAGCCAATAGAAATTGCTGAAGTAACCCAAGGTGGTGTAGTAGTACGGACTAAAATTCCTGGTAATGTCAAGTACGGTAATATTACTCTCAAGCGAGGCTTAAGCATTTCTACCACTTTATGGAAATGGTTTGCAGCTGTGCAAAATAAACAATGGGGTAAACAGCGTCGGGATGGGGCTTTAATTATATATGATCAAGGTGCTAACGAAGTTGTAAGATATGAATTCAGTCGGGCTTGGCCTAGTAGCTATAAAATTGGCGATTTAAAGGCTTCAGGTAACGAATTTGAAATTGAAGAACTAGAGTTAGTTGTGGAAGAGTTCACCAGGAAGAACTAGGGTTAGTTTGAAAAGAGTTAGTGAGATTGAAGTAGGTTTGGATGTTGCAAACTGAGTTTGAGTTTACTTTACCTAAAGGGTATTTGGATGGAGACGGAAATCTACACCGCAAAGGTGTGATGCGTCTATCTAGGGCGATGGATGAGATTGTACCATTGCGTGACCCGCGTGTAAAAACGAATCCCGCCTATGCAACGGTAATTATTTTATCTAGGGTAATTACTAAGTTAGGTGCATTGGATGAAGTCACACCTGCGGTAGTAGAAAATTTGTTTGCTTGTGATTTAAGTTATTTACAGCAATTTTATCGCCAAATAAATGAATTGCAAGAAGAAGAAAAGCAGTGAAGAAAGTAAATGTCGGTATAAAGGAATATTTTTGTATTAATCACTAATCCTGTTTGAGTTTAGTGATTTAGTTTGCCTGGTAATTTTATCTTGGACATTTTCTTAAATATTTTATATTTATATGAGTGAAAATAGCATTCAAATAGAATTTGAGTTTATCCTCCCTAGAGGATTAGTAGATGCCGAGAATAATGTACATCGTCAAGGGTTAATGCGGCTAACTACTGCTAAAGATGAAATTTATCTTCAAAAACATCGCTTGGCTCAAGAAAATGCAGCCTATGGAATGCTGGTAATGTTATCACGAGTAATTACTCGGTTAGGAACTTTAACAGAAATTACTCCTGATTTATTAGAGAATCTTTTCTCTAAAGATTTGGCTTATTTGAGGGAGTTTTATAATCGGATTAATCAACAAGGTGAGGCTTATATTCCTGTACAGTGTCCCAAGTGTAGTGCTAATTTTCAAGTGGAGTTAGCTTTAGCGGGGGAATGATAGGCTACCCCTCAGATGCGCTAAATGAGGAGGTAGCCTGTATTGCTTATTATTTCCATTGGCGTTTAGAAGATATTATCTGTTTGGAACATTCCGAACGACGGCGCTGGGTTGAGGAGATTGTTAAGATTAGACAGGCAGAATAAAGAGTCTAGTTTTAACAGTGCGTCAAAATCAGCGATCGCATCTTCATATTCAGGCGATCGCCTCAATAAATTACTAATCTTTGGGGCGGTATATTTGGCACTCAGTAAAACAACCTCAAAGAAATTTTTCTATCTTCACAAAATCTTCAAGTTTTAGAGCTAGGATTTTACATGAAACACAGATAAAAGTTGAACTGCTGTTTCAGTCACTTTCCTGAATCCTATTACTAGGGAGATGTTAGGCTTTCAACTCCCAAACTATATTTAGCCAGAATAATCATTCTGACTTATGTTGTGAATTTGGAATTGCTGAGTACCTAGTGGTAGCAACTGGAAAACTAATAATTAGAAGACAAATGTAACAAACTTTTATTAATCTAACTATAGCTTATGGTTCTACAAGATACAACCGCTAAAAGTAAGAAAAAATTTCTCCCTAAATCTCCTACTGGTATTCAAGGCTTAGATGAAATTACATTTGGTGGATTACCATTAGGTCGTCCCACATTAGTTTGTGGTAATGCTGGTTGTGGTAAAACCTTAATGGGAATGGAGTTTTTAGTACGAGGTGCTACCCAGTACGGTGAACCAGGAGTATTCATTTGTTTTGAGGAAAACCCAGAAGAATTAGCCCAAAACGTTGCTTCTTTGGGGTGGGATTTAGAACAATTAATAGCAGAAAACAAATTAGCTATTGACTATATCCACATCGAACCCCAAGAAATTGAAGAAGCAGGTAATTATGATTTAGAAGCGTTATTTATTCGCATCGGTCTTCTGGTAGATGCTGTTGGTGCTAAAAGAATAGTACTAGATACCATTGAAGTGTTATTTGCCGGTTTAAGCAATGTGGCTATTGTCCGCGCTGAGTTACGCCGTCTATTTCGCTGGCTCAAACAAAAAGGCTTAACTGCGATTATTACTGGAGAAAGGGGCGAAAACACCCTTACACGCCAAGGCTTAGAAGAATACGTCTCCGACTGTGTAATTAAATTAGATCAACGCACTTATGAAGAATTAGCTACACGACGACTACAAATTGTTAAATATCGAGGTTCTCAACATGGTTCTAACGAATATCCATTCTTAATTACTGATAATGGTATTTCCGTTTTACCCATTACCTCCGTTGGCTTAGATCATGTAGTTTTAACAGAGCGTATTTCCTCTGGTATCCCTCGCTTAGATAACATGCTGGATGGAAACGGATACTACAGAGGTAGCAGTATTTTGATCACAGGTACAGCAGGTACAGGTAAAAGTACACTAGCTTGCCATTTTGCTGCGGAAATTTGTCGTCAAGGAGAACGGTGTTTATATTTAGCATCAGAAGAAGCACCGCAACAAATTCTCAGAAATATGCACTCAGTTGGCTTAGATTTAGAGCCTTATACACAACAGGATTTACTCAAATTTCAAGCAGTCCGTCCTACTGCTTTTGGGTTAGAAACACACTTGGTTAATTTACATCACCTTATCCACAATTTTCAACCCTCTAGCGTGGTGATTGATCCTATGAGTAACCTTGTCTTAAGTGGTACTTTCAACCAAACAAAGCTTTTCTTTATCCGCTTAATTGATTTCCTCAAATCGCAACAGATTACAGTATTGCTTACTAACCTAACTCCTGGGGGTAGCCCTTATGGACAAACGGAAATGGGAGTTTCTTCCCTTATGGATACTTGGATTGAACTACGCACCCTAGAAACAAACGGGGAGCGGAACCGACTTTTGTATGTTCTCAAATCTCGCGGAATGGAACACTCTAACCAGGTAAGAGAATTTGTCATGACAAAACAAGGTATTCAACTGTTAGATATATATTTAGGACAGGGAAATGTTTTAACAGGTAGTGCTAGGTTTATTCAAGAAGCACAAGAAAGATTAGCAGCCAGTCAACGCCAACTATTGTTAGAGCAGAAAAAACGCGAATTGGAACGCAAAGAAATGGTAGTTTCTTCCCAAATTTCTGAATTACAAGCAGAATTAGCAGCAGAAAAAGAAGAACTCCGCATCCTCTCAGAACAAGAAATGCTTAATCAAAGTATTCTAACACAAGACCGCCAGGTATTAGCAAAATTACGAAAAGCAGATTAGCATTATTTTTAATTAGCTAATTTGGTTTATTTATTAAAGTTATCTTTGAGGACTTAAAAGTAAGTTAAAAAAATCTTCTGTTTTTGTTAAAATGCAGAATAATTGCTGAAAATGCCATAACAAAGCTTTAGATAATTGTTTATTAGCGACTGAAAATATCTTACATTGTTTAAAATTTTGAGGAATTTTAGGAAAATTTTAAGTAGGAGGCTGGTTTATGGAAAGACTTAATTGCTCACAGGATACACAGGATTCAGAAATCTGGAAACTACGCCTTTATGTAGCTGGACAAACACCTAAATCAGTGGCAGCATTTGCTAATTTAACAAAAATATGTGAGCAAAATCTTCATGGTAAATATCAAATTGAAGTAGTGGATCTACTGCAATCACCTCACCTAGCCAGAGAAAATCAAATCTTTGCTATTCCTACTTTAATCCGCCAGTTACCTACTCCTATTAAACAAATCATAGGTGATTTATCAAACCAAGAAAAAGTGTTATTGGGCTTAGAAATTAAAACTGTTACTTCTTAATCATGTTGAGGTGAAAGCAGATGAATAGTCCAAATAAACAAGATAAACCAGAAGATTTGAGTGCTGAATTTCAACAGCTAATTACAGAACCAGAAAATCCGCTTTTCTGTTTGCGTCTTTATGTGGCTGGGGCTAATTTACATTCTCTGGCTGCCCTCAAAAATATCAAACAGATATGTGAACAATATTTGCCCGGACAATACAAACTGGAAGTAATTGACATTTATCAACAGCCAGGTTTAGTTCTGGTAGAGAATTTATTTGCTATTCCCACATTAGTGAAAGAATTACCTCTACCGATTAAAAAGATTATCGGGGATTTATCAAATACAACTAATGTACTTGTAGGGTTGAATATCAGATCAGAATAAGCAGGAGCATTACAAAATGACTCTATTTAATTATTCAGCAGAAAAATTGCTAAAGGAAATTGAATTGCTCAAAGAAAGGCTATCTATAGCTGAAGATACATTACAAGCAATTCATCAAGGACATGTTGATGCTTTTGTGATTGCTACTCCAGAAGGTGATAAGGTATTTACGCTGCAAAGTGGAGATTACACTTATCGCTTACTGGTTGAGCAGATGTGTGAAGGAGCAGTGATTTTGACATCAGAGAGATGGGTTTTATATGCTAATAGAGCATTTGCTAATTTACTCAATTATCCGTTAGAAGAGGTGATTGGCTCTCAGTTTCAGAGATTTATCTTTGAGCAAGATATGAACATTTTTCAAGGTTTAATGAAACAACAAGAAGAAGAACTTTCTGCAATAGGTGAGTTATCATTAGTCAGTATTGATGAACAAAAAATACCTGTTTATCTAGCAGCTAATAAGTTTAAAATAGATGATCATTATATTAATTGTATTATTGTTACTGATTTAACAGAAAAAAAACAAAATGAAGAAATTATAGCTTCCGAAAGGTTTGCTAGGTCAATTTTAGAGCAAGTTGGTGATTCCATTGTTGTTTGTAACAAACAGGGAAAAATTATTCGTGCTAGTCAAGTTTTTAAGAATCTCTGTGGAGAAAATTGTCTCTTTCAAGATATCGATGATTTGTTAGCTTTATTTTTCTCTAAATTAGACATATATTTTAATCCAGAACTCATCATTAACAATCGATTTTCTATCACCACAGTCTTACAGGGAAATAGTTATCGTGGAGTAGAAGTTTATTTTCAACGTCCTGATGGAAAGCATTTTGATTTCCTGCTGAGTGCTTGTCCCTTGTTAAACTCCATGGGGGAAATTAGTGGAGCAGTTATTAATCTTACAGATATTACGGAGCATAAATCTCAAGAAGCAGAATTACATAAAGCTAAATTGGAGTTAGAAATTCGTGTTGCAGAACGCACTGCCGAACTTACTAAACTTAATCAACATCTGCATCTTACACTAGATGAATTAGAACAAAAGCAGCAAATTCTCTTGGAACAATCACAACTTTTGGATCTTGCTCACGATACAATTTTGACACGAGATTTAAACTCGGTAATTACCTTTTGGAACAGGGGAGGAGAGCAGATGTATGGCTGGACGAAAGCCGAAGCTATAGGACAGGTATCTCATACACTTATGCAAACCCAATTTCCTATTCCTCTAGCAGAAATTGAAGCTACATTACTAAATCAGGGATATTGGCAAGGTGAGTTAACTCATACTGCTAAAAATGGGACTTTGGTGACTGTAGCTAGTCGTTGGGTACTCCAAAAAGATGAGTTGGGTAGACCAATTAAAATTCTAGAAATTAATAATGATATTACACAACAAAAACAAAGAGAAATCGCACTATTTAATAGTGAAGCTAAGTTTCGCTCTTTGAGTGAATGTTTACCCATAGGTGTATTTCTGACTGATAAACAGGGAATGTGTAGCTATGCCAATCCTTGTTTTCAAAAAATTTTTGGATTAACAAGCGCAGAAGTGATAGGAAAAAATTGGTTAGAATTAATTCATGCAGAAAATGAGGAGAATTTGTTAAATCAATGGCAGAAGATTTTGGCAAATCCTCAAGAAGATTTTAATCATGAAATGCGCTGTATTCACAAAGATGGTAAAGTCCACTATGTGCAAATTCGGCTTGCTCCTATGTTTATGGAGCAGAGAAAATTAAGTGGTTATATTGGTGTTGTGGAAGACGTGACCGAGGTGCGTGTAGTTGAGCAAATGAAAAGGGATTTTATCTCTATTGTCAGTCATGAATTGCGTACTCCATTAACAGCAATACATGGTTCTTTGGGATTAATAGCGGGTAAAGTTTATGATAAAAAACCAGAGAAGCAGAATCAAATGCTGAATATTGCTGCTGCTCAAACAGAGCGTTTGGTTAGGTTAGTTAATGATATTCTTTCTCTGGAAAAGTTAGAATCTAATCAAACTACGCTAGTTAAACAGTACTGTGATGCGGCTAAGTTAATCATAGATTCAGTAGATCCAATGCAAGGAGAAGCAGAAAAACAACACATTACTTTGAATATTCAACCTCTGTCTGTAGAAGTTTGGGCTAATCCTGATAGTATTATTCAAACTTTAACAAATCTGTTAAGTAATGCCATTAAGTTTTCTGCACCTCGCACTACTATTTCGGTCAGAAATAAGTTAATTGATAGCAGAGAAATTCAAGCACAAATATCTGCTCGTATTGCTAATCGTTCTATTTTCAATTCCCTCAAACCACCCTATGTTCTGTTTGCAGTACAAGACCAAGGACAGGGTATTCCCGCAGATAAATTAGAGAGTATATTTGGCTGGTTTCAACAAGTTGATGCTTCCAATGCACGGGAAAAAGGTGGTACAGGTTTAGGGCTGGCAATTTGCAAAAGTATTATACAGCAACATGGGGGGCAAATTTGGGCAGAAAGTATTTTAGGTCAAGGTAGTACATTCTACTTTACGTTGCCGATCGCACCAGGAAAGTAAAAATTCAAAATTCAAAATTCAAAATTCAAAATTCAAAAACCAAAATTGTATTATGTCTACAAAACGAGTACTGGTAGTTGACGATGAAGATGCGATTCAAGCGGTAATTCAGGGTTGTTTAGAAGATATTGCCGGATGGGAAGTCTTGCTTGCTAGTTCAGGTCAAGAAGGATTGCAGTTAGCTGAGGCGGAAAAACCAGATGGCATACTCTTAGATGTTTCTATGCCACATATGAGTGGAATTGAAGCATTTCAACAATTGCAAGCAAATCTTGCCACTCAAAAGATTCCCGTTGTATTTGTGACAGCAAAAGTACAGGCCGAAGACAGAAAGCAATTTTCTCAGTTAGGAGTTGTTGGTTTACTGATCAAGCCCTTTGACCCTATGACCCTTGTGAATCAAGTAGCTGACTTATTTGGCTGGGAAGTTTGAGGAAAATTAGGGGGTAGAGAAGAAGAGAAAATATAAAGATTTGGTAGACCTCTTTGCAGCTTTTGCCAAATCCTCGTGGCTATTTCGTGATTATTCATAGATTTGCTTAAATAATCATCTGCACCGGCTGCATAGGCTTGAGCAAGTGCATCGGGAGTTGTATCATTTGAGATTAAGATTACTGTTAAATTGTGCCATTTGGGATCTGTACGTACAACTTGACACAAATCTACCCCACTAAATACAGGCATTTGTTGATTTAAAACTAACAGATTAGGTTGTGTATGTGTTAACAATGGCCAAAATTCTTGGGAATTATTACAGATAAATACTTCAATTCCATAACTACTTAATAGATTAGATAAACTTTGTAAAAAACTTTGGTTATCATCCATAATTAAGACACGATAAGCACAGGTATGATGTACTTGTTCTAGAAGCTCAGTTAGAGTTTGCAAAACCACTTGGACAGATACATTTTTATTTAAAAAAACACATCCACCCGAATGAGCAAAAGCCACTCTATCTTGCAAGCTTTCTCTAACCGTAAAAGCAACTACTGGGATGCGAGGAATACGAGTTGATAATTCTTGCATTAAAGTTAAACCATCTTCACCAGTACCGGGGAAGTTTAAATCTAATAAAATTATATCAGGTGGGGTTTGAGCAATCATTTTCCGAGCCACGTTGATATCTGTGGCAATTTCCACCCGGAAATTACCCTGTTTTTCTTTAGTCTTTCCATTGCTACCTATAGACTCAACACGAATTTGTTCCGCTAACATCAAATCATCATCTACAACTAACAGTAATGGTGAATAAGTTGTAGATTCATCAGTAGGTTGTGTTGTTTGGGCTAAAATAGTTGGAGAGGTGCTAATTTCTTGCTGTATAATCTGGCTTAATTTCTTGGCTTGCTGAATTTGTCTAGAATCTAAAACTAAATGTTGTAACAATATTTCTAGCTCTTTCGCCTTTTGAGAAGTATTAATTAAGCCAAAAATACCCAAAGAACCAGCTAATTTATGGGCATACTGCTCGGCTTGATGTTGCAATTCTGGGGATGATTTTGTATTCGATAAAACCGTAATAATTTGTACTAATTCTCTGGCTTGTTCTGCATACTTATTCCGAAAAATTTCCCATACTTTTGATGTAATAGTCTGGGCTTTTTGTTGAGCAGAATCTGTGATACTGGGAATAGTTGACTGTGTGAGAGGTAAAGAATGTTCAGGCTGTTTGGGAGTATTTAAACGATACCCCAAACCGTAGATTGTTTCAATGGGATCTTCTGCTCCTACGGCTTTTAACTTTTGGCGTAAACTCTTGATATGAGTACTGACAGTTCCCTCACCAGGAAATTCAGCAAAATCCCAAAGTCGATCTAAAATAGCTTGTCGGCTAAATATCCGTTTGGGATTGAGTAAAAACAATTCCAATAAACAATATTCTTTGGGTGTTAGATGTACAGTTTGAGTACCACAATATACTCTTCCACTGACTGAATCAAGGTGTATACCATCCCAAATTATTGCCTGCGGTGTAAAAGATTTGCCTCGACGTAACAAAGCACGAATTCTGGCTAGTAATTCTTCTAAATTAAAAGGTTTGGTTACAAAATCATCTGCTCCCGCATCAAGTCCAACAATCCTTTCTGTGACTTGATCTTTAACAGTAAGTAACAAAATTGGAGTTTGACAGCCTTGCTTGCGCCATTGCTTACACAGGCTAATACCGTCTAATTTAGGTAGGATAATATCTAATATTATCAAGTCATACACAAACTTTTCTTTTAATTCTAAGGCTATTTCTCCATCACTAGCTAAACTGACCTGGTATTGATGAGCAGTCAGCACATCAGCAAGTGTCTCACGAGTCACAGTATCATCATCTACTAATAAAATTTTCACAAAATTTTACTCCTCTAAGCTGATTTTTTCTTACTGAAAAGAGAGGAAGATTTTTAAGTGGACAGTTTACTTCATGTAAAATTTAACAAGATAATTAACGTTATATAGCAATCCGCCCTGAGTTGTGAACTGACTTGTGGAGAGAAGGGAACTCTTAACAGGGAACAGGGAACAGTTAGAGTTCATAAATGATTTAGGATTGCTATATATTTATTTTATACAAAAATCATCAGTCAGTGTTTATTTATTTAAACCGCAATTTGACACTAGGGATATAATTTGTCAATAAAAATAATGAATAAGCTGTAAATTAAGATTTTATGCTAAAAAAGATGTAATTTCGGCTGAATGAAGCAGTATTTAAGATGTGAGTTCATAAATAGCGGCAGTAAATAAATTTACTCAACTAAACTCTGTTCCATCTAGAATAATAAAAATCTTTTCATCTTCAAAAAGTCTTCAAAATTCTTGTTTAGGTTGAAATAAACGTGAACTTGAAAAAACTATTATGAACAGTAAGTTACAACCCTGCTCTCCTGAGACAATAGCCAAGAAAAGAATTTTAGTGGTTGATGATAACCCTGATATCCTGACGTTGGTGCAGTTTTCTTTAGAAGATATAGGTGGGTGGGATGTAATGACTGCCAGTTCAGGAGACGAAGCATTAGTTAAAGTGATGGAAGAAAAACCGGATGCGATTGTTCTCGATGGGGTAATGCCGGGGATGGACAGTCTAACGTTTTTACAAGAGTTGAGAACCAGTCCAGAAGTCCAATTTTTACCAGTAGTTTTATTGACTGGTAGTATAAGTTTAACTAGACATATTCCGTTGCAAGATTTAGATGTGGTGGGGACAATTACTAAACCTTTTGATCCCATGCGTTTATCTGAACAAATCGCTCAATTTCTCGGTTGGAAAAGTATAGCTTAAGAAGTAATTGGTACTTGGCTGTACTTGACTGTACTTAATTATATTTAGGTTGGGTGATGACATTAAACCCAACCTAAGTGATTTAACTACTTTTTACCTTGATTTTGAGGTTTTGGTTTGGGTTTTTCCCGTTCTAACCGTTCTAATCGTTCTTGTAATCGTCTTTCTGCTATGAGTTTACTTGATTGGGCAATGGAGTTACTGGAGTCAAGTTTTAATACTTCGTCAAAAGTGGCGATCGCTTCTTCTAATCTGCCTAATCTTAATAATGCTACTCCTTTGCCAGCTAAAATACTGGGATTATTGGGAGTTAAGGAATTAGCGCGATTATAAGCTGTAACTGCTTCTGAATAGCGTTTTAATTCTAACAGCACTACACCGCGATTATACCACCCTTGGGAGAGTTCAGGATTTAAACTAATTGCCCGATCTGCGGCGGCTAATGCTTCTCTATTTCTGTCTAAATGCCATAAAACTACGCTGCGGTTAGCCCAAATATTGGCTAATTCTGCATTGTCAGCATTAGTACTATTATCTAGTGCTTTATTGTAGGATAATAGTGCATCTCGATAACGCTGTAAGGTGCGGAGAATCCTACCTCGATTAAACCAGGCTTGGGCATATTTGGGATTTAAAGCCAAGGCGCGATCGCTACTAGCTAAGGCATCGGTATACCTGCCTAAATACCATTGTGTAGCCGCGCGATTATTCCAGGTTTCCGGGTTTTTGGGATTGAGTGCGATCGCTCGATCTATTGATGATAATCCCTCTTCATATCTGCCCAAACCTGCTAAAGCAATTCCTCTTTCTTCCCAAGCTACAGCCGAGCTAGATTCACCCCATTGATTATCACCTTGGAGGGCTTTTTCAGTAGTTTCTAAGGCTTTTTGATAGCTTTCTGGTGTGCGTAATTTGTTGAAGTTGGCGGCTTGATAAGCCAGGGCTAAAGAGTAATTAGGGCTAAGTTTAACAGCAAAATCGTAGGAAATTACTGCTTGAGAAACTTTCCCCACGGCAGATAAAGCTTTACCATGTTCAAGCCAGATATCTGCATCTTTGGGTGCGAGTGCTAAGGCTTGATCAAAAGATGTAATTGCTTCTTCAATTTGCCCGATTTTTCTTTGGGCTAAACCTTTATTGTACCAGGCGATTGCTGGTGTAGAATCCCGCCAATTTTTGTTAGTTTTAATTGCTAAGTCACAGGCTGTAACGGCTTCTGTCAATCTGTTAAGTTTTGATAATGATTGACAAGCTCCTACTAAACTTAAAGTATCTTGGGAATCAACTTCTAATGCACCTTGATAGGATTTCAAAGCTTCTCTATATTGACCTAATTTACTTTGAGCAAATCCTTTATAATACCATCCGATAACGGCTGTATCTTCTCCCCAGTTGCCATCCCCAAGTAATGCTAAATCGCAAGCTTCAACTGCTTCTGGATATCTCTCTAATTTAACTAAAGCTTGGCATTTATTAGCTAAAGCTGAGGAATATTGAGGTCTAATTCTTAAAGCTTGCTCTGATGTTAATAGGGCATCGGAATATTTAACTTGTCCTAACAATACCTCAGCCCTTCTCACCCAAATTTCTGGGTTTTTTGGCTGAATTTCTATAGCTTCATTACAAGCGACGATCGCCTCATCATATTTCTTTTCATCTTTTAAGGATTTACACAAACCAGCCCAGTAGTCAAAGTCTTCTATTTCTAGAGTTCTTTTTTCATCTACCTCTATTCTTTCTTTGTCTTTTGCTAAGGAAGGTTTTCCCCAACTAAAATTTACTGTGAGTAATGCTAAGGCTAAGACTGAAGTCCAACTAACTGACTTTGCTAAGTGGTAAATTAAGCACAGGGCTGATATTTGCTTTTTTCTTGTCTTTGTCAAGAGATATTTCATAAGGCTTATGAATTTTTAATATTTTTTTAATTTTTTTACAGCAGATTTCGGGTAAATGAGGTACAAACTTTAAGACAAAAGCCATATACCAAGAGACTTTCAACTCTGTTCCCTGTTCCCTGTTCCCTGTTCCCTTCTGTAACAATTCTCGGAGACAAGTAGCAGTAGATAAATATACCAAAATTCCAGAGATTTTGTCCAGATTGAAAATCAATATAAAACTTAACGGTTACTGTCAACAGAGAATGAGAAAATGCCAGCACCTAGCTATAAAAGTATTGCCGGAACTTTGCTATAAAAATAACAGTCTCATCAATAAAATCGATAGTATCAAAATTGTACAGTATTTTCCTGCCTAGTAAGAGTTTATTTTAACATTATTATGAAGCCAACTATCTGTATGATCATTGCAGTTGATGACCGTGAACATCACCTTGGTGCTACTTTAGGGAGTATTTTGGCACAAACATTAATGGGGGAAGATAGTTCTGTGGATGGGGTGCAGGTAATAGTTGCAGAACATTTGGTGAGAGAACTAGCATTTAATGGGGGAACGGTAGAAACTAACACCCCTGTTATATCCCAGCCAAGACAACAAAAGCAAACGAGGAAAGCACACAAGGGAAGAAAATCTGACAATCAGAGTAATTGGTTAAATTTGCAGTTGACGACCTTAGCTGCTAGTGTATTGCCATTTATCTTCAGTATATTTCCGAGTATAGTACAGGCACAATCAATTACACCTGCTAATGATGGAACAGGAACAGTAGTAAATACCCAAGGCAATAATATTAATATTACTGGTGGGAGTTTAAGTAGCGATCGCGCAAACTTATTTCATAGCTTCTCACAATTTGGACTTGATGCCAACCAAACAGCAAACTTTCTTTCCCAACCATCAATTCAAAATATTTTAGGACGTGTCACAGGTGGAAATACTTCCGTTATTAATGGATTAATCAAAGTTACAGGTGGCAATTCTAACTTATATCTGATTAATCCATCGGGAATTATTTTTGGCCCTAATGCTAGTTTAAATGTTCCTGCATCATTTACCGCTACCACAGCTAACCGTCTTGGTTTTGGTGATAATTGGTTTAATGCTAACGGGGTAAATAATTATGCAGCATTGCTTGGTAATCCTCAGAGTTTTGCCTTTGATACTAATACCGTCAGCGCAATTATTAATGAAGGAAATTTAACAGTTAAAACAGGTAACAACTTAACTTTACTAGGTGGTACTATTGCCAGCACGGGAGAACTAGCTGCACCTGGTGGTAAAGTGACAGTTGCAACTGTTCCCGGTACAAGTTTAGTTAGATTAAACATACCAGATAACCCCTTAAGTTTAGAAATTCAGCCTTTAATTTCACCACCAAATACTAATCAATCAGGTAATTCTTTAGCTGCCATGTTAACTGGTGGTAATGCTAGTAATGCTTCCAGTTTAATAGTTAATGGTAATGGAGAAGTAGAATTAAAAGGCTCAGGTTTACAAGTACACAATGGTGATGTAGTAGCAAAGAAAGTTACTGCTGATAGTGCGACTTTAGCAGCCAAGGGAAATTTAATTTTACCTGAAAGTCAGCTTTCTACTACTGGAAATTTGAATTTAATTGCTGGAAATACTGTTCAAGTTCGTGATAGGGTGAATAATACTTTTTCAGCTAATGCTGGAGGTAATCTCTACATTCAAGGTAAACAAGGAATTGACGTATTAGCACTTAATAGTTTACAAAAAACGCCTTTTATTAGTGGTGGTGATTTAACCTTTGTGAGTGATGGTAAAATTTCCCTTGATGCTCACTTTGCTAGTGGGGGCAAATTTTCTATTCTCAATTCTCAGGGAAAAGCTAATAATTTTATCAGTTTATATGACCCAATTATTAGTTCTGACAATGATGTAACTTTCGGAGCGTATGAAGGGCCAGCTTTAAAAGTCGAATCAAGGGGTAGTATTATTGTTAATGGCGATATAACAATTACACAACCAGACTTTAACATTACTGATACTTGTAATTGTTCAGCAGAAGCGAAAATTTTAGGTCAAAGTTCAGCACTAATTTTAAGAGCAGGATTAAGTCAATTAATAGAACCTTTCAGTGATGAAATACCAAATTTAGATACAACTCAAGGGCCATCATCACCTGGAAATGTTACTGTTACAGGTAATATTAAAACCTCTGCTTATGCTGGTCCAGTAATTATTAGTGCCGGGGGTGATATTAGTTTAGTAGATATTGATGCTTCAGTCCGTTCTACAAATGAAGATATTGATAGTACAGCCGGAAAAATTGAATTAGTAGCTGGAGGGAATATTACAACAAATAATATTTCCTCTGCATCTACTTGGAGTGGTAAAACAGCAACAGGAGGTTCAATCTTATTAGAAGCTGGAGGTAATGTTAATACAGGAACAATATCTAGTTTTGGGAAAACTCCTGATCTTGGTAGTGCTGTAGGTGGCTCAATCAGTATTAAAGCTGTTGGTAATATTGAAACAGGTGCAATAGATTCTTCTGCTATTACTGCTGAAAATCAGAATCTTGATTTCACCGATCAAATTAGTGATGCTACTGCTGGTTCAGTGACATTAAATTCTACTGGAGGCTATGTTAAAACCGGAATAATTAGCGGTTTTGCTAACACTGGTTTTGCTGGAGCTTCTACAGGTGGCACAATAATTATTCAAGCTCAAGATAATATTCAAGTCGCTGCTGTAGATTCTTTTGCTAAGAGCAATATTGCTTTGGAAAGTGACCCTACACTTAGTCTTTCTAGAAATCTTAATAATGCCATTGGTGGAGAAATTACTTTAAATGCTGGCAGTGATATTCAAACTGGTTTAATCAACTCTTTTGCTACAACTAAAAATACAGGTAATGCTCAAGGTGGTTTAGTAGGTTTAACAGCCGGTAATAATATTACTACAACAGATATTGATTCTTATGCAATTGCTAATTCTGGTACTTCTACAGCAGGAGCAATCAATTTACAAGCCGGGAATCAAATTAATACTAATGCTGTAATTGCGGGTGCAGATTCACAGGGAACTGCAACGGGTGGAGATATTAATATCAAAACTGCTAATAGTTTGACAACTGGAAGAATCAGTACAGCAACTAATTCTTCTAGTCGTAATTCAGCTTTTAGTGGCTCAGTAACTTTAGAAACTACAAATATTGGTAGCAATATTATTTTTGATAGTATTAATACAAGAGCCAATAATCTCCTATCTAACGGTACTGCCGTTGGTGGGGATGTGAATGTTTTAGCTAATGGAACTGTCAGAGGATTAAGTATCGTTTCCATCCCTAATGAAATCTCTACTAATACTATTGTGACAACTGGTGCAAATGCATCTGGAATTACCCAATCTGGTGCAGTGACTATTCAACATGATGGTGGTTTTGATAATGCACCATTTATTGTGGGTGATTCAACTATTAATGGCTTGACTGGAAATATTAAAGCTGGAAATTCTGAAATTACAACAACTTCCACTGTAAATAGTTTCCCAGTTTTGCCAAATGGGGGAACGGCAGCTGATACACCAAGCAATATTTCGATTATTTCTATTAATACACCACCAACTTTAACTACAGGAAATACGCAGTTATCTACAACTGAAGAAAATCAACCCATAACATTTACATTCGGAGATTTATTGACTTCTACTGATGATGTGAATTTGGATAATCGGAGTGTAATTTTAGATCAGATTACGGCTGGAACATTAACTTTACAAGATAGTACACCAGTAACAGCAAACACAACTTTATCTTCCGATACGATTTTGGTCTATACTCCACCAGAAAATGTGAGTGGGAATGTGATAGCCTTTAGTATTAAAGCAAGCGATCGCGTTTCTTTCTCCACACCCCAATCAATCAGTATTAATGTTACTCCCAAGCCAGTCACACCAGTCACACCAGTCACACCAGAAGAACCCCAAATCCCAAATGATTCCCCTAACCCAGAAGAATTACAAAAACAACCTACTTTCCAACCTCCTAAAATTAGCAACGCTGACAACAAAACCATTACTGACGCAGGTATTTCAACAATTGACCAAAAATTTACCAATCAGTTTCGTCAATACTTAGGAACTGCTAGTAATCCAGAAATTAAAACTGTCAATGAAGCGCGAGAAATTCTGCAAAATATTTACAAAGCGACTGGAGTTCAACCTGCACTAATTTATATCAATTTTACCCCAGAAACCGTTTCTAGTCCTGGTTCAAACATAATTCAAGCAGATAGCGATCGCCTAGAATTAATCCTTGTTACCGCCCAAGGTGAGCCAGTCCGCAAAGTTATAAATGTTACTCGTGCTGAAGTTTTAAAAATAGCTAAAACCTGGAAAAGCAGAGTTACAGATCCAGAATTACGTCCAGACCATAAAATACTAGCCCAACAAATGTATGACTGGCTGATTCAACCTCTAGAAGCAGATTTGCAAAGTCGCAAAGTCAACAACTTAGTATTTATCTTAGATACAGGATTGCGATCGCTTCCCCTCGCAGCCATGTATGATGGTCAGCAATATCTCGTAGAACGTTATAGCGTTGGTTTAATGCCTAGCCTTAGCCTCAGCGATACTACTTATGTAGATATCAGAAAAGCTGAAGTGCTAGGCATGGGTGCATCTAAATTCTCTAATCAAAATCCCTTACCTGCTGTACCAACAGAACTAGGAACTATCACTGCTAAACTTTGGACTGGTAAAGCCTTCTTAAATGAAGCCTTTACTCTTAAAAATCTACAACTCCAACGTCAACAAAAACCTTATGGTATCATTCACCTAGCAACCCACGGCGAATTTAAACCAGGCGTACCTAAAAATTCCTACATTCAATTGTGGGATAGGCAGTTAACAATGGATAAACTACGGGAACTAGGTTGGAATAACCCACCTGTACAACTAGCTGTGTTAAGTGCTTGTCGTACAGCATTAGGAGACGAAGAAGCAGAATTAGGCTTTGCAGGTTTTGCCGTCCAAGCAGGTGCTAAATCCGTATTAGCTAGTTTGTGGTATGTCTCTGATGAAGGTACTTTAGGCTTAATGAGCGAATTTTATGATCAATTAAAGACAGCCCCCATTAAAGCCGAAGCACTCCGACAAGCACAAGTAGCGATGCTCAAAGGAAGTGTCAAACTGCAAGATGGTAAACTGATAATTTCTGGTACAGATGTAAATTTACCACCTGCTTTAAAAGAATTGGGTGATAAAGATTTACAGCATCCCTATTTCTGGTCAGGTTTTACGATGATCGGCAACCCTTGGTAAACAATTCAAAATTCAAAATTCAAAATTCAAAAAAGAGAAAAATACAGGAGTCAAGATTCAGCATGGGTTCTGAACATTGACTCCTAATAATAATTCTCTAAAAGATTGTAACAGATTTAAACCGGGAAAATCTGATCAAATCTGACTATCTTAATTTTGAATTTTGAATTTTGAATTTTGAATTTTTATTAGCCTTTAATGATAGACTGAGCAACCCCATCAATGACTTTACTACAAGGATGATCGGGGAAACGCAAACAGAAAATATCACTACTAGCTAGTTGAATCATTTCTTCTGACAGGGGCATAATTCCCGCCACTTCAGCATTGTAAGTCTTTTCTACTTGTTCTTTTAAAGCATCAAAATCGATAGCGGGTAATGCTTTATTAATTAACAATAGCATTCTCGGTACTTCTAGCCTCCGTGCTACCTCAACAGTTACAGCCGTACCTTGAAAATCTTGGCGATCGGGACGTAAAATCAAAACCAAGATATCCGAGATAGCAATAGAAAGCAGAGTCTCTTCGTTTAGTCCTGGGTGGGTATCAATAAACAGATAATCCAATTCTAAGGCTTCAATTAATTCTTGGAAGCCATCATTTAGCATGTTAAAGTCAAATCCTTCCCGGAGGACTCTAGTAATGTCCTTGGCTTTAATACTAGAAGGAATCAAAAAAATCTGACTATTGGGTTTACCTGATTTACCTAATACAGAAGTAACATCATACGCACTATCCTCAATGGCACAAGTTCCCCACAGATAATCATTCAGTGCATATTTTATTTTCTTGTCATCAAAACCGAAAAGGACGTGAATCCCTGGCGATTGAATATCAGTATCAACGATGCCCACTCTAAAGCCGTAGCGTGCTACAAGTGAAGCAATGTTAGCTGTTGAATTTGATTTGCCTGTACCACCCCGGAATGAGTGAATAGAAACAATTTTAGGCATAATTTAGAAAAAGTTTGGAACTGGAATTTTTGAATTGTGAATTGTGAATTGTGAATTTTGCCTTACTTAGATATTGTCCAAAATCTTTGGTGATAACTTGCTTTTCTGTTTGCTCACTAAGTAACGTTGATAATAAACTGAGTCGTCTGCGCGTATTTCTTGTAAAAAATTTTGGGCGGTTAGTTCTTGTAAATGTTGTTGGACAATCTCCTCTGTTAGTTTTGTATGTTCTACCACTTGCGCTAAGGTTACTTTTGGATTGCGACTAATCCAATTAACAATTTGTCTTTGTTCATCTGGTAATTCCATCACATCAGCTAGGCTTTTTTGTACTGGTGATTGTTCGGAATTTAAATTACTCATGTTTACCTCTTAATGATTGATAAAAAACGAATAGCAGCAATTACAGCATATTTCAGGTAAAGGAGGTACAAATTTTAGGAACAACGCCTTATGCTAAGAGACTTTCCAGCCTGTTCCCCGTTCCCCTTCGGGTTCAGCAGTCGCTCATGGGGGAAACCCCC
>DATGXQ010000195.1:0-2469 GCA_035298905.1 Nostocaceae cyanobacterium | reverse complement strand
TGCAGAAAGGTTGTAGAAGGAGTCAGGAGTCAGGAGTCAGGAGTCAGAAGGTAATAAAGTTATTTTTCCCCATCTCCCCATCTCCCCATCTCCCCATCCCCCCATCTCCCCATCTCCCCATCTCCCCATCTCCCCATCTCCCTCATCTCTCTCATCTCCCTGATCATTCCAACCGGCTGAGAAGTTGACGAATCACATTTGCATCGTTCGCGTTGGGAACTTTGATCAGATAAGCTTGTAAGTCTTCTGTGGCTTGGGTGAAGCGACCAAGTTGATAATTGAGTAAGCCGCGATCGCGCAATTCTAAAACAGCGCCAGGCAAAAGCAGTAAAATTCTCTCTACGATCGCCAAAGCTTTTTCTAAACTCTGCTGTTGCAAGTAAATATATTTTAAATTAGTTAACATCCTGGCTAAAAACTGCCGATTGTTAACAACCGCTAAAAACTCTGGTTGTAGCTTTACCTGTCGTTGATATATTTGTGATAATCTTTCCTGGCAGTCATCAGCAAACATGACTTCCCCACCATTGAAAGCATCTACGAAAATCTCCATATCCGCAATATCTGGACGAATGAGAAAATGTCCAGGCATTCCCACCCCCAACATCGGAAAATCAATCCGTTTAGCAATTTCTATGTAAAGGAGTGACAAAGTAATGGGGATTCCCAACCGTCGATCTATCACCTGATTGAAATAACTATTATCTGGGTGATAATAATCTTGTTTATTACCTGCAAAGCCTAAATCTTCGTAAAGATACTGATTAATAGTTTGAATTACCCGCAGTGGATAGCGAGGAGTAGGCAAACGTTCCTGTATCTCTAACGCCATTGTGTCTAAAGCGTTAATATATTCTTCTGGATCAATGTCCGGGTATTCTTCCCAAGCAATGTATAAAGCTGCCCTGGCTAAATCGATCAACTCGTCAGATTGTTGAATCTCTTGATAAAAATATTGACGTGCTGACGAGTAGTTCATCATGATGGCAATCTGTAAATGTAAGGGATGAAGTAACAGGGTTAATCTGTACCTTCTTATATTAAGGAGATTTACACGATTTGAAAATGCCGTTTTGGTAGAATCGAAGATAAGTAAATCTCCCTAGAGGATGAAAAACGCAAAAGTAGTGGCTAACCCTATTAAGCCATACAAGACCTACACTAATAGCGATCGCCTGTAAAAACGCTCCTCTTCTTCTAGCTAATTACTACAACTATTTACAGAAATATAAGACAAATAAAATACTATTTCCAAATTTCAAGCGTATTAATACTTATTTTACATTAAATTTATCTAAAAATGCTATTTGCTTGACTAATAACTATCTCATAATCCTTGCTCAGTCCTCGTTGTATTTCCGCATCTATCAAAAGTAATAAATTTATAGTAGGAATTTTGTGTAAAGGCATAAAAAATAACTTTACATTTATTAAGTAGTTCTATTATTTTTTTAGTTGTGCCAGAAAAGAGCTAATTTACTTCTTTCTGTTGTTTTGACAATACAAGTGTGGTGAGCAAACTCAGCAAGTAAATTCTTATGTAATTAAATCTGCAAACAAGCTGATTTTACCATTTCTTGTAATAGATATCAAGACAAAACCTAGTTTATTTGACGGTAATAAACCCTCAAAAATCAATTTTTGTGTAGGAAAACATGATTACATTGAGCAAAAAAATCAGCATGATGCTGGGTACAGCATTAATTTCCTGTCTTTTACCTCTAACTTTTAATGCTAAACCAGCCGCAGCAGCTAATCTTGTTACTAATGGTAGTTTTGAAGAACCAAACATCCCTAGACGTAGTTTTAGAATTTTCCCTTCAATTCCTGGATGGGGTGTCGAATTTATTGGTGCATCTGGTGGCATTGAAATTCAAGATAACATAGCCGGTAGTCCATTTGATGGAGACCAATTTGCAGAACTTGATAGTGTCGGCCAGTCTCTTATTTATCAAGATTTACAAACAGTAATTGGTCAAACTTACAAACTGCAATTTGCATTTTCTCCACGTCCCGGCATACCGCAAAACATCCTCAGTGTCAAATGGGGAGATGTTGCACTAGATCCCATTTCTGCTAGTGGAGTTGGACTACCAGACACTCAATGGAAAGTATTTACCTACGACCTTATAGCTAAAAGTGCTATTACTCGTCTAAGTTTCGACAACCGACTAGAGATAGCTAACGGTGTAGGTACATATCTCGATGCCGTTAGTGTTACTAGTGTTACTCCAGTTCCCGAACCTACTTCTATGTTAGGCGTTTTAGGTATCAGTGCTGTTGGTGCTACTTCACTGTTGAAACGTAAAAAAACAGCTAAAGCATAAGTTTACCAAACAATTGGGTTTAAAGCCCCGTCCTTTGAGGACGGCTTTTTGGTAGAATAGTAGAAACAGGCAGGGCATTGTCTGTTGGGCGAGATAGTGTAAGACGGGGTAGACCTGCAACTGTTGTTTGAACCCAGAATCT
>DATGXQ010000194.1:0-3331 GCA_035298905.1 Nostocaceae cyanobacterium | reverse complement strand
GTTGCTGGCAATATTGGTTTAGGTGGTGACTCAGTTTTAGGTGAAGGTAGCTTTATGGTTATCAGTAAAATTGGGTTGACACGTACTGTATCTGTGCGACCATCTGTAGCGATTGAAGATGATCCTGTTGTTCTGCTTCCTGTTACCTATGACTTTAACTTACGTAGCGCCGATGCTATAGATGAAAACTTGTCTGTTGCACCTTATATTGGAGCCGGCGCGGCGATTGAAACTAGCGATGATGCAGAAGTTGGTTTTCTTTTAACTGGTGGGGTGGATGTACCTTTAAATAACAACTTAACAGCAACAGCAGGAGTAAATGCGGCATTTTTAGATGAAACGGATGTAGGACTAATGATAGGAGTTGGTTATAACTTTAATGGGTTATAAAAAATTGCCCCATCCTCACCAGTTTTACTATCCAACCTTGAACTAACCCCATGCTTGGGGTTTTGTTTTATTTTCAATTGGTATAAGCCTTGCCTTTGATAGATGTCGGATGAAACGAAAACTGGCATAACCTAAAGTTAGGGACTTCCAGATAAAAAATATCCAAAATCTAGGGTGCGTCAACAAGAGAAACCCTAAGTACACCCAGGAAATATTTATACTGACGTACCCTACTAACAATCAAGTTGGATAATTTATTTTTTGGTATTCCCTTATAGAAAGTTGATGATAAAACTGAAGGTTGCTTCTACAAGCAAACATTTACATGAGAATCCTATTAATTGAAGATGATGATTTGCTTGCTCAAGCGGTAGCAACAACTCTTACTAAACAAAATTATGTAGTTGATATTGCTGCTGACGGTGAAGCTGGTTGGGAGTTAGTGAGTGTTTGTAACTATGACCTGATTTTGTTAGACATCGTTTTGCCAAAGCTTGATGGCATCAGTCTTTGTCGGCAATTACGGCAAGCAGGCTATCAAATGCTGATTCTGCTTTTAACCGCGAAAGATACTAAAACTGATAAAGTTATAGGATTAGATGCCGGAGCAGATGATTATGTAGTCAAACCCTTTGATTTTCAAGAGTTATTAGCTCGTATTCGTGCTTTATTACGACGGGGAAATACTTCTTTACCTCCTGTTTTGGAATGGGGTAGTTTGCACCTTAACCCTAGTAGTTTTGAGGTAACTTATAGAGAAATTACAATCAATTTAACTGCAAAAGAATTTAGTATTCTAGAACTTTTTCTACGTAATAACCAACGCACTTTTAGCCGTAGTGCTATTGTAGATCAACTTTGGGGCGTTGAAAAAGATCCACCAGAAGAAAATACTATTAAATCTCATATCAAAAGTTTACGACAGAAATTAAAAGCAGCAGGTGCTAGCTACGATTTCATCGAAACTGTTTATGGTATGGGTTATCGCTTGAAAGCTTTACCCAATGAGCAAAATTGTCCGGTTGAGCCAGAAACAAATGCAAACCAGCAGCAAATTTTCCTAACAGCTATTGCTCAAGAGCGAGAAACTTTCAAAGCTAAGGTTGGTTTACGGGTTGCAGTATTAAAACAAGCCGTTGATGCTTTAATGAAAGGTGCGCTTGATGATGAAATACAGCAAAAGGCAGAGCAAGAAGCTCATAAATTAGTTGGTTCCTTGGGTAGTTTTGGTTTTCCTCAAAGTTCATTATTGGCTCATGAGATAGAAGATTTATTTCATAGTCAAAAATTTATTAGCCAAGCCAAGTGTTTTTATTTGAATAAGCTCTTAACGGCGTTAGAAAGAGAGTTAGAAAAAAAAATAGATAAACAAAATATCCTATTAGTAATTAGTAATGATCAGCAAATCATTAATGGATTGTTAGAGGAGACTGTAAACCAAAACATAGAAGTTGAAATTACTAATAATATTGCAGCCAGTAAAAGTATAATTTTTTCTTTAAATCCCGATATAGTGCTACTCGATATTGATATTGTACCAGAAAGCTTAGAGTTCTTAAAAGAATTAGCCGCAACCTCTAAAATTAGCGAAATAGCCACGTCCAAAATACCCGTTTTAGCTGTTACAAACCAAAATAATTTTATTTTGCGTGTGGAAGTAGCCCGTGCTGGCGGATGTGCTTTTTTGCGAAAATCTCTACCTCCTAACCAAATTTTGGAGTCAGTCAATCAGATATTACAACAAACTCGCATTCCTGAAGCCAGAGTCATGGTTGTAGGCGATGATTCACAAACGTTCACTGTGATGCAAAAGTTTTTAAAACCATTAGGCTTTCATCTAAAAATTTTGGAAGATTCGCAGCATTTCTGGAATAATTTGACACAATTCTCTCCAGATTTACTAATTCTAGATGCAGAAATGCCGGATATCAATGGAATTGAAATTTGTCAGGTAGTACGTAATGACCCATACTGGAAGTTTCTACCTGTAATGTTGATTGTTGATAGTTTAGAAGCTGAGATTGTTAAACATATATTTGCGGTAGGTGCTGATGATTGTATAAGCAAGAAGGCTGTTAATTCACTATTAACAGTTCGGATAATGAACCTGCTCAAACGAACATAAATTTTCAAAAGCATACTTATAGTAAATAACTTAAGCCAAGTATATGAATAGATATCTACCAAATTCAAATAAAAAAACTTTTTGGAGCAAAATTAGTACCAATACACTAGTTCGCTTTTTACTGTTTACTGCTTGTGCTTGGGTATTATTGCAAGTTTTTTTATATTTCAAAGAGGTAATATTTATATTTACCTTTGCGACAATTTTAGCAGTGATGCTTAACTATCCTGTACGTTTTTTAGAACGCTACTTAAAGCGTGGTTTTGCTTTGTTTACAGTTATAGCCCTCAGTTTATTGACAATCATCTTTCTGGTGCTATTTGTGGGTAATATACTAGTTACTCAAATACAGCAATTAGCAGAATTAGGATTACAAATTTTTAGTTCTGCCAACAGTCCTATCAATCAGTTGCAAGAAGCATTAGCTAGCAGAAACATTCAAATAAATTTAGAGATAATAGAAAGTCAAATTCGTAATTGGTTGGCATCTGGCACAAACATAGTCTTAAGCTTTTTACCTAATTTATTGAGAAGCTATGTTGTATTTATCATTATTCTTGTGGTTGCATTCTTTATGCTGACTGATGGGGAAAAGATTTGGCAATTAATTTTGAAAAAGATTCCTCATAATCACCGCGATCGCTTTTCAAAAGCTATCCAAAAAAATTTCATAGGTTTCTTACGAGGGCAATTGCTAATATCCTTAAGTCTTAGCATTGCCACTTTTTTAGTTTTCGTACTTTTTCAGATACCCTTTCCATTTTTACTATCTGTAACTGTAGGCATTTTCGACTTAATCCCAGGGGTCGGTGCTAC
>DATGXQ010000193.1:0-1581 GCA_035298905.1 Nostocaceae cyanobacterium | reverse complement strand
CGCTTGAAAGCGTCTCAATAAATTTACCGAGGCGCTTTTCAAATACCTTACGCAAACATTGGTATCTAGTAAATATTTAATGCTGACTCATCCCAATCGTCAAATACCCCTTCAGAATCGATCTCTAGGGGTTCGTCTTTTAAAGACCCGAAAGTTTCTTCAAAAAAACCAGGAGGCCAGCCTTTTCCTTGGTGTGTTTCTGTTTCTATTCCTGTCACAGGCTGAACGGTGACAGTGATTTCTAAGTCGGTATCAGCTATCCCTACAGGCACGTCTAAATGCAAGATACCATCGTCACCCACATAAGAATGTAATTTAATAGTTTGCATCAGTTTTATGTTATTTGAGGAAGAATAACTGTAATTATTCTAGCAGCGATCGTTCTTTAAATGGAGAATCGATCGCTTAACAAACGTAATGGTGCAATTTGCTCAAAATGCAGAAGCCGATCGCTCATGATGGATTAGAACTAGTCTTTAAGGCGAGTCGATTCATCACCGCTAATGTTTGTGGCTGGGAAGGGTACTTCCGCCATTTCCAGTACCCATAGGAGGCTGCTTTTTTATAGAATCTTCTTCATTGCTCAAGGGTGGCTCAACTTCTCCAGCTATTGAGCTTAAGTTTGTAGTCATAATTACATCTGTAATAACTAGATCGCTTAATTTGCCACCACCCCCACCTATAGTGCCGCCACCTTTCAGAACATCTTCTCCTAAAGAAATGCCACCAGTGATAGTTATATTCGTAGAGAAATCCAACTTCTTACTTCCTGGCTTGTCAGTTCCACTACCTTTGTCTCGATATAACACACCTGTTATAATTACATCAGTATACAAAACACTCGACTTACTGCTGCTAACTAAACTATCAAGACCTTCTTTACCTTCTCCTCCCTCATTTATCTCTGATAAAATTTTTGTTATTTCGTTCGGATCTATCTTGTCTATTGTATCTGATATTGTTTGGTAGTTTTTTTCACAGACCTTGAGAGCATCCTTAGCGTGTTGGCTAATATTCAAATCGTCAAAAGATTCACGAGATACAATAAATTTGATTATCTCTAAACCCAATGATAAATTATCCATTTTTTACCTTTAATTTATGAAACTAATTACCAATCTACAGCCAAAACAAAATTAATATAATTCCGTTTATATTAATTTATCATCAAATGCGTCTTATTTTAAAACCTTTTTAACTTTTATATTTATTACATATTTTTTTTACATCTCTATGTTCAGTCTGTGCCTTAGAGTTGTTCTCTAAATAATCAGAGAGTTTATGGCATCCTTGCTTCAGGAGATTGTCCACATTTAACTTTAAGTTTTTATCATTATCAAAAACCAAACTCCATATTCTTACTGTTTTGTCACGACTAGCCGTAACAATTTGTTGACTATCAGAACGAAAATTTATATCATAAACAATATCTCTATGTCGCCCTATAGAGGGTAATTCTTTTTTGCTTTCAGCATCCCAGAATTTAATAGTTCCATCAGCACTAGTTGCAGTAATAAGTACGCTTGCTTCATCCCCAGGAAACGGGCCGAATTCGGCACGGAGCTTGCAAAATCAGCAAGA
>DATGXQ010000192.1:0-9214 GCA_035298905.1 Nostocaceae cyanobacterium | reverse complement strand
GGGCGGTTCCTTATGTTTACTCCTATAATTCTAAGACTACTTTGCAAATGTAAACTCTCTTAACTCCTAAGCAGAGGTTTTTGCTATGGTAGAATTTTCACGAAACTCAGAATTATAATAGGCAAAGGTTTTTAGGCATGTCAGCAGCCGCAGAAGTTACGGATTCTACTTTTAAGCAAGAAGTACTCGACAGTAGTGTTCCTGTTCTAGTGGACTTTTGGGCCCCCTGGTGCGGCCCTTGCCGCATGGTAGCTCCTGTTGTCGAAGAAATTGCAGCTCAATATGTAGGTCAAATCAAAGTTGTAAAAGTTAACACTGACGAGAACCCCCAAGTTGCTAGTCAGTATGGTATCCGCAGCATTCCCACATTAATGATTTTTAAAGAGGGAGCAAAAGTGGATATGGTTGTTGGTGCAGTGCCTAAAAGCACACTAGCTACCACCTTGGAAAAATATCTTTAAAACTCAATTGGTAATTTAACCCTCTTAGGTATTCCATTTACCATTTGTTCTAGTTTTAGGTAGATATTTGTAAATCAGCTTGAGAGGTTCAACCCTCACTACTCAAAAAACTTTTTCCCACCATAATGGGAGTTTTAACAGCTGCTTAGGATGTATCTCCGCTAAGAGATACGTCCATATTTTCGGTGAGTTTAAACTTTAAAAATAGTAGCAGTCAAAGTATGGGCAAATCCATCTTGGTCTGAATTACAACAGAAATCAGGATTCAAAGGTTGAACAGGCTTAATATCTAGCTTTGAGAGGTAATTTTTGCATCTCATTAAGTTATACAATCCTGTAAATTCTCAATATAGCCGTAAAATACACTTAAAGATGACTACTAATTACTTCCTGTCAGTGAAAACTGAAACCAGTTAAAAACAAACATAATTTAGATATTTCTGGAAGATAAGAAGCATTGGCGGATGGGTAATTAAAATACCCTACGCTTCAAACCTTTGATCTGAATACAGTTTTGAAGCATTTATATATCAGCTACCAACAGTCAGCCTTGTTCCTAGAACAGTCCGATTTCTCTGTTAGGCAAGATTTTCCTAGCTTTACTACACCAAATTCTGACAAAGGCTGATAGCTGATAGCTGACTTGTGGAAGCTTACAGCAGTCTATTCAGATACACACGAAATTTAAGTAAAATTAATGCCATTATTGCGGCAGTTCTCATGACCTCTGAAACGTCGTTTGATATATTAGAGTCTCTCCAAGCGGATATCGCTGACTTAATAGATCGTTTACCGACTTTAAAACATCGGCAATATATCCAGCACGCACTTGCTACTATATTACGTCTAGCTGATAGTGAAATTGAGCGTCTTGATTGGAAGATATTATCTGCTGCTTTAGCCGACATGGAGCGTGGCTTTCAGCTTTTTTACGGCTACCGACACGTCCGCAAGGTGACTATCTTTGGTTCGGCTCGCCTAGCACCAAAAACTCCAGATTACGAGATGGCACTGCAATTTGCTCGTGCTGTTTCTCAGTTGGGCTTTATGGTGATTACAGGTGGTGGTGGTGGAATTATGCAGGCGGGACATGAGGGGGCTGGACGCGAAAATTCTTTTGGTTTAAATATTCAATTGCCTTTTGAGCAACAAGCCAATCCATTTATTGAGGGTGATTCAAAGCTGATTCATTTCAAGTATTTTTTTACTAGAAAGTTGTTTCTGCTCAAAGAAAGCGATGCTGTGGCTTTGTTTCCCGGCGGTTTTGGTACTCAAGATGAGGCTTTTGAATGCATGACATTAAGCCAAACTGGTAAATTTGGTCCCGTACCTCTAGTCTTAGTTGATCATCCTGGTGGTGATTATTGGCGCTCTTGGAGTGAATATATTGATAAACAATTGGTAAAAAAGGGTTTGGTAAGTCCAGAAGATCCCAGCCTATATACGGTGACGGATAATGTGGAGGTAGCTTGTGATGCTATTACCCGTTTTTATCAGGTCTACCATTCTAGTCGCTATGTGGGTGATCAGTTGGTAATTCGCCTACGCCAAGAACTATCTGACAGTCAGGTAGAGCTACTAAATGATGACTTTGGGGATATTTTAGTAACAGGACGGATTGAAAAAAGCCAGGTGTTACCTCAAGAGGGTCAAGATGAAACCTCCGAACTGCCCCGTCTAGTTTTGTATTTCAATCAACGAGATTTGGGGCGTTTGTACCAGATGATTGCGGCAATTAACCAGATTGGTACTCCTTCAAAAGAGGAAGCAGCCCATCCAGAGCGGAAGTAGTGATTGGGTTGAGGACGATGAGGGAGATGAAGGAAAGAGGGGAGACACAGGGAGGGGAGAGGGGAGACACGGTGTTCGCGTAGCGTCTCCGCCAGGAGAGGGGAGACACGGTGTAAAGCCTCCGGCATAGCTGAGTCGCTTTTGCGACACGCTACGCGAACGCTTACCGCGTAGCGTCTCCGCCAGGAGAGGGGAGAAGGGAGAAATAAGAGTCTTTTTTGTCCCCGCGTCCCCGCGTCTCTTCTACCCCCCTGCCCCCTACCCCTCTGCTTCTTTCCCCTGTACCTCAATTCCCAATCCCCTTTTCACTGATCAGCACAGAAAGGCTTGTATATTGGCAGAGTAAATAAGATTCGGACATCAGCAGGAAAATAGAGGAATTAAATATGCTGGAATTATTGGGTTCAGGTTTGGTTTCTCTCTGGCTAGATATGGCTGGGGTACAAATCAAGCCTTTAAATGCTTTGGATGCTTTGGCTTGGCAGAATAGCCCTGGTTTAGTCTTAGCTCCTGATCCAAATCCAGCTGGTGCGCTCACGGTACAGGAATATCTTAAGAATTTGCTGACTTCTAAGCTGGTAGAGGCAAATCTGTTGCAAAGTCAAGGTATTTGGTTACAGTCTGGGCCAATGTTATTAGCTAATCACCAAGGTACAGTTCCTTTGTCTGCGGCTTCTTTAACTAAGGTGGCTACTTCTTTAGCTAGTTTTAAAACTTTTGGCCCAGACTATCAGTTTGAAACTTTAGTGACTGCTACTGGCCCGGTGGTGAATGGGGTATTACAGGGGAATTTGGTGATTAATGCTAGTGGTGATCCTTTGTTTGTGTCAGAGGAGGCGATCGCTCTAGGCAATACTCTCAATAAAATGGGTATTAAGCAGGTGAAGGGAGATTTAATTATTAGCGGCAATTTGGCGATGAATTTCCAGCGAGATCCCTTACTTGCTGGCCAATTATTGAAACAAACCCTACATTACAAAACCTGGAATCGCAACACGACTTATTCATATTCACTGATGCCCAAGGGGACACCAAAGCCCCAATTAGCGATCGCTGGTAAGGTGAAATTAGCTACCCAAAAAATCCCTGACCAAGTTTTACTGGTTCGTCATCGCTCTTTACCCTTGAAACAAATCATCAAGGAGATGAATGTTTTCAGTAATAATGATATTGCGGAAATGTTGGCGCAATCTGTAGGTGGAGCTAATGTTGTCCGTACAACTGCCGCGCAATTAGCCCAAATACCATTATCTGAAATTCAATTAATTAATGGTTCTGGTTTGGGTCAGGAAAATCGCATTTCCCCCAGGGCTGTTTGTGCGATGTTTATGGCACTGCAAAGGGAAGCTTTAGCCCATAATTTAACTTTGGCTGATTTGTTCCCGACGGCTGGATTTGACCACCGGGGAACGATGCACTCCCGCAAGATGCCTGCTGCCACAGTGATGAAAACTGGTACTCTCAGAGATGTCAGTGCTTTAGCGGGAGTTGTACCTACACGCGATCGCGGTTTAGTCTGGTTTGCAATTCTCAATCGTGGTAATAATGTTTCTGGTTTCCGGGCAGAGCAAGATAAATTTTTACAAAAATTAGTTACACAATTACAAGTATCTCCTGAAATTCCCCCCATTCTCAAGCCCCACTCGCAGACAGAACCAATACCAGTGTTTGGGGCTGTGAATCGGAATGAAATTTTAGTAGTTAATCAGTAGGAGGCAGGGTGGTAGAAGAGACGCGGGGACGAGGGGACGCGGGGACAAAAAAGACTCTTATTTCTCCCTTCTCCCCTCTCCTTGCGGAGACGCTACGCGAACGACCTGTCCTCCCCTCTCCCTTCTCCCTCATCTCCTCTACTGATTCTCTTGCGGAATAATCTCTGTGACTACTTTGCCTCCAGAATTACCACCTTTAACGGTAATGTTTTCTGTTTCTAAATTACCGATCGCTGTGTCACCTGTAAAAGTTAGTTGGGGATTAGCTTGACGATAAATGACATTACCTTGTGCTAATAACAATTTTTTCTCTAATAACCAAGTAATGACATTGGATGTTAAAGATTGATTGCGCTGTCCCACAGCTTTTACATTGCCTGTTAAATAAACTGTTTTTTGGGGAATTTTCATCTCCCCTTGATTAGCAGTAACAGTCATTTTTTCAGCACGATGAAAGGCACGTATAGGGGTAGAAGTGCTAACAACTTCTGTATTCATGTTCCAAGTCATCGCATCACTAGCAATTTGTACAGGTGGATCTAGTAATTCTATTTGGGCTTTTTGTTGGAGGGTGGCAATCTTGGTTTTTAAATCTACTTGGGCGCTATTACCTCTCCCCCGATCAGTGATTTGATTGTTTTTATAGCGTTCCATCAAAACAGGGCGATCGCTAATTAATTTCCCTGTTTTAATTTCCCAAGTTAAATGTTCAGTCCGCATTTGCAATTGGGGATCGCTAGAATTAGCTACCACCTGCCCAGAAAATTCCATTCTCTGGTCACGGGTTTTTACTTTTGCTTCTGTGGCTCTGGCTTTTAATTGTTTATGAGTACCATTTAATTGGTTACGGACAATTAATAAATCTTCCTTGGGTCGCCATTCTAATTCATTACCTTGTAGAACAATGCCATTACGGGGATCTGTAGCCAGAATTTTACCTTTTAAAAATAGTTGTTTACCATCTTGTTGAATATCCGCTTGTTCTGCTTGGACTTTATAAACTACTTGCCCATCTTGATATAATTCTCCATCTGGGCTGGCTACCTGACCAATTTGTTTTTCTTTAGTATACTTGGCTTCTTTAGCTTTAACTTTCCAAATTGGTCTGCCAACTTCATCAAACTGTTCTAAAGTAACATTAAAAAAAGTCAGTTTACTATCTACACTCTGGTTAGGTGAATCACTGGGATTAGGTCGAGGTGGGGATGAACTCCCACAAGAAGATAACCCCATGACTAGAAATAAGACTAAAGGCAGGTGATACCAATGGCCTGGTAATTTTAAATTATTACTAAATGAAAAGGAATAGAATTGAGGGGATTTGTGCTTACTTCTCCCCGGAGTTGGTGAATGCTTTTTCCCATTCTTCCTGCCTTGTTGATGATGCATCATTCTGGAATTTCTAGATGTCCGTCACTATCTCTAGGATCGTCCAAAAAACCCATACCAGATAATGGCCGATATGGATAACTCTGACGTGGTGTTTTTTGAATATCTTCTTTGATGGCTTCTAAATCGATGTAGCGATCGCTCACATTAATTAAGCTATCACTGGTCATCGATCGTAAGCTGACTACTTCTACTCTGACACCACGATAGCTCACTGAGTTGACAGCATAAGCCAAATCGCCATCACCACTCACTAAGACTGCGGTATCATAGGAATCAACTAAGGCCATCATATCTACAGCTATTTCTACATCCAAGTTAGCCTTTTTCGAGCCATCGGGCAGCTGTACTAAATCCTTAGCTATGACTCGATAGCCATTGCGTCGCATCCACAACAAAAATCCCTGTTGCTTCTCATTTGTTCGGTCTACTCCCGTGTAGAAAAAAGCCCGCAACAATCTTGAGCCACCAGTTAAGCGACACAACAATTTAGTGTAGTCAATTTCGATACCTAATTGCAGTGCAGCATAAAATAAATTTGAGCCATCAATAAATATAGCGACACGACCCCGATTTTCCAAAACTTGTTCTGGAGTAAATATTGAGTCGTTTTCCAAATTATTCAACATTGTTGTCATACCTCAGTTTTATCCCTGTTATTTTTGATACAAATCATTATGTTCTACACATTTGCTAGAGTTGCTTATGATAATTTTCCGGGGCTAATCAATCTAGCCCCGCAGCAAATTTTTTAAGTAGACCAACAATGGTAACAATCAATGGCAACAACTAATCGTTTTTTGGCGGTTCTATCCGCTTAAAAATTGGTTGGGGTGTACCCAACTGTTGGTCAGGGGAAAGAACACCCCAAGTAGAGTGCATAGTAAAAGGTGCAGTAGCTACACTTTCTTGACGATTGAAGTTGATACCCAAGCCTAGCTGCTGATAAATATCACTACTGATATTAGGAATAATCGGGGAGAGAAGATAAGCTGCTAATCTCACTGATTCTAAGACTGAATACAGCACTGCTTCTACTTCCTCTTGTTTTCCTTGTTTATATAATGACCAAGGAGCTTGTTCATCAATAAACTTATTGCCAGCTTGCACAAGCAACATTACAGATTGACAGGCTTCATTGAATGCCAGCACCTCGTAGGCATGTTTCACCTGTTCTCCAAGACTTTCACCTTTTGCTTTGAGCGGGTTGTCAGCCAATAAAACTGCATTGGTGATGGATGGTATTTTCCCAGCGCAGTACTTTTTCACCATGTTCAAGGTGCGATTTAACAAATTGCCTAGATCATTTGCTAAGTCTGCATTCAGAACATTAATGAACCTAGTTTCATTAAAATCGCCATCTTTACCAAATTCGATTTCCTTAAGGAAGTAATAACGAACGGCATCACTACCGTAATTTTGGACTAATGCTACAGGATCAAGGGTATTGCCCAAAGTTTTTCCCATTTTTTGACCATCTTTAGTCAAAAAACCATGTCCAAACACTTTCTCTGGTAAAGGTAAATCGGCTGACATCAGCATGGCTGGCCAATAAACTGCATGGAATCGTAAGATATCTTTACCAATTAGATGTAAGTTAATTGGCCACCATTTTGCTAAAGCATTAGTTAAATTTGGTTGTTCATCTGGTTCTAACAACGCTGTTACATAACCAAGTAGTGCATCAAACCAAACATAAATAGTATGTTGAGGATCGGTGGGGATAGGAAAACCCCAATCTAGATTTACGCGAGAAATAGAAAAGTCTTGTAAACCTTGCTTAACAAAACTAATAACTTCATTACGCCGGCTGGCGGGTTGAATAAAATCTGGTTTAGACTGGTAAAATTCTTCAAGTTTGGTTTGATATTTAGAAAGGCGGAAGAAGTAGTTCTGTTCGTCTCGCCATTCTACTTGTTTAGTAGTATGGATGGGACAACGGTTGCCTTCTAGCAGTTCTCTTTCTTCTTTAAATTCTTCACAGGATACGCAGTACCAACCTTGCTGTTGTCCTTGGTAAATGTCGCCATTTTCCCAAACTCGCTGGAAGAATTCTTTGACGATCGCATGATGCCGATCTGCGGTTGTTCGACTAAAGCGATCGTACTGGATGTTTAACAATTCCCACAAGCTAATGAAACTAGGCACAATTTCATTACAAAATTCTTGGGGTTCTTTTCCTAAGCTTTGGGCTGAACGCTGAATTTTCTGACCATGTTCATCTGTTCCTGTAATCAGCAAAACTTTCTTCCCTAACAGGCGCTCAAATCTTGCTATTACATCCGCAGCCATTGTGGTGTAAGCACTGCCAATATGCGGGATATCATTCACATAGTATAGCGGTGTTGTCAGTACAAATGTCTTTTCTGTTTTATCTACTCGATTCATGCACAATCAAAAGTTAGTTCTTAATTAATTCTTAAAACGTTTTCTCTCTTACTTAAGACAGCAAAACCACGCAATTATATAACATTACTACTATTTTTTCAAACAACACCTTAATATTAGCAAATTTCTCGGCTCAAGAATTGTTTTGTATTATCTAGAATCCGGCTAATTTTCACCCAAAATTAAGGGAAGTAGTTGCTGATGATCATGGTGAATGCTGTCTAGTGTGTTTACTGTGATGGAAAATACATCATTTTCAACCAGGAGTCAGGGGTCAGGAGTTAGGGGTCAGGAGTTAGGGGTCAGGAGTCGGGAGTCAGGAGTCATAATTCTGCGTTCTTCCGTCTCAATTCCGAGTTCTGAATTCTGGTTTCTGAATTCTGCTTGATCAACTCTGTGGTTTAGAGATTTCTAACTTCAGGCTGTCGAGGCTATAGTAAAGAAATGTAAAAATTACACTCGCAACCAAAGCGATATTTACAGCAAAAATTATAGTGATTCCCTTATGAGTATCAATAGCCCTTTAGAGTTTTCTCGCGCCTTTCTAGCTTTACTCTCAACGAAAATTTTTCGTTATTATGAAGACCGCATTCCTAACGATAGCAGTCTGCTAATTGTGAGTAATCACCGCAGCTTTATGGATGCTCTGGTGTTAATGGGTGCGATTGGTCAACCGATTCGCTTTGCTTGTCATCACTATATGGGACAAGTCCCGGTGATGCGAGAAATTGTCACAGGACAATTAGGCTGTTTTCCTTTAGAGCAAAGCCAAAACCGCCAACAAAGTTTTTTTGAGCGATCGCAAAGGCTGTTACAATCCCAGCAGGCAGTAGGCGTGTTTCCAGAAGGTACAGAACCAATGGTGAAATTTACCAAACCGAACCAGATAGGTGAATTTCAAAGAGGTTTTGCCCATCTTGCTTTGCGGGCTAATGTAGCAAATTTAGCAGTTTTACCAGTAGCGATCGCTTCTTTAGAAGAGATCAATACTGCAACTGTCCCCGTCAGGCTATTAAGTTTATTTGACCCTTCTGAACCTTTATTTCAACAACCTGGTTTACATCCAATGGTAGTCTATCGACGGGTAGCGGTATTAATCGGTAAACCTCATTGGATTATTCCCCAAGCACAGAAACAATATCAAGGTAAACAAGCTAAACATCTGGTGACAGAACTCACTCAACAATGTCACAGTGAAATTGCTAATTTACTGCATCAAGGTTGTTATTAAAGTTTGTTAGACAATTAGCTTGCTCAGAAAAGGTAGGGTTTACGCTTGCATATAGTTATCTATGATCAATTCAAACACAGCTAAATTCTGTAATCAGGAATTCAGAGTTAAATGTTTTTTATCTAGAAAAGCTGATTTTTCCATTTATAGCAGTCAGCAGTCTGTAGGGGTGGGGTCTCCCCCATTAGTGTCAACTTAACGAAAAATGGGCGGTTAGAAACCGCGTCTACACAGACAAAACC
>DATGXQ010000191.1:0-3389 GCA_035298905.1 Nostocaceae cyanobacterium | reverse complement strand
GTAGTTTTGCCCACCCCTGGACGACCCAACATGAGAATTGATTTACCAGTTTCCACTAAATCGCGGATCATGCCTATTGTGCCGAAAACTGCCCGACCTACACGGCAAGTCAAACCGATAATTTTGCCGTTGCGGTTGCGGATAGCACTGATCCGATGTAAGGTTTGCTCAATTCCTGCCCGATTATCTCCACCAAAGGTTCCGACTCGCTCAATGCAATCATCTATTTGGGCTTGAGTAACTGGTGTTTCGCTCAAATACTCGGCTTCATGGGGAAAGCGAGCTTCTGGACGACGACCCAAATCTAAGACCACTTCCACCAAGCGATCGCATTGGGGATGATTCAAGAGTGTTCTTCGCAGGTCTTGGGGCAAAATGTCCAATAACTTTTGGAGATCGTCTGTAATCGTCATGCTTTCTATGGTTACTGACGTTGTGAGAGATAACAAACGAGCGTTTAACGCTCCTGCTGTGACTTGAGCTGGGAAATGAGAGAATGGGCTAACTCTACAGCTTGCCAGAGTAGTTCCGGCTCATCTTCCAGCCGGATAGCTGCTTTAACACTGTTATTACTCACCTCCTTCTTCTCTAGTTGTTCGAGAATTGGTGACAGCAAAGTCCGGGCATAGCTGCCGTAGGCGATACCGGAAATATGGGCAGGGGGGAGAGGGGAGAGAGGGGCAGAGGGGCAGAGGGGCAGAGGGGAGAAATAAGAGTCTTTTTCTGTCCCCGCGTCTCCGCGTCCCCGCGTCTCCGTGTCCCCGTGTCTCCGTGTTTTTGCGTCCTGCAACAGTCCCATTGTCCTCAACTTGGGAACGGTATAACTGTTAGTGCCGCCTGCTAATTGCACGTATCCCGGTAGGTTTGCTGTCAAAACTTTTTGTCCTAATTTCACTGCCGCAATGGTAGTTCCGTCTCCAATATCACCACTCATCGGACGACCGTCGGTTTGCCAAATCAAGACTTGCGAACGGGGGGAAATTAAGTCATAAATTGCCTGGAGGTAATCAATTAACCCTTCGCCATCGCCACAACTGACGGCTACTACTTTTAATTGATCTGCCCACGGAGAAATAGCTTGCCATAATCGCTGGAATTCTGCCAAACGCCCTACTTTGGTATGAATTTCTACTGCATCTACTCCCGTTGACATGATTAATGGTGCGATCGCTCCCGGCGTTGATATATAGGATGCAGTATAAATTATATCATAAGGACACGCTGGTAAGCAACGGCCACATCCATAACACTTTTGTGAAATTACACCAGAAAAGTTATTTTTTATACTATCAAACACAATGGCTTGTGCTGGGCAAATTCGTTCACAAGGTCTAGTGCAGTCTGGGGGACAATTAGTAGCATCAAATTCTGCTTTGCGAAAATGGGGATCTTCTCCATCATTTAGGCTCACCATTAAGAATGGTAAGTTACCTTGGTAAGCAAAGCCTCGCTTTTGGGCATCCCTAGCTAAATCTTTGGCTACCAGCAAAGCTTCTTGTGCTGCGGCGATTACAGCTGGATCAGCTGCCACATCTATGCAGTCAGCGCCCGCCAAGGTATAGGCTAGTGTAAGACTTCTGACAGCAGGTAGATGTTGGAAACTGGCTCCACAAATCAGCTTGAACCAGTGACCTTGTTTGAGGGATTGTAAAGGGGCTAACAGATTAGTCACATCTCTATTATGCTTTTTTAGCAGGAAAAATAGTAGCCCGTGATCAATAAAAAGTCTGGATTTTCTTAGTATTAATTCTTGGTGTTATAGACAATGATGCTAAAAACCGCTTTATTTGTCAACCGTTAGACATCCGCAGTCAGTCAGATGGATAAATCATCTAGCTATCAACCGTCAGTCATGGGAATAGCTGTCACGCTTACTTTTTTTTGGAAACGCTACATAGATTATTTATTGGGCTAATTGATGACTGACCGCTAATTGCTGACTGTTGTTGTGATATATAGGAATTTCTATGATAAACTCTGCTCCTGCCCCTGGTGAGGAATGGCAGGTAAGCTTACCGTGATGTTTTTTGACAACAATTTGATAACTGATAGCTAATCCCAGCCCTTTACCTTGACCTGTGGGCTTAGTGGTAAAAAATGGATCAAATATTCGTAATTGCAAAGATTCGTCTATACCTGTACCATTATCAGCGATCGCTATTCTAATGGTTTTGGCGGCGGTTATTTCTGTGCGGATGCGAATTTGGGGATTGGCGATCGCTAAAGGTACAGCAGTGGGATGATCAAAGTAATATCGATGCTCATTGTTTTTATGATGTGTTAATGTTCCTTCAGTTGTCATCATTAAGCCATCTAAAGCATCAATAGCATTACTCAACAAATGCATAAAAACTTGATTAATATCACTAGCAAAACAATCGATTAAGGGCAAATTACTAAATTCTTTGATTACCTGAATTTCCGCACGATGCTCTGTTTTCCACAGACGATGCTCTAACATAATTAGAGTACTGTTTATGCCTTCATGAATGTCTACCTGTTTAACTCCTGATTCATCAATGCGGGAAAAGTTTTGTAGCGCATGGACAATTTCTCGAATCCGATTTGACCCTCGATGCATAGCTGACATTAGATTTTGTAAATCATTGACTACAAAATATAAGTCTAAATCTGCTATTGTTTGCTCAATTGTTGGTGTAGGTTGAGGATATTCTTTTTGATATAATTTAATTAAATCTACTAAGTCTTGTACATATTGATTAGCATATTGTAGATTACCGTAAATAAAGCTGATAGGATTATTAACTTCATGGGCAATTCCTGCTACCAACTGCCCTAGAGATACCATTTTTTCACTTTGGATACGCTCTAATTGTACCGCTTGCAAATCATCTAAAGCCTGTTGTAATAATAAATTTTTTTCTTGCAGTTTTAATTGGAGCGATCGCAAGTTAATTTGATTCTCAATTCTTAATACTACTTCCACCCCATGAAATGGCTTAGTAATATAGTCTACACCACCCACATCAAAGGCTTTGGCTTTATCAATCACATCATCTAAAGCACTAATAAAAATCACAGGAATTTGGCTAGTTTTATCATCAGCTTTGAGTTGTCTACATACCTCATAGCCATCCATTCCCGGCATATTAATATCGAGCAAAATCACATCCGGCAAAACCATTTGACAGGCGGTTAAAGCCATTTTACCATTTAAGGCTTTACGGACTTCAAAACCGTGGCTAGTCAACATTGCTGATAGCAAACGTATATTGTCTGGGGTATCATCAACTACCAAGATATTGCCTTTGTTTTGATTTTGACTAGAGTTCATATAGTTTTCTCATTTAATTAATGTTAGATTTTTGTCAGGAGTCAGGAGTCAGGAGTCAGGAGTCAGGAGTCAGGAGTCAGGAGTCAGGAGTCAG
>DATGXQ010000190.1:0-4810 GCA_035298905.1 Nostocaceae cyanobacterium | reverse complement strand
AATATCCCCAAATTCAAATACATTATTGAGTAACTCTCTCTCTGCCAGTTGTAAACCGGTGGATTCTCTTTCTGTAGAGATGATTAATTGTAACTCTTCTGGGGTAACGGGTGGTCGCCAGCTTTGACCTGTGTACTCAATTCCAAATAAACGTAATAAACAGCGTGTAGACTGATTAAGAATCCAAATAAAGGGGCTAAAAAACCGTACGATCGCTTTGACTGAAGGGCCTAAAAATCTAGCCAGTTGTTCTGAGTACAGCATGGCCACAGATTTAGGGCATAATTCCCCTAAGACTATCTGCAAATAAGCGATCGCAAAAAAGGCTACAGGTGTAGCAAAAGAATGTGCCAGTAAAGTACCGATTTTCCCCGGTAGAGGTAAGGATTTAAAGCCAGCATCCACCAAAACAACGATCGAATTTTCCCCAATCCAACCTAATGCCAAGCTAGAAAGGGTAATCCCCAATTGTGCTGTAGATAATAGGCGGTCAATACTACGCTGTAGCATTTCCACCGCGATCGCTGGAATATCTCCAGCCTGTACCAACTGATGAATCCGGGTGCGCCGTACTGTCACCATAGAAAACTCAGCCGTGACAAAAAAGGCATTAATAGCTATCAGTAGCAGCACTGACAACAACCTCAGCCCTACATCCGTCCAACTTACGCCAGGAAAAACAACCACCGCCAAAGCTCGTTTAAAATCTACGCCCCCATGCTTTCATCTTGAATTTTCACCTATGGATTGAGGGATTGAATTACTCTCTTCCTCAAATTCCATTCCCACTCTCCAGCCTTCAATCGCCAATTGTCCTACTACCTGTCTACAGGAATATCAGACAATTGTAACTTCAGTTTTTGAGCGGGGTAATCTGTCAACGCTAGAGATATATTTCTCACATCATCCAATAAAGAAGTAGGAATACTGACTGTTCCAGTAAATTCTGGGCCATTAGATGGTAGTTCTGCCGGTAGTCCTTCAGTGATTGCACTGAGAGTACGTCCTTTATCATCAGTAACATCTAAAAAGCTATATAGAAACCTTACTGAATCAGCACCTTTATTTTGCATCTTTACTTTTAATAATAAATCACCACCAGAATAACGGGCAGATTGTACCGCCATGATTACGCCCTCACTCTCAGCAACGATGGGAAAACCTGGTGCTAGTGTTTCTTCTTTCGCTGGCGCTGGCTTTTCCTGCGTTGGAGACTTACTGGTTTTAACTTCCTCTTCCTCCTCTACCTTTTCAGTTTTCTTGGATTTATTTTTACCATCAGTCCGCGCTTTAACAGTCTTTAGGATATCTTCTTCCTTTAAAAAGGTTAATCCTGCTGGTTGACTGCTGGCGGCTTTAGCACTACTCAATCTATTAGTAGTAGGACTACCATCAAGCTTATTAACCCCTTTGAGTGCTGAATTTCCCAAGTTCAAGCCAAGATAAGCACTTACGGAACCTGCTCCCAACATCAGGGTTAACAAAGTTAATGTCAGAAGTACAGTGGAATTGATTTTCATTGCTAGCGAGTTATTTCCAAGGCAAGCTGCTATATTAACCAGAGTATAGCTAAACTTTACTAAAAGTTGAGTTCAACAAAGTTGTCCTAGACATAAAAATGCTATCTTAGACCTGGGAAGTTGATGTAGTGAACCACCTCAAAGCATATAGCTGATAGCTATTGAGTTGTAGAGCCATAAAAAATGTCTAGTAGTTGATAAGACCACTATTCAAGTGTGTCTCCGTCATAAATTACTAGATATAACCCCTCATCAAGATTCCATTCTATTTGATGTGGAAATTTTCCAATTCTGTGTTATGATCGCAAAGTGCTAAGATAACAGCAAGCGCCCTTGGCCGATTGGGGAGGCAACGAACTCATAATTCGTCATCAGGCTGGTTCGATTCCAGCAGGGCGCATCTCAAATCAGGTCTAACCTGAATCCTGATGCTTAGTCTAGTTCCCGTCTTCCTTCCAAAGCTCTAGCTAAAGTAATTTCATCAGCATATTCTAAATCTCCACCCACAGGTAAACCAAAGGCAATGCGGGTAACTTTGGTAAATGGTTTCAAAAGTTGACCGATATATAAAGTTGTCGTTTCCCCTTCAATACTGGGACTAATGGCCAAAATCACCTCATCAGGCTTTTGCTGGCTGACACGCCGCACTAGAGGCTGAACCGTGAGTTGTTCTGGTCCGATACCATCTATAGGAGAAATCACCCCACCCAAAACGTGATATTTACCTTTGTACTCGCGGGTTTTTTCTAAGGCGATGACATCACGGGAGTCTGCGACTACACAAATGGTTTTAGCATCGCGGTTAGGGTTGCGGCAGATTTCACAAACAGGTTCAGCAGATAAGTGATAGCAGACTTTACACAAGCCTACCTGTTTTTTGGCATCAATTAAGGCTTGGGCTAAGGCTTCTATTTCCGCTTCTGGGCGCTTGATGATGTGCAACGCTAGGCGCTGGGCGGTTTTGGGTCCGACTCCGGGAAGGCGTTGCAGTTGTTCGATTAACCGGGCTAATGGACGTGCGTAAACCGTAGCTTTGTCTCCATAATTTTCTCACCCTTACTATGATGGCATTTTTGGGGAGGTTTTGGGAAAAGTTAAGTAATTTTTTCCTTATTTAAGGTATAATAATTATCGTGTTTTGTTAGTTAACAGATTGGGCTAAATTTATGAGACTTAAGCAGTACATTATAGAAAGATTGTTAAAATGTGGTTTGTAAATTTAGCATACCTCTAGGAAATTTTTATAGTATTCTGAATGCTTAATATAACACCTGTATCATTTCTAAAGTTCTGCATTCTATCCTTATGTAAATAGTGGAATTGTGGCCTTTTACTATTAGCTATATATGCCTTTTTGGATTTGTAACTATCTAAATCATTATCTTTTATAAAAACAGAAATTGTTTTTCTAAGTTGCTTTTCACCATCTTCTATCCAAACACTATTTGTATAGTTTCTTTGTTTTAACTCTACAAAAATAATCTTACCGTCATAAGTTAGCATACCATCACAACGACTAGCCATCTTACCATCCGGTCTGAGAATTTCAATACAGTTATCAATAGCGGTAAATATTACCTCTAATTCCTTATTATTCTCAACAACTGCAATCCATTTGTTACAATCCTCAGTATCTATATAAGCAGGATTCTTTGCTGGCGCTAGATCATCACAAAGTCCAAACTTAGATTGATTTGTTTGACCTTGACAATTTGCATCAAAAAAATTAATTCCCATATAATTTATATTTGTTCTTCAATTTCTAGTAAATCATTAAAAAGTGTATTTGTCTCTGCTAGAAAACTATTGAGATAGTTTTCATCAGAAGGTAGTCCTTCATAAGTAGAAAGTTTTATAATTTCTCCTTCTTCTGTTAATTCATATACAATTGAATCTTCAGCAAATACACAAGATGCTACAGGAACAACATTTTCTAATTGTCTTATTAGTAAATCTCTATTCGGTGAATCTCCAATATTGTGTAAAACTTGATGTGCTTTAATTGCTAATATTAAATAATTAATAATGTAAGGACTATGAGTAGTAAGAATTAAGCTATTTCCTTCTGTAAGATTTGCAAATTCTAATAACTTATATAAAACATCTTTTTGCGATTCTGGATATAAATTTTGCTCTATTTCTTCAACAATATTTAAAAAACATTCATTTTTATATTTAGAAGATAAAACTTCCAACGCAGCTTTTTTAAGTTCTTCAGAGAGATTATCATTGGATAAAATTTTCTCTATTTCTTTTTTTAACCTTTGCTGTTCTTCGGCACTAAGTTCACTTTGGGAAGAATCTTGATTTTCACTAATAGATAAAGCAATATTTCGAGAAACCAAAAACAAAGGAATAAAAGATTGAAACCCACTTGAAGCTTCGGAAATCTTCAATTTATAATCATTTCCTACAATATTTAAAACCCTATTCAATTGATCGAATTCCAACTTGACATCACCTACTGGCAAAGTTAAACATTCTGATAATTCCTGTTGTGAACGTTGTAACTCATCAAAAAATGTATATAATGATTTAGGTAGTCCTCTTATTCTTTCAGCCCGTTCAACCACACTAAGAAAGTTTCGTTCTGCTGGCACATACATAATTTTAGGTCGTCTATATTTTTTGAGATTATTAATAGTATTATTAGTAGGATAAATGTTCAATTTTCCATCAACATAACTAATAGTATAGGCATAACCTCGATATTGAATTTCACTTTCTGGTAAGAAATAATTTTTTAAATTATGATAATTACAATATGTATTAATAAAGCGATGACGGGTTATATTTTTTATGTCTAAATTTCCCCGATACAAATCTTTTTCCAACCAACTTAAAGTTGAGATTAATTTAGCAATGCTACTTTTTCCTGTACCTTGATTACCAATAAAAACAGTAATTTTACGAATTTCTATAAATCCATCATTCTCTATAAAACCTGATTTAATTGGTCCGAAATTTCTTACTTTTATTTGACTCATAGTAGCTGATAGGATTTTCTTTACTTTTGCTTACTTCATGGGTTAACTTTCCTCTTTTAATAAAAGCACAAATTTCATCAATTAGAGTATTAATATTTATTTTGCATAGCAAACAAAAACGCCCCCCTTTCGGAGAGCGTTCTTGTTTAGTTAAACTTCAGTTATTAACCGTTGATTGCAGGAGCGGTTAAAGCAACAGGAGCAACTTCACCAGCAGCTAAGTCTAAGGGGAAGTTGTGAGCGTTACGCTCGTGCATTACTTCCATACCTAAGTTAGCGCGGTTGATTACATCTGCCCAAGTA
>DATGXQ010000189.1:0-3857 GCA_035298905.1 Nostocaceae cyanobacterium | reverse complement strand
AGCTTGATGCTAAAAGACTTTCACCCCTGTTCCCTGTTAAGAGTTCCCTGCTGTATCTATATTCTATTGTTGGGGTGGTTTAGGCCGCTTTACTGGCTTAGGTAGATCGGTTTTTGGTGGTGATTGTGGTGCTTTGGATACTGGGGAAGTATCATCACTTCTTTTCTTGACTGGACGTGGTGGAGCTTCTCCCGGTTTTCTGGGGGGAAATGGTTTTCTGTTACCACCACCACGAAAACCACCACCACCTCTCATTGGTGGTTTGCGTTTCTTCGGTAAATCAGCGATCGCTTCGGCATTTTCTATAATCAATCCATCAGCTTCTCGCTTGACATTGAAGTCCCAGAATTTACCTACAGCTTTTATGCTTAACACACCACGCAGTTTCAGCTTAAAGTATTTAGGCTTGTCAGTTGGTTTACGCGGAGCTTGCTTAATTTTCACTACTAAGCTCTTAGTATCAAAAGCTTGGTAAACTACTTCACCACGCACAGAAAAGCCACCATCAGGAATTTGTGATGAAGGTGTCAGAGACTCACCACTCAAGTCAGCGTTTTTAGCTGAACCATTTCCAGACGCTACTAGCTCTGGTGTATCGGTTTGGTAATCTTGATGAGAATCTTGTTTAGCTAGATTTTCTGGCTCCCAAACACCTACAATTTGTAAGTGCAAGGAGTCATTCTCTTGTCTAGTGCGGGGATAAACTACCCAGAGATGATCTTTTTCTAAATCTAAGTGATTCTTGACTAAGCTCATAATCCGACCTAAAAGGACGGCATTTAGCTCTACACCATCTGTAGTTATCAGCGCTCCTTGAGTAAATTGCTCACTGCTGGCTTGGTAGCGACCCCGGACTAAACCAATGGCTCGATACTGCATCGGCTCGCTGGGAGGGGGAATTGGTTGTTGCCGATTGGCTAAGTTACCATTCACATCGGCTTCACTTTCATTCGCAGCAGTATGATCAATTTTCGAGGGTGGGGCTGCTACTGTAGTAACATTAGCGGCTGACTCTTGCTCATTTTGGGCCTGGTTAGAGGCAGAAGAAATAGGGGATTCAGAAGACGGCATCAGGTCGGAATTCATAGAAACTCCTTGCGGCGGAGACACATCCCATAATGGGATTTTACAAAGTCAGCTAAAAATAGCGTTAGTGTGACTGATCAAAGTATATGCCTTTTAAATCTAGCCACTGGATTACGCTTAGTGCAAACATAAATACGCTAAATCTCGCATTTATACCTTAGATGTGTAATTTAGCGTCTTTATCCTAATTTCGGAAGCATAGCATAGCTACAATTCTGACGACTCCTCCTAAAGTCAACACTTAACTTTAGCAGTGTAGAGAGTTATTTGTTATAAAATTCACAGGGTAATAACCGTATTCCGCAAAGTTTTGGATTTTCTTAACGTAGAGGGGATTGGGTATTGGGGATTGGGGATTGGGGATGGGGAAAAAACAAATTCTCCCCTCTCCTTGCACAGACGCTACGCGGTAAGCGAAGCTATGCCGGAGGCTTTACACCGCGTCTTCCCTCTGGTGTGTCTATCCTCTGCTCCAGACCCCTTGTTTAACTAACAATTCAGGAGAATAGAAATATTGTGGCTCAAACGCGCAACCGTTGGATAACTCAAGTCATTTTAGCTTTTGGTCTTCTTATTTTTGTTGGGAGTTCGCTCCTACCCGTAATTGATGGATTTAGCCGATCGAGTCCCTCTCAAAGCACTGACAACAGCAATAGTGCATTATCTTCTTCTGAGCAAAAGTCTAAATTAGAAGATCAAGTCCGGGGTTATGAATTAGTTCTACAACGGGAACCGGAAAATCAAACTGCTCTGAAAGGTCTTTTGGAAGCAAGATTAAAATTACTCAGTCAAAAAGGCAAAGGTGAAGTTAAACCTGCCGATATTCAACCAGTGATTGAACCTTTAGAAAAGTTAGCCAAGCTCGATCCTCAAAACTCTCAGTATGGGGTACTATTAGCCCAAGCAAAACAGCAAATTGGCGATCGTGAAGGTGCAGCTCAAGCTTATCGCTCAATTCTGGCAGTCAAACCAGGCGATTTGAACGCTCTACAGGGTATGGTACAACTACAACTTTCTGAGAAGCGTCCAGAGGCAGCGATCGGTTTATTAAAAGATACTCTAGCTGCTGCTGAACAAGCCAATAAAATCCAACCCGATAGCGTGAATGTGGTGGCTGTACAGGTACTCTTGGGTAATGTTTATGCTTCTCAGAAGGACTATGTCCAAGCTCAAACTGTTTACGACCAGGCTATCAAGAAAGACAATAAAGATTTTCGTCCTGTCTTAGCTAAGGCAATGGTACTAAAAGAACAGGGTAAAACTGATGCAGCTAAACTTTTATTTGATGATGCCGCAACTTTAGCTCCTGCTGAGTACAAAGACCAAATCAACAAATTAGCAACTCAACCTCTTCCTACTCCCACTGCTTCCCCCACACCGTCAGCAACTCCTACACCAAGTCCGTGAGAAGTAGAGGGAAGACGCGGGGACACGGGGACGCGGGAACGCGGAGAAAGAAAGACAAAGAAAGACTAAGTAAATTCTCCCCTCTCCCCTCTCCGTGTCACCCCTCTCCCCTCTCCGTGTCACCCCTCCGTCTATCTCCTCATTTCCCTTGTATGGCGGCAATAATACCGAAAATGATAAATAAACAACCGCCAATTAAGGTAATTTGTCTCTCAGAAATTCTCCCAGCAATTAATTTACCTCCCAAAACAGCGATCGCTGCACAAATGGCATGTCCTAAAACTGCTCCTAAAGTGACACCAAAGGGGTTGTTACCAGCAGCTAAGGTGATAGTGGCAAATTGTGTGCGATCGCCCCACTCTGCTACAAAAGTTAAAGCAAAAGCCTGTAATAAAATTGACCAAATACTCTTTTTATCTAGTACATTAGCCTTCTCTACTGCTTCCTTGGCCTCCTCTACTGCTTCTGGACTATCTTCAGATGGAGCCATCTTATAAGCATCATACAGCAGTTTTAGACCACAACCAATAAACAAGGCTACTTCCGCATAATAAATATAAACTTTCGGTAATAATGATACTATCTGTCCAAATATCACTGACAGGATAGTCATAGCCGCTAAAGCAGCCGTCACACCCGCAAACACCAACCCCCGCGAGTGACGCATAGACAGAATCACAGCGATAAAAAAGGTTTTATCACCTAACTCCGAAATAGTAATTAGTAATAAACCGGCAGTAAAGGCTGTTAGCACTCTCTTAAACTCCAGACAAAATCTCCCATCTGGGTAATGCTTAATGAGTGCAACGAGACCCCACCAAGCATCACACCATTGGGTGTGTACTCAGTGAAGGTCTCGCTTTCAAATACTTTTAATACTTGTCATTTGAACCAGGTTTATCACCAGTATGTTGATTCAAATGTACTGGCTTTTTACTTCGCGCCAGCAGCTACTCCCCTTCTTAACAAAATAATTATACTTATTTCCCCGGAAATAGTCAACAAATTAGAACATTAACCGTTGACATTCAACTTTCAAATAGACTTACAGCATTTGTTGTTTACGTTTTATAAAAAGTTCCCTATTTTTGCGATTAACCTTTTGATTTTTAGGTAATGTTTGCTCAACTGAGAAAAAGCTTTGCCTAGATACTAGAAAGCGTTCCCTACGAGTAGAGAACGCTTTCTATATTATTAGGACTTTAACAAATCCTTGCTTCAGCTATTAACCGTTGATTGCAGGAGCGGTTAAAGCAACAGGAGCAACTTCACCAGCAGCTAAGTCTAAGGGGAAGTTGTGAGCGTTACGCTCGTGCATTACTTCCATACCTAAGTTAGCGCGGTTGATTACATCTGCCCAAGTA
>DATGXQ010000188.1:0-9019 GCA_035298905.1 Nostocaceae cyanobacterium | reverse complement strand
GGCAGAAGAGACGCGGGGACGCGGTGAAAAGAGACACGGGGACACGGGGACGCGGGGACGCGGTGAAAAGAGACGCTCTGACGCTCTGACGCGGAGAAAGAAATACAAAGAAATTCTCCCCTCTCCCCTCTCCGTGTCTCCCCTCCCCGCGTCTTCCTTAACTCCAAGCAGGATGAGAAAGGAGTGAAGCTATCACTCGCACACCTCGGAGTTGATTGGATAAGGGTAGATGACCTTTAGGTGCGCTTAAATCCCAGATAAACTCATTGGGGTATCTAGTCCATTTATTACCCTCTTTCCAGCCAATTCTTGGCCACAGACTATCCCAATTTTTACCTAAACCTAACCAGATTTCTCGCTGTACCGAAAAGCCAAATTTTCCTTCTGAGTGGACTAACCAAAGTTGATTAATGGTTTGCAAGTCCTGAATAGGAAAATTTTTCACCTCAGTAAAGTATAACCATTTTCTTTTTACTGCTTGGGGGCCTGCCAATTCACACATTTTCTCGATTGTCAAGCGATCGGCAAGTTGAAAATCCTGGCGGGCTAAAGCTGCCTGCAAAGAATTGTAATTGATCCCACAGCGTGATTTTAGAGGTACAATTCCTTCAGGAAAATGCTTTTGTAGAAACTCTTTGGCTGTAGGTGCATCACAGTTGTAAAGTACTTGATAGGCTTTGCCATCTATCCAAGTTGCTGGGGTGTCGCGGCGTTTCAGTAAAAATTCCTGCAACACATTTAAACCCTCATTTCCCATGGCAGCTAACTGCGGGATGAGTTGTTGTTGGACTTTTTCAGACCCAGCGATTAATCGTTCAAGAAGGGAGTTGATGTCATTAGCAGTGCCTGATAGTATCATTGGGTCTGTCATGCCATTACTCGTGTTAGCGTGGGCGTGAGCGATCGCTCTTGTGGATGGACAAAAAATTGCAGCACAGAGAGCGAAAAGTAGTTTCTATTTTTGATCGTACTAAATAGCAGGGGTTTCACTGCATCGCTCAACTAAATACTGTACCAGCAATGGTAGGGGATGATCTGCACGTCAGTTGGGTATGGAGTATGAGGCATGGGTGACGGGAAAGAAATCGTTTCTGTTTGTGCGTCTCACACTTGGAGCATAAACAGTACACATGTTCTCAATCCTTGATTTTTTATTGACTGGTGTCAGTCTTTGATAAATTGCCCAAAGACCATTTTCTCATTTTGTGCAGCAGCGTAACGATTAGGAGAATGTGAATTATGTACGAAAAGATTACCCCCCCAACAAGCGGCGCAAAAATTACCTTCAAAAATGGGGAACCGATTGTACCTGATAATCCCATTATTCCCTTCATTCGGGGAGATGGTACAGGAATTGATATCTGGCCTGCTGCCCAAAAGGTACTAGATGCGGCGGTAGCTAAAGCATACAATGGTAAGCGCCAAGTTAGCTGGTTTAAGGTTTATGCTGGGGATGAAGCTTGCGATTTATACGGCACATACCAGTATTTACCCGAAGATACGCTAACAGCTATTAAGGAGTATGGTGTGGCGATTAAGGGGCCTCTTACTACTCCTGTTGGTGGTGGGATTCGTTCTTTAAATGTGGCACTAAGGCAGATTTTTGATTTATATGCCTGTGTGCGTCCCTGTCGTTACTATGCTGGGACTCCTTCACCCCATAAAACTCCCGAAAAGCTGGATGTAATTGTTTATCGGGAAAATACCGAGGATATTTATTTGGGGATTGAGTGGAGACAAGGAAGCGAAATTGGCGATCGCCTGATTTCCATTTTGAACAAAGAACTCATCCCCGCTACCCCAGAACATGGTAAAAAACAAATTCCCCTAGATGCTGGTATTGGTATTAAACCCATCAGTAAAAAAGGTTCTCAGCGCCTAGTTAGACGTGCCATCAAACACGCCTTACAACTCCCCAAACATAAGCAACAGGTGACACTGGTGCATAAGGGGAATATTATGAAATACACCGAAGGCGCTTTCCGGGATTGGGGTTATGAGTTAGCCACCACTGAATTTCGTCAACAGTGCGTGACTGAACGGGAATCTTGGATTTTAAGCAACAAGGAGAAAAACCCCAACATTTCCCTAGAAGAAAATGCCCGGTTGATTGATCCTGGTTTTGATGGCTTAACCCAAGAGAAAAAAGCCCAAATCGTCAAAGAAGTGGAAGAGGTCTTAAATTCTATTTGGTCAACTCATGGTAACGGCCAATGGAAAGATAAGATTATGGTCAACGATCGCATTGCTGATAGTATCTTCCAACAAATCCAAACTCGACCAGATGAATACTCGATTTTGGCTACCATGAACCTAAACGGGGATTATTTATCTGATGCGGCTGCGGCCATTGTCGGCGGCTTAGGCATGGGGCCAGGGGCAAATATTGGCGATGCTTGCGCGATTTTTGAAGCTACCCACGGTACAGCACCCAAACACGCCGGACTAGACCGGATTAACCCTGGTTCTGTGATTTTATCTGGTGTGATGATGCTAGAATATCTGGGCTGGCAAGAAGCAGCAGACTTGATTAAAAAGGGAATTGGCGGGGCGATCGCTAATCAAAAAGTCACTTATGATTTAGCTAGATTGCTAGAACCACCAGTACAACCCTTAAAATGTTCTGAATTTGCCGACGCAATCATTCAGCATTTCTAATGTAGGGGCGGGGTCTCCCCGCCCTTTGAGAATTAAATAAAATTTCATTAAATATTAATTAAATTACAGCAGGGAACAGGGAAATCTTAACAGGGAATAGGGTTGAAAGTCTTTTAGCATAAAGCTTTGTTCCAAAAATTTGTACCTCATTTACCTGAAATTTGCTGTAAGATATTTTAACTATTTTTTACTACCAAGCCTATAGGTAAAGGTACAAGTTTGGGATTATCAATTAGCTATTCAACAGTGGTAGAAAGACATCGGGGTAAACTCAGCTGTAATTCTATCCCAGGTGAGGGAACAGAATTTATAATTGAGATTCCCTTATCTTAGATCAAGATACTGGATGATATATTCTGGATCTGTTGACGTAAATATTCAATATTTCTCACATTTCTAACGTAGGAACGGTGTCTACACATCCTCTCTTTTGATAGATTTTTTAGTCGATTTCTGTAAATACAATCTATAAAGCTTTAATTATGGTTAAATTTCAATAGATTACCTAAAAAATTTTTTTTATGTCCTTAAATCGTCGTCATTTCTTGTTTTTAGTGGGTGCTAGTGTCAGTAGTTTGACCTTAGAAAGCTATGCTTTTGCCGAAAACACTTCCAGTAGTACTACTGCGGCTATTCAACTCTCACCTTTACCATACCCCTATGATGCTTTAGAACCTTATATTGATGCTAGAACCATGCAATTTCATCATGATCAGCATCATGCCGCTTATGTGAAGAACTTGAATGCTGCTTTAGATAAATATCCAGCATTCAAAAAAACTTCTGTTGAAGAATTACTAAAAAACATTAACAAAGTACCCCAAGATATTCGCACTACAGTCCGTAATAATGGCGGTGGACACGTTAATCATTCCATGTTTTGGAAAATTATGAAACCCAATGGTGGTGGTGAACCTACGGGAGAGATAGCAACTGCTATTAATCAAAGTTTTGGTAATTTTGCTAATTTTAAAAAACAGTTTAATCAAGCTGGTGCTAGTAGATTTGGTAGTGGTTGGGTGTGGTTAGTCCGTAATAAAAATGGCAATCTAGAAATTACCTCTACTGCTAATCAAGACAGTCCTTTAATGGTAGAGCAATATCCAATTTTTGGTAATGATGTTTGGGAACATGCCTATTATTTAAAATACCAAAACCGCCGACCAGAATATTTAGATGCTTGGTGGAATGTGGTAAATTGGGATGAAATTAATAAACGTTTTATAGATTCTCAAAAAGCCTAATTTTGCAACTTTGTATACTAAGGGACAAGGTATTGCCTTGTCCGTAGTTTCTAATTTTAAGAATAATTATCATATTGGATAATATAAAAAATTTTATCAGGATGTTTCACAGGACTTGTATTATTTACCTCATCAATAATCGCTCAACAGAAACAGTAAGCTCAGGAAAAGCTAAGGGATGAATTTCACCTTTAGTTAAAGTAGTTTTTGATTGATAACCCTCATTAGTTGGTAGTCTAAATACTATTAATTCCATAACCCTTAGATTGATTACCCAATATTCTGAAATACCAGATGCAGCATAAACTTTAGTTTTAACTTCCAAATCTTTACTTAAACTAGAGTCAGAGTATTCAATTAACCAAAATATATTTTCTGGGTAAGGATGATGTTGAAGATAATCTCTGCCTAAACACTGAACAATAGCAATATCTGGTTCTGGTTCTGAGTTACTTTGAGGAATAGTAATTGGTTTACCTTGGCGAACCTTTGCTCTTTCTCCCAATAAATAAATTAAATATTCTCCCGCTTCATCACTGGAGTAAGCATGAGATTCACCCTCTGAAGCAATTTCTACTATTTCCCCATCAATTAATTCAACTTTACGTTCTGCTAAAATACCAGTAGTAATGATTTGATGGTAATCATCTATAGTCCATTTTACTGTAGTTAGTATCATAGCATTTCTTCAGTTAAAGTTAATAATTTCAAAGAGGTTTTTGCGTTGGTACACCCACAGGACGAGGAAAATGTATAGGTGTATGTTCTACTTTTCGCAAATAAAGGCAATGGCGCATACTGTTGCTTAAAGGAGTAGTAAATTCTTCAATTAGTTCTATTTGACCTCCCAATTGTTGAGTAGCAATTTCTAAACTCCTAGCTTCTTCTTCTGTCCAATTTCCCCGATAAATTACTGCTAAACCGCCCTTTTTTACTAATGGTAAACTATATTCAGCACAGGCAGAAACTGTACCCACAGCACGAATTACAGCTAAATCATAATTTTGACGGTGTTGGGTTTGTTGTCCAATTTCTTCAACTCTTCCGACTAAGGTTTTAGCGTTATTTATGGGAATTTCCGCGAGAATTTTTTCAATAAAAGTAATTTTTTTGCGAGTTGAATCTAAAAGTGTAACTTGAGAATTAGGTGCGATAATGGCAATAGGAATACCGGGAAAACCTGCACCTGTACCAATATCAATTACTTTGCAACCTGCTATCAGAGAAGGAATAATTTGCTGTTTTGGTGCAACTCCGCGTAGAGAGTCCCAGAGGTGCTTTTCCCAAAATTCTTGAGGTTCAGTAATACGAGTTAAATTTAGTTGCGTATTTCCTGCTAAAATTAACTGATAAAGTTGTTGAAATTGGGCTTGTTGTTGTTGGTTTGGTGGTAGATTTAGGGTTTGCTGCCACATTTCCACCATTTCTGGTAATTTAGTCATTGGTCATTTTTCATTAGTTAATAGTAGTAGATGAGGAAGATAAGAGAAATAAGAAAGTAATTTTTTCCTCATCTTCCTGATTTCATACTTTTGATAAAGATTCTTTTCCCTTGGCTTCTAATGTTGCGGGGTCAACTGCTTCTAAAACACCGTGTTTGAGTGTCCAACATTGATCAGCGATCGCTAGTAAATCTCCAGCATCATGGGTGACAATTAATAAAGTCCAGTCTTGTTTCAATTTTGCCAATAAATTTACTAGCTGTCTTCGCATTGACCAATCTAAGCCGGCGGTTGGTTCATCCAATAATAATACATTAGGTTGGCGAATTAATTGTACAGCTAAAGCTAAACGTCGTTGTTGTCCACCACTTAAAGCATGAGGTGGTGCAGATAATGATAGATGTTCTAATCCTACTTCTTTTAATGCTTGTCTAACACGTTCTGGCCCTAATTCGGGATGACCTAGCCGCAATTCTTCCAAAATAGTTCTACCACAAAAGTGCCTTTCTGGAAACTGAAATACTAATCCAGCTAATTGTTGTAGATGTTCAGCGATTAGTTCCTGTTCTCTCCACAAAATAGAACCAGAAGTAGGATCAGCCAGTCCAGATAAAATTTCTAATAAAGTGGTTTTACCAGAACCACTAGGGCCAATAATTAAACCTAGTTGTTGGGGTGCTAATTCTAAATTGATAGATTTAAGAATTGCGGTTGAACTGGCTGTAGGATGATAATTGAGATTTCTCAGATAGAGCATTTGTAACGATTAATAAAGCTTAGGGAATGAGTGTAAAACAGATTTTGGGGACAAAAACCTTTTTTTATCCTTAGTGGTGATGAAATTTTTTCATTGGGGCTATCTCCTACTTAGCCTAACAAAAACGCTACAAAAGTCTAGGGAACATAGACTATTGACTATAGTCAACTTGTGTAGCAAATTCCGGGGTAAAAGCCCCTAATATTTCGATTGTATACCCAGTCCCAATCTCTCATCCACAACCCCTTCTATCTGCATTTATTCTGTGAATTTCCATGTTTAAAAACTTTTTGCCATTTACTCGTCTAGCTAAGTTGACTTTGCTTAGTGCGATCGCTCTAAATCTTTGGGTAAGTCCTGCTTTTGCTGGTGATCCTTTTCGCACCAAAGACCCAAAAAAAATCGGTGATCAGACGGAGGCTGCTTTTAAAGCTATTTTCCAACAGGGGGATTACTCAGCAGCAGAAAAGTATTTAGAACAAGCACAATCTAAAGAACCAAATGAACCTCTAGTTTACGCGCTCAAAGCATCTCTAGCATACGGGAAGAATGATTTAGCTGCTCTAGAAAAGTACAGCAAGAAAACCCTAGAGGTCGGACAGAAATTGACTTTTGCTGACCCATTACGTGGTAACTTATACACTGGTGTGGGACATTTTTTAGAAGGAGCAACAATTATTACCCGTGAGGGTGCGGTAAATGGTGCTTCAAGTGCTTTGAGTCGTCTGCGAAAAGTGTATCAGTATTTTGATCAAGCTGAGGCGATCGCTCCGAAAGATCCAGAGTTAAACTTAATTCGTGGCTACATGGATCTGATGTTATCCGTAAATTTGCCTTTTGCTAGTCCAGAACAAGCAATTGAGCGGTTGGAGAAAAATGCTGCACCTGGGTATTTGGTATATCGGGGGATTGCATTGGCTTATCGGGACTTAAAACAGTATCAATCAGCCCTTAACTATGCCAATCAGGCTGTTAATGCTACCCCTAGTAACCCAGAAATCTATTATCTCAGAGCGCAAATTTACCATGAGTTAGCCAAACCAGACAATAATAAAACATTTTTGAAGGAAGCGATCGCTAATTTTGACAAAGCCCTAGCCAAAAAATCCCAACTTCCTGCTAGTCTAGTGAGACAAATCGAATCAGAACGTAAACAAGCTACACAACGCTTGCAAAATCGATAAATTGGGTATTGGGGATTGGGTGAGAGTTATTTCCCATTACCCCATACCCAGCGCCCAGCACTTAATCACCTAATTAAAAATGCGTATTCAGTTCCGAGAATTTAACCCCTTTGACGTTTGGTTTTGGATCAGATTTAGTACCATTCCTTCAGAACGAGAAAAGGAATATATCGAAGAATTATTCAACTCCTGGTTTTATCTGGGAAAATTAGGTGGATTTAACGCCGAAAATCTCCAAGTACAAGAAACCGGGCTAGATATTAGCTATATGGACTATGACCCAGCAGGTTATGATAAAAGCTTACTGGCTTTAATGCATAACATGGGTGAATTTGAATATTTAGGAGAATGGGGACGTTGTTGGTTTGACTTAGGAACTAGTGACGCGATCGCTTTAGATATCTTAATCAATGCTTTAACCCAGTTAAGCCAGGAATATGTAACTATTGAAGAATTATATATTGGCGGCGAAAATGAAGATTGGCCAGTAGAAGATAGTGATAGCCGTTCCTATTCAATTTACGATAACTAATAGTCAGAATTAGTCAACAATGAATAAACCAGGTGAAATTCGGGTCATAGTTTTAGCATTAATTCGAGATGGCGATCGTCTATTTGTTTCCGAAGGTTATGACTCCAGCAAACAATCAACATTTTATCGAGCTTTAGGTGGTGGAGTCGAATTTGGTGAAACCAGTCGCAACGCTTTAATCAGGGAATTTCAAGAAGAAATTCAAGCAGAATTAACTAATATTAAATACCTTGCTTGTATTGAAAATCTGTTTATTTTCAATAATCAACAGGGACATGAAATTATTCAACTTTACCAGTGTGATTTTGCTGATTCCCAATTTTATCAAATTGAAAGTTTAACCTTTTCTGAAACACCAGAAAGGAAACATCGCGCTTTATGGGTAGATATTCCCCGCTTTAAATCTGGAGAATTAAGATTAGTTCCAGAAGTATTTTTTGATTACTTGTAATATCCGTTTTCCCTCTGCTTTCTCTAGCGTCTGTACCTACCTAGAAAAACACCAACACAAAAATAACTGCTATATTTAAACTAGAGAATAAAGCAGAGGGATTACCATGTCTACTCAATTGGTTAAAAGACGCTTCACCGTTGAACAATATCATCAAATACATGAAGCCGGAATTTTAACAGAAAATGACAGGGTAGAACTAATCAATGGGGAAATTTTAGAAATAGCAGCAATTGGTAAACTACACGCAGCTTATGTAGATTGTATCAGTAATTTATTGTATGCTTCTTTGGGAAGAAAAGTAATTGTTAGGGTACAAAATCCCATTATAGTTAGTAATTTATCAGAACCTCAACCAGATATCACAATAGTTCAATTTAGTTCAGACTTTTATCGTTCAGGACTTCCACAACCAAATGATATATTATTATTAATTGAAATTGCAGGTAGTAGCATTGAATATGACAGAGATGTAAAAATTCCTCTTTATGCAGAAAGTGGAATTTTAGAAGTTTGGTTAGTCGATATTAATCAACAAATAATTGAAGTATACCGTCAACCCACACCCACAGGTTACACAGAAATCAAAACTTTAAACAGAGGTGAAAAATTATCTATTCAATCTTTTCCTGAAATTAGCTTAAATTTGAATGATATTTTCGGCTAAATTATCAAAATTTAGAGGTTATTATGTCTAGTCAACTCCTGAAAATGCAATTTACAGTTACACAATATCATAGAATGAATGAAG
>DATGXQ010000187.1:0-5780 GCA_035298905.1 Nostocaceae cyanobacterium | reverse complement strand
GGGACTGGGGACTGGGGACTGGGGGAGATGGGGGAGTAGCGACAAACTATGGACTATTGTACGGGCGGGTTTAACAGACATATTTGTTTTCGCCATGAATTTCTCAATCAACCCGCCCCTACTATTGTACGGGCGGGTTTAACAGACATATTTGTTTTCGCCATGAATTTCTCAATCAACCCGCCCCTACTGACTAATGACTAATGACTATGGACTAATGACTAATGACTACACAACGTTCATTATCTGGTTTTATAATTGCTGGGGCGATCGCATTGGTGGTAGTGGCGATCGCAGGTTATAACTGGTTCTTTGCTAAAAGTCCAGTTAACCTTGCGGCTACTTCTCAATCGAGTGCGGCTGTATTTGTGTCGAAACTCGCTCCAGTAACGGTTTCACTGCTGGTAAATCCTGACCGTTTGGCATCTTTCGACAGTTCGGGGGAATTATCTAAACTTAAAAATAGCTTACTGGCTAAGAGTGGTTTGGACTACAAGCAAGATATTCAACCTTGGCTCAAAGATGAAATTACCCTGGCTGTCACTACCTTAGATATCGACCGTGACCCCGAAAACGGTAAACAACCAGGATATCTCATGGCGCTAGCAACTGACAAGCCACCCAAAAGCCAGGAATTTCTGCAATTATTGTTTTCTAAACGGGTGCTAGCTGGAGCAAACTTAGCAACTGAAGAATATCAAGGCGCAAAACTTATTTATGACAGTTCCCTACCGGAGTCTGATTCTCTAGCCGGTGCGGTGGTGGATAATTTCGTATTATTCGCCAATAATCCGAAAGTTTTACGTGATGCAATTAATAATGTCCAAGCGCCTGACTTAAATTTGTTGAGTTCTCCCGAATACCAAAAAGCTACTCAACAGTTACCTAAAGGTTCTATAGCTACGGCTTTTCTCAATCTTCCCCTAGTTGCACAATGGCAAGGGTTAAATTTACCAGAACCAACTTATGATAGTGAAAGTGTAGCTCTTACCTTAAATTCTCAGGGAATTTTCGCAGAAACTAACTTCCTGACTGACTTGGAAGTTGAGCCGACATCGCCGTCTTTATCCAAACCTGTAGGCGCATTACAATATATTCCCGCGTCAGCAGGGTTAGTGATTTCCGGTTCCCATTTAGACAACTTGGGTAAGGGTGGTTTAGGTAAACTTTGGACACAAGCAAAAACAGCTATCTCTGGTTCGGGAACGGATATCATCGCTAGATTAGTGCAACCTTTAACAGATGTGGAGAGTAAACAGGGTATCAATTTAGAGCAAGATATATTTAGCTGGGTACAGGGAGAGTATGCAGTTGCTTTAGTTCCGCGAGAGGGAAAAACCAGTCCTGAGTGGGTTTTTGTGACGGAGAAACTAGAAACTGTACCAGAAGGGATTGCACGTTTAGATGCGATCGCCTCATCTGGTGGACTCAGCAGTAATACAATTACCCTAGATAAGCAAAAAGTCGCCGCTTGGACAGAATTAACCACAGCGAAAACTGATAGTACAAATAAACCATCGTTCACGGTGGAAGCAAAGGTCAAAGGGGTACATACAACGTTAGGAAATTATGAGATTTTTACCTCTGACTTAGCAACCATGTATGAGGTTGTGAGTAATAAGGAGAAGTCTGTTATTAGCGATCGCAATTTTCAAGATAGTATTGCTGCCATTCCCCAACCAAATCAAGGTTATATATATGTAGACTGGACAAAAAGCCAGAATTTAGTAGAGCAGCAAATACCGATACTGAAGCTGATAGAAGTAGTAGGTAAACCATTGTTTGAAAATTTGCGATCGCTTACCTTCAGTAGTTACGGTGATGAGGCGGGAACTTTGAAAGGTGGCGTTTTTCTCCAACTGACTCGCTAATGATGTAGAGACGTTGCATACAACGTCTCTACAGTGAAGCATCTAAAAACAAGAAAATGGATGTGTGAACATCTGCAATGTGAAAGTAATAGGACTTTTCGCTAACTGAAAATAATTTTTATCCTTGCACTAATGCTTTAAACTGTTCATCATTTCTGATACTGTCAAAATCGGGGTTTCTTTTTGCTTCTCTACAACACCGGGAAGGATTTATATTGATTGCTTTTTGTAGATTTTCAATTGCTAGCTCAATTTTTCCTTGTAAAGCATGACAGCAAGCTTTGCCATAATGACCACTTTCATCATCAAATTTTAATTCTAGTGCTTTTTCACAACTAGCTAATGCTTCTTGGTAGCGACCTGCGCGAGCTAGTATAATGCCTTGATTAGCCCACCATAGGGAATATTGTGGTTGAAGTTTGATGGCTTCATTTATATTTATCAATGCTTCGTTATAAAGGCATAATAAACTTAGGATCAAAGCCTTACCGCTCCAATAATCGGGTTCATTTTCATTAAGATTTAAAGCCTTATTATGGTGAACTAGAGCTTCATCATAACGTCTTAAATACATCAAAGCCAGACCTTGATTAAAGCAAATAACTGGAAAGTCATTTTGATCAGAATTAAACGCTAAGACTTTAGCATAGCTACCTAATGCTTCTTCGTAACGTTCTAAATTCATCAATGCAATCCCTCGGTTAAACCAAACATATGGAAAATCCTCATTAATTGCTAAGCTTTTATCATAGCTAGTTAATGCTTCTTCGTAACGTTCTAAATTCGTCAACGCACAGCCTCGGTTAAACCAAACATCTGAAAATTCCTCATTAATTGCCAAAGCTTTATCACAACTAATGATTGCTTCTTCATAACGTTCTAAATTTATTAACGCAGTGCTTCGATTAGCCCAAGCATCAGGGTAGTCATCTTGAATTAACAAAGCTTTATCACAGCTAGTTATTGCATTCTCATAACGTTCTAAGTTTATCAGCAAAGCAGCTTGGTTACTCCAAGTTTCGGGAACATCATTTTTAATTGACAAGGCTTTTTCCTGGTTCACCAAAGCCTCTTCATACTCTCTTAATTCATATAGCCGATTGCTGACATCTAAAAACAGAGTGCTACTAAATTCAGGATGAGTATCATTAGAAATACGTTCAGCTTGCTCGATTGCCCTAGTTAGCAAATCTTTTTGTTGACTAGGGGAGCTTCTAAGAGATTTATATAACAGTCCAGCATATTTACCTAGACCATCTTTTAAAAAGTCAACTTGAGCTAAACAAATTCTTAATGCAGCTTCTATTTTTTCCTTAGAGGGCCCAGTACCTTTTTTGTACTTAACATCATATTTAGCTGGGTTATCTGCTAACATTACCCAACCAAATAAAAATCCTAATGCTATGCTTTTGATAAATTTCTCCGTAGAGTCTGCCAATAGACGATAATTTTCTACTGCTGCTTCTGCAACAACTGCTGCGAAAGGAATCACAACTACTTTTAGTTGCTTCATATAGTGAGAAGCAAACAAATGGAAGATAAATTGACGTTGACCCTCATCTCTTCTAGCAAAAAGAGCATGATAGAGAAATTCAGCCGTGTATTGTCGCCACTCCGAATTTTCATATTTTTCTGGCTCAGGGCTATCTGCGGGAACTTCTTGATTTGCCTGTTGTTCAAAATATGTAGCTAGTATTTCATGTGTTTCACGGAATCGTGTTTTGTCATCCTGAAAAAATGAAAGCCGGAAAACATTACGAGCTACATCATCCAAGCGATATTGACCTTGAACAAACTCAACAAAATCGCACTTATTGAGCCAATCAAAACAGTTGAGTGTTGCACAAGCATCAGTTTCAAAATCTATTCCTTGTTTTCGCATTAAATACTCAATTAACGACCGATCAAACCAACGACAACAAGCCGCCAATTGTACTATCTCTTTTTGCTTGGTACTCAGTCCTTGCAATAGAAGGTTAGTAATTGCTTGGTTCCCGCGAGAAAAATCAATATCTCTACCTGCTTCCTTCTCTCTTCTAATCCAGTTGAGATAGTAAGGTAAACCTTTAGTTGCTTTATATATTTTCTGAATTTCCCCAGGCTTGGTAATACCTATACGTTGAAGATATTCCTGTGTCTGTTCTTTGCTAAATCCATCTAGCTTTTGTTCATAAATTAAATCTCGATCCTGCTGTAATTTCCGCCAACTTTCTTTCTCAAGTAAAGAACGTCTTCCTGCTACCACAATGCGGACAGGATAAGATTTTAAAGTCGTATCTTCTAATAAATACTGCCACAACCAAGTATCTATATCTGGTGGTGCTTTTTCATAGGTATCTAAAATCAATACTATTGACTGATTTTGCTTCTCAGCTTTCTGTATCAAACCTTGAGCAAAAGCATGAGTTAACTTAGGTATTGGTTCCAGCATTAACTCCTGAAGTTCTTTTTTATTCTTCGTTTCTGGATGCTTTTGGAGTAGTTCTTGCATACGCTCCTTAGTTGATTTGAGCGCCTGTGGTGCATCTGATAACATCCCTCCAGCTTTAACCATAGCGTCCAGCGCTAAACTTGATGCAATTTCAGGATGTCCGATGTAGCTTGTACCTAGTGCTAACAGCGTTCCTGCACCTAGTTCAAACCAATCTTTAACCGTGTTTTGTTGTTGAGTATCAACTGATTTACCTTGAACTGGTTGAGTTTTAAGCTTATAAACAGTTTGATGATATTCCTCGTAAAGTGATGTAAACGGGTCAGGTTTAGGTGACAAATTTCTTAGCGAAAGTCCTGTAGATTTTGGTAATAACTCATAAAGCCTTTCCATTAGCTTCAATGGCGTTTCGATACCCGGTGTAAGACCAAAAGACACTGCTGCAAAGTCAGCTTGCCACTCGTGCATCTGTTTTAGTTTGTTGGTAAGGGTAGTTTTGCCAACTCCTCCAAACCCATAAACCTGAAACAGCAATGGGTTTGACTCTGGATATTGTAAGGCTTTAGCAAATTTAGCTAAAAAGTCTTTGGCTTGCTGGCGAGAAATGTCAGGTATCTGGTTACTCATTTGGCACTGGGAATACTAGATGCAGTTGTATAAGATTTTAGCGAGTCTTAATTCGGTTCAGTATATCAAAACCACAGTTTTCAGGAATTGTTTAACATGAGTTGGAAATTCTTGTTCATCCTAGTTTTTGAAGAAAATCAGGCTATTTGTCATTTCTCAGCATCCGCTTAATATTCCTCAACTACCTGGCTATTTCTTTCCGTAATCGCTTAACTTGAAGCGGTATTCATTAACTAATCACTGAAACTGATATAAGTGAATGCTGCTGACTATCACCACTACCCACTCCCCAGCGACGGAGTTAGGCTACTTACTACATAAACACCCAGACCGTTGTCACTCGTTATCGCTGTCATTTGGACAGGCGCAGGTATTTTACCCGGAAGCGAATGACGAACGTTGTACGGTGGCGCTGTTGTTGGATGTTGATCCGGTGAAGTTGGTGCGGGGGAAGGGTGCGACCTTGGAACAGTATGTGAGCGATCGCCCTTATGTGGCATCATCTTTTATGAGTGTTGCGATCGCACAAGTGTTTAGTACGGCTTTAGGTGGACGCAGCAAAGACCGACCAGAATTAGCACAAACACCTCTACCTTTGGTGGCGAAACTATCAGTTTTACCCTGTCGTGGTGGTGAAGGTTTCCTCCGCCAATTATTTGAGCCTTTGGGTTACACTGTTCATGCCCAAGGTCATGTTTTAGATGCAGAATTTCCAGATTGGGGTAATAGTCGCTATTTTACAGTTGAACTCCACCACACTATAACCTTGAGTGATTTATTAAGTCATCTCTACGTTCTCATTCCCGTATTAGATGATGATAAGCACTACTGGGTAAATGATGATGAAATCG
>DATGXQ010000186.1:0-9377 GCA_035298905.1 Nostocaceae cyanobacterium | reverse complement strand
TAATACGAACTATCACTACCACCACACTGTTAACTTTACTAATGGCCTTGATTGCAGCTTGGTTTTCCAAGTTAATTACGAAAAAAATATTAGCTGAACCTGCGACAAAACCTAAACGGAGAAAACCGGAAGTTAATCACTATCCACAGGTCGTAGAGAAGGATGAACAATTAGAAGTAGTAAAACCTAATTATAGCCCTATCCCAGAAAAAATCAGTCCTAGCAAAAAACAAGCATTAGAGATTGAATGGCTGAAATTATTCACAGATATTATTCAACAAATTCGCAAACCTGTAAAAATTGAAGATATTTATCAAACAGCAGTGGCAGAAATTCGCCAAGCTTTACAAGCAGATCGAGTAATTATTTATCAACTCTATCCCGAAGATCAGGGAATAGTTGTAGCGGAATCTGTAGTAGGTGATTGGCGAAAAATGATTGGTTCAGAAATTGAAGGTTTACCCTTGAGAGAACTGAATCTAGAAAGTTATAGAGATAGCAAAGTACAAGTAGTAACTAATATTCACACAGAAGAAGCAAATCTATCGCCAACTTACAATCAATTCCTAGAAAAATTTGCTGTTCAAGCTAGTTTAGCGACACCAATTATTATTCAAGGGAAAATTCAAAGCTTATTGATTGCTTATCAAGGTGAACCGCGCACTTGGGAACATTCGGAAATTGATTTATTTGCCCAGTTAGCTACACAAATCAGCTATGCTGTTGAACAATCCCAGTTATTAGCAGAGTTAACTAAACTCAAAGCCCAAATAGAACCTGATGGTTATCAAGAAGTACCACCAATAGATATACAACATTTGCAACTGTTACAACTGCTGAATAAAGTAGAAAATGTGGCGATGGGTGACTTAACAGTGCGTGCAGATATTACCTCTGGAGAAATTGGTACTGTCGCTGACTTTTTCAATTCTATTGTGGAAAGTTTGCGGGATATTGTCACCCAAGTAAAGCATGTGGCTAGTCAAGTAAATATCGCGGTTAGTGATAATGAAGATGCTATCTACCAATTAGCAGAAGAGGCAATTTTACAAGCAGAAAAAATTAACCTGACTTTATCCGCAGTGGATCAAATAACTAACTCAATTCAAGCGGTAGCTGATAGCGCCCAACAAGCTGCTACTATTGCTAATCAAGCCGCCCAGACTACCACACACAGTGGACAAGCAATGGATTTAACAGTACAAAATATTTTATCTTTGCGAGAAACTGTCAACCAAACTACTAAGAAAGTTAGACGTTTAGGAGAGTCTTCGCAGCAAATTTCTCGTGTGGTTTCTTTAATTAAACAAATTGCTGAACAAACTAATTTGTTAGCTATTAATGCCGGAATTGAAGCAGCAAAAGCCGGGGAAGAAGGACAAGGTTTTGCTGTGGTAGCAGAAGAAGTTGGTGAGTTAGCAGCACGGAGTGCAGATGCAACACAGGAAATAGAACAGATTGTAGAAAAAATTCAACGAGAAACCAGTGAAGTTGTACAAGCGATGGAAGTAGGCACTTTACAAGTAGTAGACAGTACCAGTATTGTAGAAGATGCCAAGCAAAGTTTAAAACAAATAGTAGAAGTATCAAAACAAATCGATGCTTTGGTAAATTCAATTTCTATAGCTACAGCTTCTCAGGTAGAAACATCCCAAATCGTCAATCAATTAATGCAAGATATAGCTGCTGTTTCCCAGCGTACCAGTGATTCCTCTCGGCTAGTTTCTCAATCTCTCAAGAAAACTGTGGAGATTTCCCAGCAGTTACAAAAGACTGTGGGAACTTTCAAAGTTGATTGAGTCAGTTATGTGTCTGGCGTTTTTTTGTTATTTACCAATAACTGCTGACTAATGACTAAGGAATAATGACTCATGACTAATGATAAAGAATTAGAAATCCAGATGCAATTTTTAGAAGAAGCTACTGATTATTTGAATACTTTAGAAGCGATATTACTAGAAATTGATACTGGTAAACATATTGATTTAGAAAAAATTAATGCTGCGCTGAGGGCTGCACATTCAATTAAGGGTGGTGCAGCAATGATGGGTTTTAAGGTATTGAGTGATTTAGCCCATCGTTTAGAAGATGCCTTTAAAGTTTTAAAAACTCGGAAAAATTCTTTAGAAATTGATACCCAATTACAAAGTTTATTGTTATCGGGGGTAGATTGGTTAAGACAAATTATAGAATTTTTGTCAGAAGGAAATGCTGTAGATCAGCAGTGGTTAAATACTTTTTGTTACCCGATTTTTGAAGAGTTGCACGATCGCCTGGGTGAACCTCCCCAAGAGGATATCAGCACTATGTTATCACCAGAGGAGGGACAAGATATCATTCCTCTGTTGTTTGAAAGCGAGGTGGAGGAGTGTTTACAGCGTTTAGAGTCGCTTTTAGCTGATAGTAACCAACCGGGGTTACAGGAAGAAGTAGCAATTATGGCGGCCGAGTTGGGTGGTTTGGGGGAAATGTTGCAATTAACCGCTTTTACTCAGTTATGTGAATCTGTGACGCAGCATTTAGCAACTGCACCCCATCGGTGGAGAGAAATCGCCCAGTTAGCCTTAGAAGGGTGGAGGCGATCGCAAGCTTTAGTTTTAACTAATCAACGGGAAAGTTTACCAAAAGAAATTCATTTAGCAGCAGTCAATCAGGATGAATATGTAATAGATGATGCCTTAATTTCTCCTGATTTCGCAACGGAGGCGATAGAATTACCACAAGAAATTAATGCGATTGAGTTTCCTGAAGAAAACGGTATTTTAATTCAAGATAATTCGCCTGTGGATTATAAACATATTGAACGTAAAGGCGAAATTCATGTTAATAAAGACCAAGAAAATACCGTGCGAGTTCCCAGTAAACAATTAGAAGAAATTAATGATTTGTTTGGGGAGATTATCATTCAACGTAATGGCTTGCACGTACATTTAGAAAGATTGCGTAAACTGGCAAGTACCTTAAATCATAAAGTCCAACTTCTTGATCAAGAATATCAAGAATTGCGGAGTGCATACGAAAATTTTATTAATCAAACTGGTTTTATAGCCACTGAAAATAGTGGTAATGGCTTAACAATAGAACGTTATCAAAAATCAAATCTGTTATCTCAAGATGTGGCAGAAACTATTGTCCAGGTAGCAGAAATTTCTACTGATATTCAATTGAGTGTAGACGATACAGACCAAATTACGCGCAAGTTAAATAAAACTTCTAAGCAATTGCAGAGGAAATTAACTCATGTCAGAATGCGTCCATTAGCTGATTTAGTGGAACGTTTTCCGAGGGCAATTCGTGATTTAAACGTAGAATATGGCAAGAATGTACAATTAAAGGTTCAAGGTGGAAATACTTTAATAGAACGGAGTATTTTAGAAGCATTAAATGAGCCGTTAATGCACTTATTACGTAATGCTTTTGATCATGGAATTGAAGATCCGGCTACTCGTCGCCATCTAGGAAAACCAGAACAGGGGTTAATCGAAATTACCGCTACCCAAAAAAGCGATCGCACAATTATTACTATGCGGGATGATGGGCGGGGTATTTCCCTGAAAAAAATCCGCCAACGGGCTTTAGCTATGGGTTTAGATGCGACTTTACTAGCTAACGCCAGCGATGAGGAATTATTATCACTGATTTTTGAAGCTGGTTTTACCACATCCGATAAAGTCACAGCCTTGTCGGGGCGGGGTGTGGGCATGGATGTAGTCAGGAATAATCTCAAATTGGTGCGGGGTGAAGTGAAAGTAGACACCAAGCCGGGAGAAGGTACGACATTTACCTTATCTGTACCCTTTACCTTATCAGTGGCTAGAGTGTTGCTGGTGGAAAGCGATCGCCTGTTGTTAGCATTTCCTACAGACGCGATCGCCGAAATCTTTTTATTACCAGAAAATCAGATTACTTTCATAGATGGAAATACTTTTTTAAACTGGCAAGAAAATCTAGTTCCCCTTATACGTTTAGGTCGTTATTTCCAATTTAATTGTTCCCGCTATGACAATATAGAATTAGAGAAAGTCCCAGCCATTAATGCTAGTAGTGTGTTGATAATTAAAAATGAAAATCAACCAATAGCAATTCAAGTAGATAAATGCTGGGGTGAACAAGAAGTTGCCATGCGTCAAGTAGAGGGAAATATACCTTTACCCGCAGGTTTTAGTAACTGTACAATATTAGGTGATGGGCGAGTTGTACCTTTGATTAATACCAATGAGATTTTATCTTGGGTAAAAACAAATCAACTGCCTTATAGAAATAATCAAATTTCCACAACTAGGTTAAAGACACCTTTCCTTAATCCTTTGAAGGAAGAGAAACCAGTCATTTCTTCCTATCAGAAGGGTTTAATTTTAATTGTGGATGATTCGATTAATGTGCGGCGTTACTTGGCGTTAACTTTAGAAAAAGGCGGCTATCAAGTAGAACAGGCGAAAGATGGTTTAGACGCTTGGGAAAAATTACAAAATGGCTTGAAAGTGCAAGCGGTAATTTGTGATATTGAAATGCCGAGATTGGACGGTTATACGTTTTTAGAACGGGTTAACTCTCATAGTGATTTTAAACATATTCCTGTGGCGATGTTGACTTCTAGAAGTAGCAATAAACATCGACAATTAGCGATGCACTTGGGAGCTAGGGCTTATTTTTCTAAGCCTTATAATGAACAGGAGTTATTAAAAACTGTGGAAGAAATGATTTTTGCACAAGCGGTTTCGGTGAGTTAGTCCTGAGATTAAGCCCTAAAGCTCGGAACTTCGACCCTAAAGCTCGACACTTCGACCCTAAAGCTCGACACTTCGACCCTAAAGCTCGACACTTCAAGCTTTAAGGTGCAAACTTGACGACTCGGTGATGGATGGGTTTAATGAGAGCAGGATACATGTAGCATTTGGGTAAGATGCTGTCGGTGCTGAGTCCGGTTTAGGGTAATTTCAACTCATGGGTTTTACTAATGGCGCGTCCTTCCTACGGTGATGATGTTAAAGCGCGGGTAAAGCGGCTGTTTGCGGCGTTGTTGGCTTTTGCTAATGATGAAGTTGAGGGTGGGGATAAACTTAAAATTGAACTGAATAAGGAAAATGAGACACAGTTAATTTTTAGAACTCAGTTAAGAATGCTGGAAGGGTTGACAGCAATAGATAAAAATGAGGAGAAATTAACTAAAACCCAAGTTAGAGAAGCACTGAATAGATTAAAAGATTTTTTATTCATTCTCGAAGATAACCGCACCTCTACCCAAGGTTCGGAAAATTGGCATTTTACTTTAAAACTTTGGTTTAGTTATAAAAATCACAAGGCGAATCTAGAAAGATTTGATAGGGAATGGGATAATAACAGACCTGAGAAATCTAAAAAAGTCGCGGAAAAGAAAGACGAGAAAAATATCGAAGTTCTCAACATTCCTGAAAACTTACCGAATGCTGTGGAGTTTGATAGATTTATCGGACGGGAAACGGAACTGGAAAATTTACATCAAGAGTTACAAATATCTCAACAAGTGGCTATCGTCGCGGTGCGGGGTATGGGTGGAGTCGGGAAAACAGAACTGGCTACCCAATACGCTAAACAGTATTTACAAAATTATCCGGGTGGGGTTTGTTGGTTATCAGCACCAGGTTTAGAAGTAGGGATTTCAATTCTCAGATTTGCTGAGGATAAATTTAATATTATTGCACCGGATGATCGAGAATTAGTTGATAGAGTAAAATTCTGTTGGCAGAGATGGCCAAATGGGGAAGTTTTGCTCATTATTGATGATGTCACAGATTATAAAAAGCAAGTTCTCCCTTATTTACCGCCGCAAGTTTCCCGATTTAAAGTATTAGTGACAACCCGCTTCCAGTTTGATAGGACTTTGCGACAAATACGGCTGGATGTCCTGAAACCACGAGCCGCAATGCAGTTATTAATATTGTATGTGGGGAGAGAAAGAATCAAACAAGAGGCTTGGACAGCGAGAAAGATTTGTCGGTTTTTGGGTTATTTACCTTTAGGGTTAGAATTGGTAGGGCGATATTTAGATTTAATGCCCGATTTATCTTTAGAAAAGTTGCTGCAACGGTTAGAAAAAAAGAAATTAGAACATGAGGCGATAGCAAAAGCTAACCCCTTGATGCGATATGAGTATGGTGTCGCTGAGGCTATAGCTTTAAGTTGGGAACAGTTAGATGAAAATGCTAAAGGTTTAGCTTGTAGGTTGAGTTTATATGCTTTAGCTGATATTCCTTTTGATTGGGAAGGGATAGAAGATGATGAGGAACAAGAAATTTTGGAAACTGCTATTAATGATTTAGTACATCGGCATTTACTACAACGGAAAATTAAAGGTATTTATCGGTTACATCCGCTAGTTAGGCAATTTTTACAAATGCAGTTAAATAAATCAGAAAACGCAGATGAGGTAAAAACTGCCTTTATAGCGCAAATGATGGAAATAGGAGAACAAATTCCTCAACAACCTACAATTGATTTAATTAAACAAGTATTTATTTATATTCCTCACATTGCCGAAGTAGTTAATCATCTCAAAGATTACATCAGTGATGATAATTTCATCAGACCTTTTACCAGATTAGGTTGGTTCTATCAAGGTCAAGGTTTATATCAACAAGCAGAACCTTATTATCAGCAATGTTTAGAACTTGCTAAACATCGTTTGGGAAAAGAACACCCTCAAGTCGCCACTTCTCTGAACAATTTGGCAGCACTGTATTACTCAACAGGCAGGTACACAGAAGCAGAACCTCTCTATCAAGATGCTTTGGCAATGAGAAAACGCCTGTTGGGAGATGAACACCCCGATGTCGCCGCCAGTCTGAACAATTTGGCAGGACTGTATGAGTCAACAGGCAGGTACACAGAAGCAGAACCTCTCTATCAAGATGCTTTGGCAATGACAAAACGCCTGTTGGGAGATGAACACCCCGATGTCGCCACCAGCCTGAACAATTTAGCAGAACTGTATCGTGTAACAGGCAGGTACACAGAAGCAGAACCTTTGTACGCACAAGCTTTAGCAATGACAAAACGCCTGTTGGGAGATGAACACCCCGATGTCGCCACCAGTCTGAACAATTTGGCATTACTGTATTACTCAACAGGCAGGTACACAGAAGCAGAACCTCTCTATGCACAAGCTTTGGCAATGAGAAAACGCCTGTTGGGAGATGAACACCCCGATGTCGCCGCCAGTCTGAACAATTTGGCAGCACTGTATAAGTCAATAGGTAGGTACACAGACGCAGAACCTCTTTATACGGAATCTTTGGCAATGACAAAACGCCTGTTGGGAGATGAACACCCCCAAGTTGCTGCTAGTCTGAACAATTTGGCAGGACTGTATGAGTCAACAGGCCGGTACACAGAAGCAGAACCTCTCTATCTCCAAGCTTTGGAATTGAGAAAACGCCTGTTGGGAGATGAACATCCCGATGTCGCCACTTCTCTGAACAATTTGGCAGCACTGTATGAGTCAACAGGCCGGTACACAGAAGCAGAACCTTTGTATTTAGAAGCTGTAGAGATTTTTCAGCGTTGCTTGGGTGCAAACCATCCAAATACAGTTACAGCTAGGAAGAATTTAGCAGGTTTGTGGATGGAAGGGATGGAAAATAATGTATTTTCTCTAGAAGAATTGAGGAATAACCCTCTGTTTTTAGAAATTATAATGGAATTACGAGCAAAGTATGGAACACCAGAATCATGATGATTTTGCTAGACGAATCACCTCAATAAATGCTTGCACTGCATCATATTGGTCTGGTATTGCCAGATAACGCAACAATAAATCTATATCTAAATCGGGAAAAAATGAACTGCGTTTAACTTCCTCATATTCTAAATTTTCATTTAAGCGAAATATCTTAATCTGGTTAGATTTCCAAAACCAAACTTCTGGTATTCTCTTCGGTTTATATAATTCCTTTCTATTAATTGTCCCGCTTGTGACAATAACCTCAATAACTATATCTGGCGTTTCTTTATTAGTCCCCATGCAGTAAGACTCATCTGGTGTACCAGAAGCATATCCCGGTTCTTCTAATGTAAACCCACCCCGTCCATAAAATCTAATTCCTTTCTCCCGCATATAAGCTTCTAATAAATAACCGAGTGTGGTTTTCACATACTCATGTTTATCTCCAATGGGTGACATTATTTCCATTACTCCTGCTAAATATGTCAGCCTGACTTCTCGGTTATCTTCTAGCTGTGCAGCGATGATTTTAAATTGTTGCCAAGATACACCAGATATTGTTACCAAGTTTTCGGTTTGAGGCTGTTCTATTGGTTGTTCTAATAAGGAAATGCTCATGGTATTTGCTCATGAAACATCAAATTTATCATATCTGGTTTTACGATGTCGTGGAGAAGGACATGGCACTGCCCATAGGTGTAAACTTAAAGCCCTAACGAATAGAATTCGCGGCTACACAGGCCAAGTCCGCCTACGCGGACTAATTAAAAATCAAGGTTTTGAAACCCACGCAGGTGGGTTTTGCCTGTGTAGACGCGGTTTCTAACCGCCCATTTTTCGTTAAGTTGACACAAATGGGCACTGCCATGTCCCTACAGTGTTTTTTATTGGTTGGTGTTTTTATTTCAGGTAAAACAGTAAGGCGATGCCTAGTATAGCGATGATAACACCAGCGATCGCTCTCCAGGTGACTTTCTCTCCCATGAATATGGCTATAGGAATGACAAACAAGGGGCTAGTTTGTAGCAGGGTGGTGGCTATACCTGCACTTGTGAATTTAATTGCTATCTGCTGTAACCAAATACCTAAATAAGTTCCACAAAAAGCAGCCGAGAAACTGGCTAAAATTACTTTCTTTGATTGCCAGTAGGGATAACTAAAGGGGTTTTTTTGACGTTTGGGAAACCAAGCACAAGCTAAAATTATCACTAGGGCAGCAACTAAACGCAACAAAGCTGCCCACAAAGGAGAAAAATTAGTTAGCCCAAATGCTGCACGGGAAAAAATAGCACCACTAGAGTCTGCAATTTCGGCTAGGAAACCAAAGCCTATTCCTCTCCATAGATGCGTTGAGGAAATATTTGCATTATCGCTAACTCTTTCTGTTATGACCCAAGCCACACCCAAAATAGTCAGCAAAATGCCACACCAAGCACTAATATTCAGACTTTCTTTCAGGAAGATTGTAGCAGCGATCGCTGTCATGGGTGGCGATAATGTACCTAAGAGTAACGCGCGACGCGCCCCTAAGTGATTTATAGCTGCCAGAAAAGCTGTATCACCCAAACCAATACCCACAGCACCACTCAACAACAGTAGCAAGATGGGTAAGGGGGTTAAATTAAGCGCTAAATCGCCAGTAATGATGATTGTGACACAAAGCAGAGAGATAGCGATC
>DATGXQ010000185.1:0-4736 GCA_035298905.1 Nostocaceae cyanobacterium | reverse complement strand
TAACCTAGACATGACCAGAATTTGACTATTTTAGATTTTAGTCAAGCTATTCGTGCTACCCATAATTAAGTACCCAAGCAAAATTAATTGCACATATTAACTGAAAACAGAAATGTCTGTATTTCTTACCTGTTCCCTGTTAAGAGTTCCCTGTTCCCTCTCCTAACTATGAAATTTATTTTGCACGACTACTTACTTAGTGGTTCTTAGATACCAACAGCTAAATAACATGTAAAGTGATAAAAACTTGTAAAGATTAGGCAAATTTTGATTCAAAATATAATGATTAAACCGAGTTTACCACAGTTAGCAGTTCACATTCATTTTACAGCAGCTTAGTATAAATTTCATTTTTGATCCTCAATGATTCTCGCCATGAAGATATGGAGTGTATATAATTGGAGATCCTATTGATGACTTGGCGAGTGACAGAGGTATTTCAACTGCAAGTAAGCATTTTGTAGAAATGTTTTTTCACACCGCGTCACTGCTATGAAAGTCATGTTATCTAATTTAGATTTGGTAAGAGATTTTGTTAAAAATTCTCGTCAAAAACAGGAAGTTTTATTAGCAAATGCCTGTTTAAGTGGGCAAACAGTTTGCCGCAGTAATCAATTAACGGCTAAGACAGAGGGTGTAATCATGACTGCTTCCCTCAGCGATGCTTTCACTATTTTTTCAGCCAAAGCTAATTCATCTCATTGGGAAGTTTTAAATCAAGCATTAGCTGAAAATGGTTATATTCTCACAGGAGAACCAGATAAAAGAGGATTTTATTTGTATAAACCTTGTGAAGTTCCCGAAGGCTATCAGCTACACTGTACTAAATCTGTAATTCTGTGGCGAGCTTGGTGGAAATATCGCAAATATGCTGCAACTCCCGGTATTTCTTTAAAATTACTAATTCGGATGCGGCATACATGGTATCCAGTGCGAGATTTAGGTATTAGTGATGGAGTATTGTATGTTAAAACTCTTGCTCATGAACTTACTTTCACTCCAGAAGATTTAGTAATTTGGTTAAGTAAAGTTGAGGGAAAGTCTGTTTGAGGAAGATAAGGAAAGTTAGAGAGAAATAATTTTTTGTATAATTTTGACAATTGACCCAGAATCTTACCCTTTTTCCTACAACACAACACTAATGAAAGGACTTTGGCTAGAAAATCGACATCTACAACTACTCTCTCATTATCCTCATCTTCCTCATGCCCCTTTTCTCTAATACAAATAAGGGTTAGTTTTTGGCTGATAATCACAACAATTAATCGCTTCTTCGGTGTTAGCGGTAGAAGGGTGGACAGTGCATTTAAGGCGATAATTGTTAGTGAAAAATTGGCAATTAGGGCAGGGGATTTTGTGCATTTGTTGGGCAGTTTTTACACTATCCCGCGCTGTTGTCCATAAACTCCAAGCCACCAGAATCATTACACCCCAAGCAGTGATAAAGCAAATGGGTACAATGAAAGGTTCTATCCCACGTATGAAAAAAGATATTATTTCTAACACGGCCGATGCTGATACAAATTAGGAGTTAGAAGTAATATAACTCCTAACTCCCTAAATATGACTTCTCGCTGTGGAGGGATCAACTATACGCCAGCATGACCTAATGCTAGACCAGCTACTAACATTCCCAAGACTAGAAATGGTTGAGCGCTGGCTTGATATTTGACATCATTTTTCAAGGGGTCGCGGAGAAAATACATGTCTTGAAAAGTGATTTGGGGAATAATTAACAAAACTAAGATTGCTGCATATAAATTTTCATGAATGCTCACTAGATAGGCAGCAATTAAGCCTTGGAATAAATCGATCGCTATGACACAAATCCAAGCGGCGGTTTCAATCCCAAACATGACTGGTAAGGATTTTAAACCCAATTGCCGATCGCCTTCGACACTCTTGAAGTCATTAACTACGGCAATTCCCAAACCAGCCAAGCTATAAATTAAGGTGAGTACAATAATTTTCCAATTTAGCTCACCAAATAAGGCATGACCAGCCCACCAAGGTAAAGCAATGTAACTAGCTCCTAAAGCATAGTTCCCTAGCCAACCATTTTGTTTTAACTTCAATGGCGGGGCAGAGTAAATGTAAGCAATAAAAGAACCAAAAATTGCCAAAACTGTGATATTTGGGAAATCATGACCTGCCCAAGTATCTAAAACAAAGGCTACACCGATACCAGCCAGTAAGAGAACAATAATTTGGGTGACTACTTGGGGTACAGAAATAGCACCAGAAGGAATAGGACGATAAGGTTCATTAATCGCATCAATTTCGCGATCGTAAAAATCGTTTAAGGTTTGGGTATAACCAGTTAAAAGCGGTCCAGACAACAACATACAAGCAGCCGCTTTCAGCACATTTTCTAAAGACCAAGTATAGTTACCAGAGGAAGCAGCGCCACAGACAACCCCCCAAATCAGGGGAATCCAAGTAATTGGCTTCATCAACTGTAAACGGATCTTCCAAATAGAAGTTTCTCCGGGTGCTGCACCCTTCATACCCAGTAATTGGCGGGTTTTAGAACTGCGGTCTGCTGTTACTTGTTCACTGGGCTGAGTAGTTTCTATCTCAGAGGGCTGAGAATTGGGGTTAATAGGGGTTGATTCGGACATAATTTCGAGGGGGAAAGGGGGACGCGGAGAGGGGAGAGGGGAGAGGGGAGAAGAAGAGAGGGGAGAGGGGTGACACGGAGAGGGGAGAAGGGAGAATTTCTCTATACAGCAGGGAACAGGGAACAGGGAACGGGGAACAGCTTTGAAAGTCTCTTACCATCAAGCTTTGTCCAGAAAATGTGTACCTCATTTACCTGAAAACTGCTGTATTTCTTTCTCCGCGTCAGAGCGTCAGAGCGTCAGAGCGTCTCTTCTGTCCTTCTGCCCTCCTGCAAACTAAAATGAAATAATCAAATAACTATTTTGAAACTTAGCACCGGTGACAGGTCTACCACTCAAGGCAGGGGGGAGGAAAATATTGCGTCTTTGGTCTCCTGCTTCCACTGTCACCTCTGGGCCTGACTGGGTAAGTTTGACTTGTTTTTTGTCAAAACCGGGTAGAAATAATCGTACTTGACGATTGTGAACATCAATTTCTATGGGTTTGGGAGCTTGTATGGCTTGCTCCACAAAATTGGGTAAGGCATCTATTAGAGGTTGCCATTCACCGATCGCTACATCAGGGATAAAAGTTACAGGTAGGGGTGTAAAGTCTTCTGTGAACTGAGTATTTTTGTCAGCAGCACAGAGCAAACCGCCTACTATCAGTCCAATTTGTTGAGCGCTACCCCACAGATAGCGAGCATTAGCTATCTCTATGGGGTCGGGAGTTGTGACCAAAAAAGCTGCGACACGCTTGGGATCAGCCAAGGCAGCTTTACCTTGGTCGAGAAAATTATTAACTTGATTAGTTGGTTGAGCGAAATTATCTGCTGTCCAGTTGACATTAAACAAACTGCTAATTAGCGGTTGAATTAGAGGCGATTCTGTAATTGTCTTACCTAAATCAGAGTTAACAAACAACTGCCGAAATCGCCGCACATACCAACTGAGAGATTCTGGCATTCCCAACATCCGCAGAGTGAAGGAATCGCCTGTGCCATCGTAGATAATGGCATCATACTTGCCACTAGCATCATATTCACGAATAGCATTGAGAGCCAGGGCGCTATCCATACCTGGTAGGGCTACCAATTCTTGACCGTAGACCTCTGCCAAAATAGGTGTGCGGAGGTATTGCGCTTCTAATTTTTTCACCTCTTCCCAGCTACGCTCTAGTAACACAGATGCAAGCATCTGTACAACTTGCAAATTGGGAGCAATTTCTTGAGGATCAGGGGTAATGGCAGTACCCAATAACAGGGGTAAAGTTGGTTCTGCCAGCCCTGCCAGTAGTACGCGCTTGCCTTGGCTTGCCAACAGCTTGGCGGCGGCGATCGCAACTTTACTACGGATAATGCCGCCTTTGCCCAAAAATGTCAGTATCAGAGCCATTATTTGCTTCCTCTAGTTACCGCCAGTCTTGTCAACTCCAACTTAGCACTTCAACGATTTTGGATTTTAGATTTGCGATTTTAGATTGACTGCATCCACAAGTAAATGCAGCTTGGGGATTTTAGATTGACGATTTTAGCTCTGTTCTGCTCACAAGGGGCAGGACTTGAACCGAAAAATCATCCAAAATCCAACATCTAAAATTGGCACGGTCAATACTTTTTTGATTAAACTATATTTTTTGGGAGTTGCATCAGAATTTTGGCGACAAAGACACTGGGAAGTTGTCCACTATTGTCTAGGGCTATCTGAGCAAACCACTATTAAGCAAAAGCTCTACTTTGTACCTCAGAACTTAGGATCACCAAGTTCTGAGTTATGTTTACTACACTGGCTTGATTTCGTCTTCAAAAAACCAGGTAGAGGAATTGTCGTCAAATTTTACCACTACACCAATACCGCGACCGTCGGTTACTTTGTAACCTTGGATCACACCGATTTGTCCTAGCTTTTTGGCAATATCCGCAGATACGCGATCGCGCAAACGAAAGACCTTAACTTTTTGTCCTATTTCCATGCCTAGTCACAATCCAACATAAACCAAGATTCAGTTTAGCGGAATCCGTGACTTATTGGGGATGCGCGATCGGGAAGATGAGGAGAGAGAGGGGAGACGCTCCAGACGCGGGGAGGGGAGACGCGGAAGACAAAGAAAATATTTCTATTTTTCCCCCCTGCCCC
>DATGXQ010000184.1:0-14477 GCA_035298905.1 Nostocaceae cyanobacterium | reverse complement strand
CCGCTTCTGGATAGATGGCGGTGCAGTAGCTCTGTTGCCTAAAATCTTAATGGTAGTCGGTTCCTATCTGTTAGCTTGGTTCCTCAGAGTTTACTTTCCCTTTGCCTGGAGTTGGACTTTATCCAGTGGTTTGATTTTCGGTAGTTCTGGATTATTCTTCCTCAAAGGATTTTATATCTATGACTTACCTCAATGGCCTTTCCGGGTGTTGGGTAGTTCTATACCTGAGTTGGGTAACAGTCTCCAGGGAACTGATGCCTTAAACCCCTTGTTTGCCAGCGTCCTGATTCCACTAGGTTTAATCGCCCTGCTACTTGGTCATCCTAAATGGAAATGGCTGGCTATTGGTATCACTTTAGGCGTAGCTTCCTGTCTAACAGTTAGTGCTATTTACGACCCCGCAGTGTGGGGCTTAGGAGATGGCTACTTAGCACGAATTTTCTTAATTGTCAATGCTGTACTTTGCTATGGATTAGCTAGGTTAGCATTGAAAGATGAAAAACAAATAGCCTAATACCAATTCAAAATTCAAAATAGCCTTCGGCAAGGCTTCGCCAACAAAATTCAAAATTCAAAATCGCGCAGCGTTGCGAGCAAAGCGACACAATCTCAAAAAGAAGAAAGCTAGATGTAATCTAGGTTTCAGGGTTTGAAGAAAGTTGCTAGATTTTGGAGAATTGGTATAAGTCCAAGTTTGTTCATCTTCGAGGGTGGGCAACTTCCACCCTCTAGACAAGTGAAAATTTTACTGAAAATCCTAAAATTACAAATGAGTATTAAACTTACAGGTACTATCCAACGTCGGGAAATTGGCCTTGGTGCTTGGGCATTTGTGACGGACGAAGGCACTACCTACGAAATTTTAAAAGGTGCTGATAAAAACTTGCTCAAATCAGGACAAAAGGCCAAAGTGACAGGGAAAGTCCGTGATGATGTGATGACTGCTGCCATGATTGGCCCTGTGTTAGAAGTACAGTCTTTTGAGTTGATTAGTCCTGGTTAGCCATTTTTAAGCCTAAAGACCTGATCATATTTGTGCTGCTCACCAAAGGCGAAATAAAACAAACCGCCATCAGTAACTTTTGGTACAAGCCCTAAATTTTGTGGTATTCTATAATTCAACACAGTTCAGTTCAAAAATATGGCAAGTTGAGCAGAGTCTTGAAAATACTGGATTATCCCTACATTCCTTTCTGCTGATAACTAAGGCAACAGTATTTTTATCGTAGGAACTCCTAATGATTTTTTTATCAAATTGCCATATTTTTATCACTATTCCTGAACTGTATTGTTATATAGATGACAACATAAAACAATAAATCCAGATGTTTAAACTTCCAAATCAAGCAGGATTAATGGTTTTGATGGGAATAGCTATCTTGGCTGCTGCTTGGATTACCTATACTTTGCCAGACACCGCAGACCAAGTGAACAAAGATGCTCGCAATGGTTTTTTAAGTATTGTGACTTCTGTGATCACAGCTGGTTTCGCCCTTCTGCAAGCAAATCAGCAAGGGCAAAGCCAGCAGAGCAAAACAGCTATAGAAGAAAGTAAGAAAGCTATAGAAAACTTAGAACAAAAAATCAAGGAACTAGAAAATAGAGGCAACTCTCAACCAGAAACATTACATAATCAGGATATACCCACGAAAAAAGTTTAGTGTAAGAAAAGTAATGATTTTCTCGGTAAGAATTTCTCACAGGGAATACAGCAAGACAAGCTTGCTAATTTTTATCCAGCAGAATTTAACACAGCTTGGAGGCGTTCTCTAAATTCCCCTTTGGGATGACCTCCTCTGACATCACCAAGAATTTTAAATTCTCCCGTGGGGGAATCACAGATAATATAGGTAGGCCATCCCATTTGAGATTTATCAGGGTACTGTGCTAAGAGAATTTGCCGATATTGACGGTAAGTTGCTGTATCTTGCATTTTGACATCAATAAATTCTAAGCCCAGTTCTTGTACGACCTTTTGGTCATAAAAAGACATCTTATGGCAGATGCCACAGTCTTCTGAGGAAAACTTGATTACAGCTAGAGTCATTTTTCGCCAAGAATTGCAAATTTTTTACTAAAAACTCTCTTTCATGTCATAGAATATTAACAGATTGCCAAACTCACCATAAAGATGTAAATTATTGAGAAATAATTAAGACTGTGATTATATATCGCGGTAATCATTCTGGATTCAGGGCATCGGCGGATAATAGAATGACAACAAGCCTAAGAAAAAGCTTGGTAATCTAAATATTGACAAATGGGGAAAGCAGAACTATCTTGTTTTGAGAAAAAACCCCCAGTGGCGTAAACCAGCTAGGGGGAGTTTAGTTATCAGGGTGCATCTACCATCTAATTGTTCTCAGGTGCAGTCAGTTAATCAGGATAAATTTCCACTCAGCGAGTTGGCAATCTTGGAAATTTGCAATCTTTTGGAATTGTAAATAAAAAACCCCCAGTGGCGTAAACCAGCTAGGGGGAGTTTAGTTATCAGGGTGCATCTACCATCTAATTGTTCTGGGTTTGACTGACAAGTTCCGGATCAATTTTGAATAATCAGGGTTAAAGGTCATCACGTCTACTCAATTGACCTCTCTAGGAATGAAAATAAACATGAGTTCTGATGCTCATCAGAGGTTTGTTAGCCAAAAGTCTTTTAACCTGTGCTGCTAAGGATATACTGTAGTTAAGCCAGAGTTGCAAGCGTGGTAAGCATCAAGTTTGTTGTCAGCGTGTGAAATCAAGAAATAAACAGCAACTGCTGATCAATATTTATTTAGGTTTATCTTGGTGTATTTTGGTTTATTTTGGTCAAAAAAAATCCCTAGTGGTATAAACCAGCTAGGGGAGGTTAGTTATCAGGGTGCATCTACCATCTAATTGTTCTGAGGGTGAGTGGCGTATTCCGGAATAATTTGGGTAAACTAAGGTTATTGCCATTGGCTCAAAATAAAAAACCCCCAGTGGTATAAACCAGCTAGGGGAGTTTAGTTATCAGGGTGCATCTACTGTCTAGATATTCTTTGTTTGTGGATTTTAATCAGGATAATTTTCAGTGCAATCCCATTTTGGTTTTTGGCTAACTCCAGAAAAAACCCCCAGTGGCATAAACCAGCTAGGGGAGTTTAGTTATCAGGGTGCATCTACTTGTTTAAATGTTCTGGGATTTTGGTTAGTAATCAGGACAATTTACATAACTGCTTTTATTCTGGGTGTTTTTGGCTAACTACAAGAAAAAACCCCTAGTGGCATAAACCAGCTAGGGGAGGTTAGTTATCAGGGTGCATCTACTTGTTTAAATGTTCTGGGATTTTGGTTAGTAATCAGGACAAATTTACTTTTGCTGGGAAAAAGAAAAAACCCCCAGTGGCATAAACCAACTAGGGGAGGTTAGTTATCAGGGTGCATCTACCAATTCAATGTTCTTGGTTTAAATACTATGCTCCGGAAAAATTTATCCACATATTGCTGTTTGTCACTAACGGAAAAAATTCCTGTGGCTAGTAGCTGGGTAGGGGAGTTAGTAATCAGGGGTCAAGCAAGTTAAATAAAGGGTGTAGGGTGTAGGGAAAGATGAGGAGGATGAGGAAGAAATTACTTTCTTTTCACTCTGTCCTTCCTTACTCCCCCATCCCCTACGGCCGACACCGTAAATTTTAAAAATTGTTAAGTCAGGGTTTGCGATTATTTGCCAAAATGAAAAAAACCCCCAGTCGGTGTTAACCAACCAGGGGAATTGAAGATCAAGGTGCATCTACCAATAAAGTGTTCTTTCTCGCAGTAATCTCATCCGGATTAAAGTTATAAAAGCAAAAAAGGGTAAAACCACTGCTATCAGAAACTTTCAGTGACAAGATGCATCTAAGTTATCAGCACACCCAACTAACTAACTGGAAAATTTGGCATTGCAAACCGGATTGAAAAGGCGAACAGGAGAAGTTGTGACCCAGGAATTTCATCTTTCCGTAACTCCAGTAGGGCAAAATGACTACTTGGTGCGAACGGAACAAGTCGCGCCTGGGGTTCCGTTGGCCGAGGAACTCGTGACTTGGCCTGTGGCTGAGTGGTTGGCGGCGGCGGGACATTTGATGAATGACCCTTTGCAGTTGGTATTGCAGGGGGATGCGATCGCTAGAAATTCTGTTAATTTGGTGGTACTGGGTCAGCAATTGTATAATGCTCTATTCCAAGGTACTCTGCGAGATAGTTGGATTACTGCCCAAGGGATAGCCCAAAATCATCAACAGGTGTTGCGTTTACGTTTGGGATTAAAGGATACCAGGTTAGCACGTTTACCTTGGGAAGTGATGCACGCAGGCGATCGCCCTTTAGCCACTGGCCCCTATATTGCCTTTTCTCGCTACCAAAGCGGTATTCCCTCCACATCCCGCTTACCAGCCCATCTCCCCACGCCACAGGACAACGGGGCGATCAAAGTGTTAATGGTGATTTGTGCGCCTAGTGACCAAGTATGGCTGGATTTACTCACACAAGAGGCGATCGACCTCCAAGCAGAATTACAACGCCAACCGCCCAAATTTACGGAACATGGTCATCCTCTGCCAACTATTGACCTAACTATCCTTGACCAACCAGGGAGAGAAGAATTAACTCAAGCTTTAGAACAAGGTCATTATCATATCCTCCACTATTCCGGACATAGTAATGTCGGCGCTAATGGAGGGGAAATTTATTTAGTCAGTCGCCGCACCGGTTTAACTGAAGTCCTCAGTGGAGATGATTTAGCTGGCTTACTGGTCAACAATAATATTCAAATGGTAGTGTTTAACTCCTGTTTAGGGGCTTATACAGCCAGAACAGGAGAAACAGGAGAAACAGGAGAACGCAATCTTACCGAAAGTTTGGTGAAGCGGGGAATTAGCAGCGTTTTAGCGATGTCTGAACGCATTCCCGATGAGGTGGCTTTAACCCTAACTCAATTGTTTTATCGTAATTTAAGCCAAGGCTATTCTCTCGATTTGTGCGTGAGTCGGGTACGTCAGGGGTTAGTTTCTGCCTATGGTTCCCATCAAATGTACTGGGCGTTACCAATTTTATATTTACAACGAGAATTTGACGGTTTTCTTACCCCAGAGTTGGATTTATCCGGGGGAGTAGAGTTTTTTAATGAATATCATCCTTTGGCAAAGACTACGGCTAATTCTATGTATGTGGCAAAGAATTCAGATTTGCATTTAGAAGAAATGATTTCCTCTGGTTTAGGCAGAGACACGGAGCTAGATTGGTCAGAGAATGATGACTTGTTGGGCGATATTGCAGATGAAATTGAGTATGATGATCCTGCTTATCAAGAAGCTTCGGAATTTGTAGCTGATTTATTCCGCCAGTTAGGTCATCCCCCAGCCACCAGCGAAGTGCCGATGATGGCAGAGTTACTCAAACCGCCAGAGGAGAATCAGCAGCAGGAAACACCAGGTAATTTGACTCCTTGGACAGCTACTCCAGCACCAGCACCTACTACTCCAGCCAGACACGAGATTAGTACCACCTTACCATCTCCGTCACCCACACAAGAACCACGCCGTCGTCAAAGTCGCCAATGGCCAATTTGGGGGGCTGTGGGAGTAAGTGCGATCGCTGTGATTTTCGCTATGAGTTGGTTATGGAATCAGCGCTTGGGAACAGTAACACCGAATATTCCCCAAATTTCCTCTAATGTTAATCCAACTCCGCCAGCAGTTGTTGATATTAAACAATTACCTACAGGCGTTGTTACTGCTACAGCCATAGAAAAGTTAAGTCAAGGTAACTTAAAGGATGGGTTAGCAGGAGTAGAAGAATTATTAAATCGTAGTGCCTTAGCAGAGGCAGATACAGCTTTAAGTTCAGTTTCTACCAAGGAAATAGACAATCCTGATGTGAACTTTCTGCGGGGCAGATTAGCTTGGCAGTGGGTACAAATTAAAGATAAGAAAGATAATAAATATAGTATTGATGATGCCCGTCGTTATTGGGAAGTAGCTGTTAAGGCTCAACCCGATTCTGTGGAATATAATAATGCTTTAGGTTTTGCTTATTATGCAGAAAATAACTTAAATCGGGCTAATGATGCTTGGTTAAAGGCGATAAATTTAGTATTTAAATCACAAAATACGAGTAATGCGATTCAACCACCCATACCACCAGGGGCTTTAACTGCCCATGCAGGGTTGGCTTTGGGGTTATATAAATCTGCGGATGAACAACCTGATAGTAAACAAGTGCAATATATTAACGAAGCTGTGAAACTACGCCAGTGGGTAATCCAGAATGATCCTAGTGGTTTTACCGTAGATAAATTATCACAAAATTGGTTATGGACAGAAAAGGCGATCGCTGATTGGCGATCGTTGTTAAAAGAGAAGCAAAATAATTAACTCATAGCTGTATGTTGATAAATATCTCATAGCAATTGACACACCCACAAGTAATAAGATATGTAAATATTTTTACAGTTGATCGCTCTTTGATTTCAGGTCAAAAGATGCGATCGCTATTGAGCAATAAATTAAACCGCAGTTATACTGTATTTTCACCTTAGCTACTTAAGTAGCACTTCGCTACATATATAACAAGGTCATTTGTAGCTATTTTGCCATAAATTCACGAAATCTTTATCAAAAGTTTAATTAAAAGTATCATAAAGTTCCTAAGTTTAGGTGATTTTAGATAAACAGAGATTTCACCAACTCTGGTGATGTAAGTATCCTTTTTTCAGTATTAATCGGGAATAAAAATTATGATTTACATAGTTTTTATTCAATTTTTTGATAAAAAGTCTCTTAATAGAGGTAACTTCCCATGCTGTGCAAACTAGCAACCTTAGCCTGTGTTTCGGTTACAGCTTCATTAGGTTTTTTAATTAACGCTGGTGCGGCAAATGCTGGCACATTTAGCGTCACAGTTGAAGGAACAGATGCAATTTATCTCAGTGGTCGTACAGATGTTACTATTCCCAACTTAGGTGGTTTTAGCCCGACTTTTCCTTTGGGACGACATGGTTTTGTGGCTGCTGACTTTTTAAAAGAAACATTTCCGCAAGCAATAGGCGCTACAGGAGGACAAAAATTTTCCTTTGCTGCTAGTGGTTGCGTAAACTATTACAACGGGATAGGCTGTCCAAACAACGGTTTTGGCCCAGAAGGTAGTGGTTTTAGTAATATAAGTAGCTTAGGTGGAATTAGTGGCTATCGCGGGCCAAGCGGTGCATTAGTCGGCGTTTTCCTCAATAACTCCATTCCTTTGGGTGGCGCACCCGCAGCCCTGAACTATGGTGCTATTGGTACATCCTTGGCTAGTTTAGCCCCAGCTTTGGGACAAGTATTCTTTATTGGTGATGGTTTAACTGGCACTGGTAGCGGTTCTGTACAAGAGTTTATCGCACCTACAGGCGCAACTCGCCTCTTTTTAGGTCTTGCCGATGGCTTTGGTTTTGCTGGTTCTCCTGGTGCTTATGAAGATAATGATGGTAGATTTACCGTCAGAGTTACAACGCCGGAACCTACAGCTATTGCAGGTTTAGCTTTAATCAGTGGTATTGCTGTTGCAAGTCGCCGTCGTAAAGTTGCAAAAGCTTAATCTTGACAATGGCAGCTTTTATTTACAGCAGGGAACAGGGAACAGGGGACAGGTGAAGCAGCGCGGTCTTCTCCCAAAGGGAGAGGCTAACGCCAAGGGGGTTTCCCCCATGAGCGACTGCTGTTAGCGAAGCGGTAGCGAGGAACGAGCGTCACCCGTTCGCGTAGCGTCCCGAAGGGAAGGGGAACAGGGGTGAAAGTCTTTTAGCATAAAGCTTTTTTCCAAAAGTTTGTACCTCATTTACCTAGAATCTGCTGTAGATAGAATTGCGGGGTTATGTGTAAATTCCGCAATTTTTATTATCTTTGCAGTGAGAGGAAAAATCCAAAATCCTCAACTATTCTTCTGGATCAACTCCCAAATCTCGCAATCTTTGTGCTAATCGTTCTGCTCTTAATCTTTCCCGTTCAGCACGTTCTAACTGCTGCTGTGCGAACTCTTCAGGAGTCGGTAATCTGCATCCCTCAGCATCATACCAGTACAACCATTCTCGCGTTCTACCTAAATAAGTACCACGTTCTCGACCTATAGCCAAGCCAATTTCTGGCAGCCATACCCGTGAACCTGGTTGTAAAATATATTGACCACCTTCTAAACGATAAACTTCTAAAGGCTGACGTTTGCGGCGATATTGGCGAGTCGGTACATAAATGGCGTAGTATAATATTCCTAATTGTGCATAATCAAGTTTTTTCTGCTCATACTCCCCACCATAAGTTTTAGACACAACTTCTAACGCCAAAATGGGAACAATTCCGTTTTCTTCCCACAACACATAACTTAAGCGCCCCTCTTCACCAATAAACCGTTCTACACCTATACTCAAAAAACCATCAGGAACTAACTGTGGTGTACTCGGTGCGTAGTAAATACCCATATCCACACCGAAAAACCAATCTGTGCGGTTACTCCAAGCTAAAGCCAAAATGGCTTCCAATAAATTAGGAATCAGATTTTGCAGTTCATTATCCACTGGAGTATCGTCTGAGTCGGGAAGTTCTGCTGAAGACGGAAGACAATCGAGAGGGGAGTAATGTATCATAACACTTTCTTTTGAATCCCTGATAGGGAGTTAGAGCAACACATCACCCTAATTTGTGTGAAGTATCATAATTAATGGATATGATGTGTATCTCACCCAATGGCAACAGTTACAAATACATTATAAGGCTAAAATAATCAAGCTTTATGATCTATAACCAAGCATCAAGCAGCCCCTTGCACTTTCTACACATTACATTTACTTTATGAACGCTACACAAGAACAATTAAAACTAAAATTGACACAAGCTTTAGTGGCTGCTTTTGGTGCTGACTACAGCGAAGTTGATCCCATTTTAGTACCTGCGAGTAATCCGAAATTTGGTGATTATCAAGCTAATGTGGCTTTATCCCTGAGTAAAAAATTGGGACAACAACCAAGAGCGATCGCTAATGCTATAGTGGCAAAACTAGATGTATCCGATATATGTGAACCCCCAGAAATCGCTGGCCCTGGTTTTATCAATCTCCGACTGCAAACATCTTACCTAGAAGCACAACTAAAAGCCATTCAAGCAGATTCCCGCTTAGGAATACCCAAAGCCGCAACACCACAAAAACAAATTGTAGATTTTTCCAGTCCGAACATTGCTAAAGAAATGCATGTCGGACATTTGCGCTCTACAATTATTGGAGATTGTATAGCTCGCATTTTAGAATTTCGTGGACATGATGTATTACGTTTAAATCATGTCGGTGACTGGGGTACACAATTTGGGATGTTAATCGCTTATTTACGCGAAGTTTACCCCGAAGCACTTACCACCGCTAACGCTTTAGACATCGGTGATTTAGTTAGTTTTTACCGTAAAGCTAAATTGCGGTTTGACCAAGATGAAAGTTTTCAAGAAACAGCTAGACAAGAAGTTGTTAGATTACAAGCAGGTGCAGAAGACACACTCCATGCTTGGAAATTATTATGTGAACAATCACGCCAAGAGTTTCAAATCCTTTACAATTGGCTAGATATCGAATTAATTGAACGGGGAGAATCTTTCTATAATCCCTTACTACCCCAAATCATCCAAGATTTAGAAACAGCAGGTATTTTGGAAGAAAATCAAGGCGCAAAATGCGTTTTTGTTGAAGGATTTACTAATAGAGAAGGTGAACCTTTACCATTAATTGTACAAAAATCAGATGGTGGTTATAACTATGCAACCACAGATTTAGCAGCACTCCGCTATCGTATTCAAGAAGACCAAGCCAAGCGGATAATTTATGTTACTGATTCAGGACAAGGAAATCACTTTGCTCAGTTTTTTAAAGTAGCACAAAAAGCTAATTGGATTCCTGAAGATGTAGAACTTGTACACGTTCCCTTTGGTTTAGTTTTAGGGGAAGACGGGAAAAAATTCAAAACTCGTTCTGGTGATACTGTTCGGTTAAAAGATTTATTAGATGAAGCTGTCGATCGCGCACGTACAGACTTAGCAACCAGATTACAAGAAGCTGGACGGGAAGAAACCGAAGAATTTATCAGCAATGTGGCAGAAACAGTAGGTTTAAGTGCGGTTAAATATGCAGACCTCAGCCAAAATCGCACCAGTGACTATGTTTTTAGTTATGACAAAATGTTATCTCTCAAAGGTAACACTGCACCATATTTACTTTACGCTTATGCTCGCATTCAAAGTATTGGACGTGAAGGAAACATTGATTTTGAGGAATTAAGAAATCAAGGTCAAATTATCTTGACTGAAGAAACAGAACTAAATTTAGCTAAACATCTATTACAAATAGGTGCAGTTATTAGTGATGTCGAAAAAGATTTACTCCCCAATCGGCTGTGTGAGTATTTGTATAACTTGAGCGATAAATATAACAAGTTCTATGAAAATTGTCCTGTTCTCAAATCTGAAGAACCTGTGAAAACATCGCGGTTGTTATTGTGTGATATCACCGCTAGAACTTTGAAGTTAGGGTTAAATTTGTTAGGAATTAAGGTGTTGGAGAGGATGTGATACCAATTCAAAATTCAAAATAGCCTTCGGCAAGGCTTCGCCAACAAAATTCAAAATTGGGAATGTAAGATTTTACCAGGGTTTGCTGGTTTACATTCGTTAATTTTTTTAGTGAATTGGTGTAAGAGGGAGTTTTTAAACGCAGAGGTACGCAGAGTTTAGCGCAGAGGTACGCAGAGGAATTTAATCATTTTCCTTTGCGTCTTTTGTGGTGAATTAATTACTCGTTAGCAACGGTAATACCAATCTTACCAGCTGCCCTTTCAGTTTCACTATAACTGTGAGCCGCAGCTAATTCTTGTAAGGGATAAGTACGGTCAATGATAGCACGAACTTTACCCGCTTCAACTAATTTCTTTATCTCAAGTAAGTTTTGCGTACTGGGATTATTGAAAACAAATTTAGCTTTTTGACCAGGCAAAAATATTGTCAGTGCAGTCTGAAGAAATAGTTCTAAAGATGGCAATGTTGAGATATAAATTCCATTTGGTGTAAGAACTATTTTACAGTTAGAAAAAGATTGTTTAGCAACTGCATCAAAGATAATATCGTATTTTTTATTACCTGCTGTAAAATCTTCTTGTGTATAGTCAATAACAAAATCTGCACCCAAAGATTTAACTAAATCTAATTTTTGAGTGCTACAAACTCCTGTGACTTCAGCACCGAAAGCTTTAGCAATTTGCACTGCAAAAACACCCACACCACCAGCAGCACCATTAATTAAAACTGCTTGACCTGGTTGTATTTCTCCTAAATTTCGTAATGCTTGCAGCGCTGTTATTCCACTTCCAGGTATAGTAGCCGCTTCTATATAACTGATATTAATCGGTTTAGGAGCAGCCCATTTTTCTGGTACAGCCGCATATTCAGCATAAGCACCCCCAAATAATTCTACACTGCCATAAATAGCATCTCCTATTTGATAGCCTGTGACTTGAGAACCAATTTCTACCACTTCTCCAGCTACATCTAACCCTAGAATCTTGGGGAATTTGTTACCGGTCAAAACTTTTAACATTCCCTTGCGAATTTTCCAATCAATAGGGTTAACGCTACTAGCATAAACTTTGACTAGTAACTGATTAGGCTTAATTTGCGGCTTTTCTACATCTGTGTACTGTAACACGTCAACAGAGCCATATTGATGAATAATGATAGCTTTCATCTTTTTCCTCCGTTCCCCTGTTTGACTTGTTGATCGTCAATCTAGTCTAACAAAATATTTATGAAGAAAAATAAATTTTTGTAGCTCATCAATGCAAGTAATGGATATTCCAGCCCAGAACTTAGTAGATCAAGAGGTGGAATTTACAGATTTTTAGGAAGTAAAACAGATGGTAGTTACAGTAAGTGGAAAAATCGATGTAATTAAAGAGTTGTAGCCCGTCATTGCTGATCTGCAAAAATCAGTCCACATTGCTCTATAGTATCAAAATTTGCAATTTTAGCAAAAAATAATTGACTTAATAGCCGAAATTTAGTAATGATGTCCTCCTCTAATTTTTGGCATCCCAAAAAGTAAAATAGATATTAAAATAAAATTAGTTGCAAATAATATGCATTAAGTGGGAGGTTTTAATAAGTCGATAAGCTTTGCTAGATAAGCCTTATAAGCCTTATTGCATATCATTACCAATCTAAAGATTAAAAAAATATGAATGGCATTTTTACGCCAAAAAAAATGATATGTTGTATACAGAATTGAATTTCGCACGTATCTGGAGTAGGCAGACGAATTCTACTCCAGTTTTTCCACCCTAAACCTCTAGTAAATCATGGCTAAGAGTAAGATTTAAGGGTGATATGAGTACAACTGAATGTTACGAAAAATTAAATGAAAGTAAACTCAATTCCTTACTAGGATTGAGTTAGGACTGAGTACAAAGAAATCCTGAACCCTGTGCCATAAATACTCGTACCCTCACCGAAAAATACTAGCACCCCTACCCGAAAAAATATTTTTTAAGTTTCCTAACGTTGTCAATGTTAGGAGTAGAGGATTTGAGTACAAATTTAATAAATCCAATAAATTCTATCCTACCAAGCCGGCTACCTGCTCAGAAAACTGCTGATATAAATCATTTATCGCCAATCACTTAACGCTCCTTAACAAAGTTAGCGACAAGTGAGTGGAGGGATGAGATAGCACCATGCCAATTGTGAATTGAAGTCGCGGCTGTATAACCCAAAGCCCACCCAAACCCCAAAAGTTGACACACACCAGCCGAAACTTAAGGATTTTCAGCCCGCATTCAAGTTAAATTTGCGGGCAACGTGAGTATAAGACGCGACTTTAATTCATAGGCTGGCTGTCTTCTACGGCATCTCCCACAGTGGCTGCCAGTCCACCGACCTTTGCGAAATTCAATGACACTACCGGCTACAGGAATCCTTACTTCCTCTCCAGAGGAACTCACCTTATCCCAGAAAAAAGCAAGCGGTTGTGGTTGCAGCAGCAGCACCGCCGTAGAAATGGATGATAAGCTTAAAGAACGCATTGCTAACCATCCCTGCTATAGTGAAGAAGCCCATCATCACTATGCGAGGATGCACGTTGCAGTCGCACCTGCTTGTAATATTCAATGCAACTATTGTAACCGCAAATATGATTGTGCTAATGAAAGTCGTCCTGGGGTAGTAAGTGAATTACTCACACCAGAAGAAGCAGCGCATAAAGTGCTGGTAATTGCCGGTAAGATTCCTCAATTAACAGTTGTGGGAATCGCTGGGCCTGGTGATCCATTGGCAAACCCAGAAAAGACCTTTCGTACTTTTGAATTAATTGCTGAACAAGCACCAGATATTAAGCTTTGTCTATCCACTAATGGTTTGATGCTTTCCGAACATATCGATCGCATTAAACAATTAAATATAGATCACGTTACTATTACCCTAAATACCCTCGACCCAGAAATCGGCGCTCAAATTTATTCTTGGGTTCACTATAAACGGAAGCGTTACAGAGGCATCGAAGGGGCAAAAATCCTCCTAGAAAAACAAATGGAAGGATTGCAAGCCTTAAAAGAAGCAGATATCTTGTGTAAAATCAACTCGGTGATGATTCCGGGAATTAATGACCAACACTTAATTGAAGTGAATAAGGTCATTCAGGAAAATGGGGCTTTTCTCCATAACATCATGCCTTTAATTTCTGCGGCTGAACATGGTACATACTTCGGTTTAAATGGTCAAAGAGGACCATCACAAAAAGAACTGAAGGAATTACAGGACAAGTGCGCTGGTAACATGAAATTAATGCGCCACTGTCGTCAATGTCGAGCAGATGCGGTAGGATTGTTAGGAGAAGACCGCAGCCAAGAATTTACTAAGGATAAATTCTTAGAATTAGCTCCCGAATACGACCTGCAAAAGCGCCAAGAAGTTCATGCAGGGATTGAGAAATTTAGAGAAGAAATAAAGACAGCCAAAGAACAGGTTTTAGAGAAGTTCCATGGAACTTCTCTACAGAACAATCCTAAAGTTCTAGTTGCTGTAGCCACCAAAGGCGGAGGCTTAGTTAACCAACACTTTGGACACGCGAAAGAATTTCAGGTTTATGAAGTGGATGGTAACGAAGTACGTTTCGTTAGTCATCGCAAAGTTGATCATTATTGTCAAGGTGGATACGGCGAGAAAGCCACATTTGACAATATAGTGAAAGCGATCGCGGATTGCCAAGCAGTTTTAGTTTCCAAAATTGGTGAGTCTCCTAAAGAAAAATTGCAACAAGCTGGCATACAGGCGATCGAAGCTTACGACGTAATCGAAAAGGTTGCTTTAGAATTTTACACCCAATGGATTAAAAAATAAGGCAGAAGGAGGCAAGAAGAGACGCGGGGACGCGGAGATGCGGGGACGCGGTGACAAAATAGATTCCATTCCCCCCTCTCC
>DATGXQ010000183.1:0-6111 GCA_035298905.1 Nostocaceae cyanobacterium | reverse complement strand
CACCAGTGCCAAAAACAATAGATTGGCTGGATTTGCTGAAGTTGGTAATTTGATAAAATAGGAATTTAGCACCAAAATCAAACGTTAGCTCACAGGAAGAATCACCACCCAAACCATCAGCTAAAGTGGCAAAGATAATCTGTTTACGGAGTAGTGCAGCCGCTTCATAGCCGTTTTCTCCCGGTTTTAAATTGGGAGTTTTGGAATCTTTATCATGGTCGATACCCCCTTCATCATCATCTACTTTGATGCAACCATATTCATGCACGCCACTTTGAGACTTGGCACGCGACTTTAACTTAAATCGGAAAGTTTGCTTTTTAGAATCCTTATCCTGATCATCATTGTCGTCGTCATCATCGTCCTTCTGTACTGAGAAGACATTTTTCTCATTACGGCTAGAAGCAGATGGTACTGCTAAAACCAACTGACCACCTTCAGCATAACTACCTTTGAGAACGCTAGTATCTTTGATACTGTGCGCTTGAACATCAAATAGGTAAGCACTACGATTTTTAACAGTTTGCAAGCCAACTTCAATAATGCCAGAAGTTTCCCACTCACCGGGAATATTGAGGTCATTATATTGGCTACCTGCGGCATTTTCATCTAAAGAAAAGAGGGGCTTAACTTTGTCTTTTTTGGTGTCATAAGCCCAAATACCTGCTTCTCGCTCTTCTTGCTTGACGATATTTTCAGCAAAGGCATTAGCTAGGTCTTCTTGAATTAAAACCTTACCCGATTTATCAACCACAATATTGTCATAGCTGACACCTTTACCGGGACCACCTTTCAATAAGAGTTCAAAATCATTAATAGTTCCGGTGGGGTCATTAGGGTTTAAGCTAAAGCGGTAAAGTCTACCATAGGGGTTCTCTGCTTCTTCAGGAGTTGCAGCACTACCAGCAGCAGCACCTTGACCTTTTTTGTTGTTAGTCCCAGTGCTGACAAAATAGAAAGTTCCTGGTTTATTTGGATCTTCGGCTATATCTTCTAAACGCTGGAAACTGGTTGATTTACCTGTACTATTAACAAAAGTAGATAGATCAGTTGCATTTAAAACAGCCGATTGATCTACCTTTGTCCAAGTGGCGGTTTTTTTCGTCCCTTCAGTAGTGATATCTCCTTCAAACTCTGTACCATCTACTTTTAGAACGTACAAATCCCCATTCTTAAAACCATTAGGATCTTCTACGCTTTGTTCTCCCACCCACATATAGAGTTCACCATCAGCGAAGTCTTCTGTAGATAAAAGAACTGTTTTATTAGAACCAATGGCACGATATTGAGAAGCAGCAACTACGTTTTCTTTAGCATAGCGACCTAAACCATCAAGGGCTACTGCTTTACCATCGGGAGTAACAGCCCAAGCGCGACTGGTATTACCACCCTCTTCAGGTGCAAAATAGATAGGAACTTCATTATTAGTACTGTCAACAAAGCCAGAGTCAGCCAGATAACCAGAACAGAAGCGATCGAAAGGAGCGATCGCACTACCTTGGCTATTTTTGTACTGTCCACTCACAGGATCTAGGGTGTAAGTACCTGTTGAATCGATAATCTGCTCAATCAGGTTTTTACCACCAATAACGTTCCAATCTTCATCAAAGACATAAAGAGAAACTCTTGCACCAGTGATTTTCTCTCCAGTTGCAGTACTGGAAATATCTGTAGTGACACTGCTTCTTAACTCATGATTCACCCAGACATAATTATATGTTTTGCCATTAATCTTGACTTGCGTTGCGCCAGTACCATCAGGAACACCTGTAAAAGCGAAAAGTTTGCTGCTGCTAACAGTTGGTGCGGTGGTGCTACTAAAGGTATTAGTTAATAAAGGTACTTCGTCGCCTACTGTTAAAAGAGGAATGACTTTGTACTTAGGTGAACCCGGAGCATCGGAAACATAAGCGGAACTGGTAGTTTTCCCCTGAGAACTGATATTACTTGTCATAAAAAGTTGCTACCTGCAATACAGTTTGATAGTTATCTATACTGACTATAAATTTAGCCAAATGTTTCAAAAATTTTTCAGTATAATTGCGCTGCTATTCGATTTAATCAGAATTAATCTGTCCCAGGTATTGTTAAGCAAAAAATTCAGTTTTTTAGTCAGAAGCGATTCTTAAACTATTCATAACCTTAACTAAATTAAATTACAGCAGGGAACAGGGAACTCTTAACAGGGAACAGGGAACTGTTAGAGTTCATAAATGATTTAGGATTGCTATATCTCGTCAAAATTAATTACCCAAGAAAACAGAGGTTATACAAATTAAAAATTAAAAATTAAAAATTCAAGATAAAGCCAGGTGTAACAAGGGTTTCTGATTTTGCATCATGACTTACAAAAAGACTTTCAACTCTGTTCCCTGCTGTATTACAGTTTGCAAGATCAAAAAATAGGACAAAAGTTTTATCTGTCCTATTTGGTGAATAAATTTAGTTTGCTACACCTGTAATGCTAAATGCCGCCCAATAGTAAGGATGATTGTAGGGTTTTTGCGCTGGTGGTAATTTACTGATTTTATGGAGTTGTGTGGCTAAATAATTCCTAATTCTCAATTCTTTCGGCTGGAGACTATGCAATAAATCTTCATACCATTTTGTTAAGTCATCTGCGGTTACTTCTCTCAACCAATTTGTGGTTTCAGCTAGAGCGATGGCTGGTGATTTGTTTGCAGATAATCGACGGTAAAACTCAATTATTGCTATAGTGTTAGCAGGTGATTCGACATGCCAAGTTGTACTAACAACACTAGGAACACCGGCAATTAAAAAACCAGTTTCTAAACTTAGATGTTCGCTGTTGCTATGACTAATATTTTCACAAGCTGAAAGCGTAATTAGGTGATAATTATTAAGTGAATATTGATAAATTTCGTCAAGTGTAATTTTTTCTTCTCCTGTGAGGATGATTTCGGGAGTTTGATTTTCACTACAATTATTAATTGCTTGATTAGAAAAATGCAGAATGTTGTAATCAGCTAGTAATAAATTATTGATTTGGTCTTTTGTGGCTGCTGTTCCCTGAAGTCGTTGGTTTTGGGTGAATATCTGGCTAATGATTTCTGAGGCAAATTGCTCAGATTTAATTGTATTTTCTACTATAAGTAATTTTTGTTGTTGCCAATTAATAAATGATGGTTTGGGTAGAGCAGTACCAATCTGAATACTTGGTAGATAGGTAATGGTGTAGTTTACTTCAACGTTTGGTACATCTGTAAAATGGAATAGAGCATGTAAAGGAATTTTATATAAATCACGATGAGGAATTAAAATTAGGTGGGATATTCCTTCTAGTTCTGGAATAATAGTAGAAATATTGAGGATATTTTTTAGCTGTAATAGTTGTTGTGACATTTCTAGCCGCCAAGCGCGATCGCTTTTAATTACGGCATCTTCTTGCTGGCGATATTCTTGCTGTTGATTATGCCAATTTTCTAACCATTTTTCAAATTCAATGAGCCGATATACACCTTCAGGAATAACGGATCTATCTTGAATTGGTGTAAATAAAAGAATGGGTGAGGGGGCTTGGTCTTTGATAATTAAAGTGTGTAAAGATGCAGGGCTGATATGCCAGTAAATAATTGCTGTGTTGGGGTTGAGCAGTTGTTGAATACTGCTGTAGTTGGCTGTGTAGGAATATTCGTCCCAACCAAATAACTGCCAGTGTAAACAGTAATTGCGCCAATTTTCTGCTATTTCCCAAGCTTCTACTAAATCACCTGCTTCAACTGCTAAATCAACGGCTAGTTGTCCTAAACCTGCATATTTTAAAGCTAACTGTTTTTTGTTTTCATCAGGCCGGGTAGGTTGTGCTATGAGTTGTTGTAATATTTCTATGCCCTGTTGTTGTAGTTCTTGGGCTGGTGTAGTTTGTCCTAAAGATATTAATACTTTAGTCAGAGATTGTAAAACTTCTAAATGTAGTTCGGGAAAGTCTTCTGAGGTAATAGTTAAAAGTGCTTCTTGGTAGTTATAAACAGCTTTTTGCCAATAATCACTGGGGGCTGGCTGTTTTTTACCTTGTTCGTAATGAGTGTTAGCGATCGCTATCTGTAGTCTTCCCCAACCTTCTGGATGAGTATCGGGACGCAGATGTTTTAAACCTTCTTCATAGCTGGCTAATTTCCCTTCATAACCCCGTTGATTTAAAGCGGGATTAGCCGCAGCAATGCGACTGACTACACTTAATGTTTCTTCATTATGTATAAAACTACCTGCGGCAGCACCCCGACCAATCCAAGCTTCCCAATAATCCAGTTTAATTTCTAAGGCACTGTCGTAGCAGTTAATAGCTTCGGCAAAGCGTTTAACATAAAATAGTGCTACTGCTTGGTTATACCAGGCTAAATGGAAATCTGGTTTAATGGCGATCGCTTCTTTGTAAGATTTAACCGCTTCTTCACGTCTTCCCAAGTTATCCAAAGCCACACCACGATTAAACCAAGCTAAATACAAGTCTGGTTGATAGGCTAAAGCTTGATCCCAAGAGGCGATCGCTTCTGACCAGCGTTTTAAGTTAAATAAAACCACACCCCGGTCAATCCAAACTTCATGTAGGTCTGGCTGGATAGTTAAAGCTTGGTCATAGGAACTGATCGCATCTTCAAATTGTTCAATTACACCCAAAGCCACGCCTCGATAGTACCAGTTTTGCGGGTCTTCTGGTTGTAAATCGATCGCTTGGTCATAGCTAGAAATAGCTTCCCAAATTAGCCCTAATTTCAACAAAGCCAAACCCCGACTAGACCAGGCTTCCGAGTGGTCGGGTTTAATTTCGATTACTCGCTCAAAACAGGCGATCGCTCCGTTAAAATCCCCTAACTCTCCTAAAATTCCACCCCGATGATACCAAGCTGGGTAAAAATCAAATTTTAAATTAATAGCTTGGTCGTAAGAGGCGATCGCTTCCTCAAAGCGTTGTAAATGAAAGAGAGTCAAACCTTGATTAAACCAATACTCATAAGCATTTGGTTGGGCTTTAATTGCCTGACTGTAATAAGCCAAAGCCCCTGTTAAATCACCAGTTTTAGCTTGCTGTAAACCCTGATAAAACCAAATTTGTGCCTGATTAATAGCCACCAATTCTGCGGATGGTTGGGCTATGACGGGGGAAATTACAGACGTTTCGCCATTCCTCTGGGCTAATTGTGCAGTTAATTGCTGAACTAAATTTGTACTTTCTTCTAGCTTGGCCGTCAACTCTTCTATAGAGTAAGTTTTCGACTCTAAACTTCCTAAAGAACTAACTTGGCCTGCTTCCTCATAACTCAAATCCTCAGTTGCATCAGCCTCCGCATACTCATGGCTGAAATCTTCCCCATAAATTTGAGGTGCAGGATAAATAGGGGCAACAACCTCCTCATCATAGATCCACAACTGCTCACCCAAATCACGTAGTAATCTTTGGCCTGGCGTATCTTGCAGTGGATCTAGTGGTTCTGTAGGTGCGACAAATTCTATAGCCTGGTCTACTGCCTGAGAATTGTTTTCCTGCTCCTCAAATAAATCCCGGTGTAATAGCTGTATCCCAATTTCATAGGACAAATCACCAATTTTGCCCACACCCAACTCACCCAGTTGCACCATCCGCGCCGCTAACTGCTGATTTGGTGCAGGTGAGGCTAACAGACGCTCGCCAAAGAACAACAGCCAATCTAGCCAACGCTCCTCACTAATGCGGTGTTCCACGCGCTGCAAATAGTTCAGCGCCCATTGTTGCCCTCGTGCTTGATATACACCTTCTAGCAACTGGGTAAATAAAAGCTCTAGATCCGCGTTGGTGAGTTCGGGCGGTGCAACCACCTTACCATTGACAGCGCGATCGTCATTCTGACCACTGCCAAATAAATGCCTAAAAAACTTGTTAAGCCACTGCAAGAGCCACCTGAGCATTTGCCACATTCTTGGATTTTATCTCTCCTAGATTGTAGCGATCGTTGTGTCAAAAAAATCATTATTTACGTAAAAGCCTACCAGAAAGCTGGAAATAGCTTATCTATGATGGTAAAAACTATACAAAAATTAACTAATTGGGGTATGAGGTATTCGGAAAGAAAATTACCTCCCCATCTCCCTATCTCCCCATCTCCCCATCTCCCC
>DATGXQ010000182.1:0-14732 GCA_035298905.1 Nostocaceae cyanobacterium | reverse complement strand
ACGTTCTCGATTTTGCGGAACACCATAATCTGCTGCTTCCAAAAGATTATAAACCACACTATAACCTAGTTCTTGCATTTCTGATAAAACTACTTTTAAAGCAGCGCCAGCCATTTCATCAGTGTCTAAAGGTGGAAAATTTTTACCCCTTTGATTAATTGGTCGATGACGCAAAGGTGCAGAAAGTAACCCTTTAACATTTTCCATTAAGAAAAAACGGGGTTGGACTTCTTTTACAATACGAATAAAGTCCATAAATAAACTTCCGCGAGGGTCCATCACTGAACCTCTTTTTCCGGCTGTACTAAATGGCTGACAAGGGGGACCACCTGTAACTAAATCGACTTCACCAGGTTGTAAAGCACGACCTAACTTTAAAACTCTTCCCCCTTCTTCTAGTAATTGTTGAGAACTAACATGTTCTATTTCTCTAGGGATAGCACTTTCTTGAAGTAATGGACGATTTAAAGCAATTGTTTTTACAGCATCACGGTCTTTTTCCACTACACTGACTGTATGAAATCCTGCTTGTTCTAGACCTAAATCCAGACCAAAAGCACCTGTGAATAGAGAAATAGATATTACTTTACCATTGAGCATCTTTCAGTTTTAAATGAAGTTATCTTTGTATTATCTATGCTTTTGATATAATAGTATTAATTTTGGTTGGGCAGTTCTACGCAAATTACCTAAAGCCCGAAAGATAAAATATACTGGATTCAGATCCCCGACTTCTTCGAGAAGTCGGGTATATAGTCAATAAATCTAAAGTGAATGTAATATATCAAAAATATAACTATAGACAGAAAAAAGGGTAGAAAAACTTATGTAATGTAAATTCGGTATCACACTATTCTATTTTCTTTTTAATTAAGATATTAATATTAAACCTATTCAATCTTACTGGTATATAAATTTATATGAATTTTCGAGACTGGGCTACCAGAACAATGCTAATTTTTCTGACGTTATCTGCGCTAGTATTAACGCTGGTTTTAGGTAGCGCAAGAAAACCACAAGATAATATTGCTACTACTCCCAATACAACACCATCAGTTGAAAGCCAGTATCCACAAGCATTATTACAGTCAGCTAAAACTATAGAACCCGCAAAAGCAACAGCAAGTCAGCCAAAAGATTTACCAAAGTCAGAATTTAGTCAAACTCCTGTTAACCAAAATTCAGTTAAAGCAAATCAAACCAGTCAACAACCTATCCAGCAAAAGCCAATCAAACAAAATCAAGTTGCTAAAAATCCAGTCAAGCGAAATAAGAAGCGAAATCAAGTTGCTGCTAGATACTTTGTCACAACTGCGGCTTTTGCTAAGTATAGACCTAATTTAGAAGTTGCTGCGGTCAATCCTACAAATTATGGCGATCGCTTTGCATTCGATTCTAATGGTACACCTTTAAATAACCCACCGATTATCGTTTTACACGAAACCGCTTATTCCGCTTCTAGTGCGATTAACTTCTTCCAAACACCCCACGAAGATGAAAACGTCCAAGCCAGTTATCACGCCATAATTAAATTAGATGGTACAGTAGTTTATCTCGTCCCTCCAGATAAACGCGCTTTTGGTGCAGGAAACTCCGTCTTTGAAGGTGTGAACGGAGTTGAAGCGGTACAAACTAACCCCAGTTTACCCCCATCTGTAAATAATTTTGCCTATCACGTCTCTTTAGAAACACCCCCAGACGGAAGAGGGGACAACTCACCTGCTGATCATAGCGGTTACACTGAAGAACAATATAATTCACTAGCTTGGTTAATCGCTCAAAGTCAAGTTCCCGATGAAAGAATCACCACCCACCGCGCAGTCGATAGGTCAGGACAACGCGCAGACCCAAAAAGTTTTGATTTTAATAAATTTATTAATATCCTGCATTCTTTCCGCCAGTTAAAAATCATGAATGCAGTAAATTATGAATAGTAGGATTATTTATATGAAGTTACTTAAAGTCTTTTTGATTTTGTAGTTCTTTCACTAAAAGATGTACTTTTGTTGATGGGTTTGTACATCCATCTTCATTAGGGTGTTTTTCTGCTAATTTTGTAGCGTTATTTATTGCATTGTCTTGGTTGGGTTTCAGTTTGGTATAGAGTTCAACATCACTTTTACTATAAGCTTCATCTTTTTTGAGAATACCCGCTTTTCTCATTTCTGTTTCTAATTTCGGTCTCAAATCATCATAACTTACGAAGCAACCAGTAGTATAACAATAGTGAAGTAAAAACCAAAATTCAAAACAAGGAATAGATGTTATAGCTGTAAAATCATATTTTTTAGCTTTGTTGAGTGCGGCTTTATATTTCTCAGGTTTCTTATCATCATCAAATACACAAAATACTTTATTTAATTTTACTGCACCTTTTTCTCTCTTTTTGAGAAAATCTTGATATAAATTATAAGTGTATTCGATTATTTCTAAAGGATCACCACCATCAGCAGAAAAAATTCTAATATCAATAGATTTAATTTTTAAATCATCTTTTAAGCATTCAAAATATTTTTTTTCTGTTATCCCTTCAACTATAATTAAATAATTACCCCTTGATTCTATATGTCTCGTAGTGCGTCTTAGGTTATTGATAGATTTACCCTGTCTAGAATTGTCCCTTGGCATATTTTTAAATAGTTAATCTTTTGATATAAGGAATAGCACCATAACGTCCTGATAAATAACCTTTTTGCAGTGATTCATCTTCACGAACTCGAAAATCTAGTAAAGAATATAGCTTAGTCATACTATTGTCTTTATCGGTAAGCCAAATTTGATCAGGTCGCAATATCTCCTCATCTAAAAGTGTAGTGTCATGGGTAGCAAATATTAATTGAGCATTATTTTTATTCACTTCTGGATCATTAAACATTTTTACTAATGCTTTAGAAAGTTCTGGGTGTAGACTACTTTCTAGTTCGTCGACTATTAAAACTTCTCCATTTTGTAAGACATATAACCAATAACCTGCTATAGAAAATAAACGACTTGTACCATTAGATTCATCATCCATATCAAATTCTACTGCACTATTAGAATCATTCATTTTGTGTATAGTAATAATACTGACTCTAGTTATTTCATCAATTTCAATACTATCTTCTATTTCCTGATGTTCAAATTCTTGACTAAGCCAATATTTCAAAAGATTTCGTGTAGTTTTAGTTAATGGTCTACTCTCGAATCTTATATCTGAAATTCCAATATCAGCCTGATTGAGCAAATTAACGACCTGCTCACGAAACTTAATATTATCTTCACACATATTTATACTAAAACCAAATTCTCCAAAACGAGTTTGGCTAGAATTAATAATATTTATTTTATCAAAAAAATATTCAAATATTGGTGTAATCTGCGGATGATTATTTTGTGCAGCATGAGATAAAAATAAGGAATTAGGACGCACTAATTTTTGAATACGTTTTTTTTCTCCTTTCAATTTTGGAAAAGACCACTTATATCCTGCTTCAGATTCAAATCTTGGGTCATTAGGAATATATTGACGTGAAAACCAATTTTCCTTGACTTCGTTTGGATATGCAATTAACCATTCTTCATAAATTCGCTCTTGATTGAAAGAAACTCCATATTCATAGCGAGTACCTTCATGAATAAAAATTACTTCAAAAGTCGTCGGTTTTTGCGCTGATTCAGAATTTAATCTAAAGGGTTCAATTGGTAATTTATCACCAGTTTGCATTCTGCTTGCTGAGTTAGTTACCAGTCTCCTCAAAGTTTGCATAGCTTTGATTAAATTACTTTTACCCGAAGCATTTGGCCCGTAAATTGCAGCACTTTTTAGTAAGCGTAGATCATTAGTATTAGACATCGGGAAAGTATTATGTTCCAACATGGTTTCATCGTCAGAAGCTACCATGCTGAATGTTTGTTTTTCCTGAAAGGAACGGTAATTTTCTACGCTAAATTCTACAAGCATGAGTCTAATTTTAATGGGTTATCTGCATTTCCCCCACAAATTGTAATAAATAGTAAAACTTATACGCGGGATGCACTGGAATAATACTTAGTTTACGGCAAATTGGCTTAACTATTAATTTATTTTTTTGTGGAGGTTACTTAAGCATACAAAAATCACAAATAAATAGCTCTAGTCAAGCAACTAGAGCTAGATATGTCTATAATTCTATATATGTTTAATTAGTCAGGAAATGCTTGAAAAATGCTATTTACTGAAACTATAAATCTTTTGGGTTTCCAAGCGATCGCCTATTTCCGAAGGCAATACATCAGTACCAAACATTTGCCTATCTAGCTGCACTTGTAAGTTAGTTAAGGGGTCACTACCATTAGAAATCAAAAACTCAAGTTTCTGTACGTAGGGAGAAGCAACTAACTGATCTAAAATTTGGCAGATAGCTTGTAAATAAGGATGTCCGCTTTGCTGATACCAATCACTAGCAGCGACTTTTGGCTGATCAAAACCCAAATGTACTGTTAAGGAAGGTTGATCAAACAACGCTATCCCTAAAGGTCGCGCTTCTTCCTGCAACAATAAATCATGGCTTCTGGCTAAATGACGGATTTTCTCTAACCGTTCATAGCGTTTTGTAATTGATTGCGGGTCATCTTGCCAATGTAGCGCTACTGTTAACAGGTATGTCTGTAACAGCATGTGACCTAACTTTTTCGCTTTTGTCGCTAGGTAGTAAGAATTATAATCATTGGCTTCGATTAATAGCGGTACTCTATCCACCACTTCCAAGCCATAACCCTTCACACCAGCAATCTTACGGGGGTTATTAGTAATTAGGCGTATTTTTTTAACACCCAAATCCATTAACATTTGCGCTCCCATGCCGTAGTCGCGCAGGTCAGCCGGAAAGCCTAAGCGCTCGTTGGCTTCTACAGTATCTAGCCCCATATCCTGTAAAGAGTAGGCTTTGAGTTTATTAATTAAACCAATGCCCCGCCCTTCTTGCCGCAGGTATACTACTACACCTTGACCAGCATTTTCAATCATTTTTAGGGCTGCTTGCAACTGCATCCGACAGTCACAACGTAATGAGCCTAAAGCGTCGCCGGTTAAGCATTCCGAGTGCATCCGCACCATTACCGCTTCGTCTTGGAATGAAGAAGGATCACCTTTAACGATCGCCACATGTTCAGAATTATCTAAGGTGTGACGGTAAGCGTAAATGCGGAACTGGCCGAACTGGGTGGGGAGTTCTGCAATACTTTCGCGGATAATTAGGCGATCGTGTTGTAAACGATAACTAATTAAATCAGCAATACTAATAATTTTTAACTGATGTGTTCTAGCATACTCAAATAATTGAGGCAACCGCGCCATAGAACCATCAGGGTTTTGAATTTCACAAATTACACCCGCAGGGTATAAACCAGCAAGTCGGGATAAATCTACAGCCGCTTCTGTATGTCCGGCTCGCTTCAGTACCCCCCCATCCTTAGCCCGTATCGGGAAAATATGCCCAGGTCTACGTAAATCAGTAGGCTTAGTGGCAGGATTAAGAGCTACTTGAATCGTCCGAGCGCGGTCTTCAGCAGAAATACCCGTGCTGACACCCAAATGGGGAGAAGCATCAATACTGACAGTGAAGGCAGTCTGGTTGGGGTCTGTGATGTTGCTGACCATTAGAGGTAAGTCTAACTCATCCAAGCGATCGCCACTCATCGCTAGACAAATTAACCCCCTGGCCTCCACTGCCATAAAATTGATCATGTCTGGGGTGGCGAATTGGGCAGCACAAATCAAGTCACCCTCATTTTCTCTATTTTCGTCATCTACCACCACAATGACGCGACCGGCTTTTAAATCTGCTAAACCGGCATCGATCGAATCAAATTCCAGGGCATGGCTAGTCTTAGGCTTTGACACAGAAAATTCCCAGCTACCAACGTAAATTTTTTTTACCAAAAAGTTACTTTCAATTGTAACCTGTTTACCTGAATTAGATATTGCAAAGAATAGTTATTTTTTTCTGTTTGACAAACCAGATAGTTCATAAATACTATAAGTGTCATAATCTAGACGCAAAACACGCGCAAAACAATACCTTATGGAATTGGCTGATCTAGCTAAACATTTAGGTAAACCCTACTTTCAAGCCTCAAATTGTCTGATATATCACATTGATTGTATGGAGGCTATGGGAATTTTACCGGATGAGTCGATACATTTAACTGTTACCAGCCCACCATATAACATTGGTAAAGAGTATGAAAAACCAATGCCATTAAGTGAGTATCTAGACTGGTGTGAAAAATGGATTAAAGAACTTTATCAAATTACTACACCAACTGGGGCATTTTGGCTAAATTTAGGCTATTTATCCATCAAAAAGCGTGCTAAAGCTATTCCTATTCCTTATTTATTGTGGGATAAAATACCTTTTTATTTAATTCAGGAAATTGTGTGGAATTATGGTGCTGGTGTGGCTGGTAGTAAGTTCTTCTCTCCTCGCAACGAGAAATTTTTATGGTATGTAAAAAATCCAGATGAATATACTTTCAATCTTGATGATATTCGTGATCCAAATGTTAAATATCCAACTCAGAAGAAAAATGGTAAAATTAAAGTTAATCCTTTAGGTAAAAATCCGACTGATGTTTGGGAATTTCCTAAAGTAACTTCTGGACAAGATAGAGCATCAAAAGAACGGACAGCACACCCGGCACAGTTTCCAACTGCTGTTATTCAAAGAATAATTAAAGCTTCTTCCCATCAAAATCAAATTGTACTTGATCCATTTATGGGTTCAGGAACTACAGCTATAGTGGCTTTAGAACTAAACCGTCCAGTCATTGGCTTTGAAATTCGTCAAGATTATTGTGAGATAATAGCTAATCGAATTGAGAATCTTTTGATCAAGTAAGAATCATTTATATAGCAATCCGATCTGAGTTGTGAACTGACTTGTAGAGAGAAGGGAACTCTTAACAGGGAACTCTTAACAGTTAGAGTTCATAAATGATTTATGATTGCTATATAAGAAATAAATGTAAGGATTGAGAATCCAGAATTCAGAACTCAGAATTTGAGAGAATTTGAGAATCAAGCTAAATGATTTTTGCTAAATATTACTAATCTCTATTCCTGTGTGATCACTATTCTGACTCCTGACTCCTGACTCCTGACTCCTGACTCCTGACTCCTGACTCCTGACTCCTGACTACTGAATTCTGCTGTCTTGTTGTCAAGCCAAAATCCGCTTTCTGCCGTGTCCCCGTCCCCATGTAGTTTTAACGTCATCTGAACACTTCTGTAAGCTTTCCTGAGAAAGACCCTGAGATTTTCTCCGTGCTTTAACGGCTTGAGGAAATTTGTGGAGCGCAAAATTTTTTACCATCTTAATAAGATAATCTTGTTAGGAGAGTTTAGTCTACATAACATTGAGTGTGATTGGTCTGGTCACTATATTCAGAAATATCAATTTGTATGTACGCTAAAGAAGATCCTTTGCTATACAATCCAGCAAAAGTACAATAGCAATAAGCAATTTTCTAATAGCTTGATTGCGTATAGCTAAGAAGACAATAATTTAAGAGCGGATAAGGATTTCATATCATGGGCAATTTGAGACGCGTACCCGTTGGGATTGTTGGCGCGTCCGGCTATGGCGGAGTGCAACTAGTTCGACTGTTGATGGATCATCCAGAAGTTGAACTGGTTTATTTAGGTGGTGAGAGCAGTGCAGGTAAGTCCTTTGCTGACCTCTACCCTCATTTGGGTTCTATAGTTAACATACCCATTGAGGCAGTAGACCCAGAAATCATTGCTAGTCGTTGCGAAGTGGTGTTTCTGTCTCTCCCCAATGGTTTAGCTTGCCAAATTGCACCCCGACTAATCGAGAAGGGATGTAAAGTGCTGGACTTAAGTGCTGATTATCGTTTTAGCGATTTGGCAACTTATACAACTTGGTATGGTACTGAAAGAAAAGACCAGACAACAGCAGCGATCGCTGTTTATGGATTACCAGAACTCTTCCGCGATCGCATTAGTGAAGCTCAATTAGTCGGTTGTCCCGGTTGTTATCCTACAGCTAGTCTACTAGCTCTCTCTCCACTCCTCAAACAAGGCTTAATCGTCCCAGAAACAGCAATTATTGATGCTAAATCTGGCACATCAGGCGGTGGAAGACAAGCTAAAGTCAATCTGTTATTAGCAGAAGCAGACAACTCTCTGGCTGCCTACAACGTTGCTCGTCACCGACACACCCCAGAAATTGAGCAGATTTGCAGCGAACTGGCAGGACACGAGGTGACAGTACAATTTACTCCCCACCTCATCCCCATGGTGCGCGGTATTCTCGCCACCGTCTACGCCACACTCCGCGATCCTGGTCTAGTGCGTGATGATTTAATTACAATCTTTTCTGCTTTCTACCGTAATTCCCCTTGGGTGAGAATCTGTGGTAGCGGCATTTATCCCCAGACTAAATGGGCTTGTGGTAGCAATCTTTGCTATATCGGTCTAGAAGTTGACCCCCGCACAGGTCGCGTCATCGTCATGTCAGCCATTGACAACCTAATTAAAGGGCAAGCCGGCCAAGCTATTCAATGTATGAACTTGATGCTGGGCTGGGATGAAAGTTTGGGCTTACCTAAATTGGGGTTTTATCCATAGATTGGGGATCGGTGATCGGTGAGCGGTGAGCGGGAAATGAGGAAAGAATTATTGTTTTGTTCCCAGTCACCAGTCACCAGTCACCAGTCACCAATCCCTTACTTCGGCCCTAGTCCGACAGCACCAGCATAAAGAGCGCGATCGCCTAATTCATCCTCAATCCGTAGTAAGCGATTGTACTTAGCTACCCGTTCACTACGACACAGAGAACCAGTCTTAATTTGACCGGCACGGGTGGCTACTGCTAAATCAGCAATGGTTGTGTCTTCTGTTTCCCCGGAACGATGGCTAATCACTGAACGGAAACCGTTACGAGTAGCTAAATCAATGGTTTCTAAGGTTTCAGTCAAAGAACCAATTTGATTCAGCTTAATCAAAATCGCATTTCCGGCTTTTTGCTCAATTCCCTTTTGTAAGCGGGTGGCATTGGTCACAAATAAATCATCACCTACCAGTTGCACCCGTGAGCCTAACTTTTGGGTCAGCAGTTGCCAGTTTTGCCAATCTTCCTCATGTAAACCATCTTCAATGGAAACGATCGGATATTGGTCAACTAACTGACCCAAGTAATCAATAAACTCGCTAGGAGCATGGGGTTTGCCATCATAAATGTATTGCCCATCTTTGTAAAACTCACTAGCTGCCACATCTAAGGCTAATGCTACCTGTTCTCCGGGCTTGTAACCTGCTTTCTCAATGGCTGCTACTAACAACTCTAAAGCCACTTGGTTAGATTCCAAATTGGGAGCAAAACCACCTTCATCACCGACACCAGTCAGCAAACCCTTGTCATCTAAGACTTTGCTTAAAGTAGCAAATACTTCTGCACCCCAGCGTAATGCTTCCTTAAAAGAAGAAGCACCAATGGGGACAATCATAAATTCTTGGAAATCTACGTTATTAGCTGCATGAGCGCCACCATTAATTACATTCATTAAGGGGACTGGTAGCAAATTCGCTAAAGGTCCACCCAAATAGCGATACAGAGGGATATCTAAAGCCCCAGCCCCAGCCTTAGCAGCCGCCAAAGATACAGCTAAAATCGCATTTGCGCCCAAATTAGCTTTGTTGTGCGAACCATCCAGAGCGATCGCGGTTCTGTCTAATAGTTCTTGGTTCAGAACATCCAGATTTAATAATTTTGGGGCTAACACTTCTTTGACGTTTTGTACTGCCTTGAGTACACCTTTACCCCCATAACGGCTTTTATCACCGTCTCGCAGTTCGTAGGCTTCAAATGTGCCAGTAGAAGCACCGCTAGGAACCTGTGCCAAGCCAACAACACCATTAGCTAAATGTACCTCAGCCTCCACAGTCGGTCTACCCCGTGAATCGAGAATTTCGCGTGCTACAATGGCCTCAATAGCAGTGTCCAAAAATTTAGTCATTCTCACTTCCTCCTTTTAATGTTTTAGCCCGATCGTTAGCATAGAGTTTTCAGTGGCTTTCTTGGCAGAGATTAAAGAAGATTTCCATAAATTAGCTCACACCAGCATCAATACACGGTTAGTCATAGAGCTATTCTGGAAGATATTAATCAAAGTTGCCGAATCAATTGTTTGCCAACATAAAAACCCCAAGTATGAATACTCAGGGTGAACTTTCATAGTTAATCTAAGAAATAGGCTAATTTTTCCCTATGCTGACTCAGCAATCAAGAGTCTGATTATACTTGATCATTGCTGCTGAAATTTTGCTCTTTCCGCTTTAAGCCCACAGCGCCCAGCCCACCCAGGAACAATAAACCTAAAGCTGTTGTAGGTTCTGGTACACTTTTCTTTGCACCTACGGTAAATCCATGCCAGTTTTCTGCAACAGGAGTAGTCCAACTAATTGAAGACAAAGTTCCCTGAAACTGAATTACCCCGTGTCCTTCTCTACCTTGTAGTATATTTCCTGGTAATTCTGTTAAAGGACCATTACCCCAGTAACCAGGGCCGAAACTCAAAACATCAAAGGGAGCGTCAAAATTATAACGTACAGGTATACCAAATTGACCCATGCTGACAATTCCAAACACAGGATCTTTTACTGGGCTGGAAAAAGTGATTGTATTTACTCTTTGATTACCCCCAACTAAAGCAATAATGTCACTAGCTGGTGGTGCGTTGGGTACAGTGGGGCTAACATAAGGTGTAGCAGGATTCCAGTAGTTGATACCACCGTTAGTTTGTGCAAACAGAACTTCCCCTCTGTAAGTAACCGTAATTGGCGATTGATTGGGAAGGCTGAGAGAACCAGTAGCAGAACCATTCAGACCAGTAGTTGCAGAAGTCCAATCTGTCCAACTGACGTTCTGAGCAAAAGCTGGTTGAGTCAAGCTAGGAGCAACAGAAGTAGTGAGAACTACTAAGGCTGCAATTTGGAAATGATTTTTCAAGTTTTTGGGCATGATTAAAAAATACTTTTTTGTTCAGTAAATATACTTTTGAGTATCTAATTTGTAAGAGCAAATTATTTAACTTTAAATAAAAAACACACTAAATTTACTTGAAGTTTAAATTTAAACATTTACATCATGTCCTTATAATAATAATGAATTTATAAAATTATCCTAATGTATAGCAGGTGCTAAGTAGATGGTTTAGTTTTCAAAACCAACTATAGCAATCCGATCTGAGTTGTGAACTGACTTGCGGAGAGAAGGGAACTCTTAACAGGGAACTCTGATTTCTATATAAAATTTTATTACTGCTAATGCTGATAAAGAACGCTTTGATTTTACTGTAATTACACTTGTGTAATATTTAATTTACGGGCGGTGTTTTTGTGCCTGAACAGTAATTGCCTAGAAACCGCTAAAAAATAAACCCAACAGGGAAAAGATTCCTAATTTATCAGTAAGCAATAATAAGTAAATACATTGTAAAATGGATGCTAATTTTAGAAGTAAATTTATGTAAAATACTAAATAAATTTGTATTGAATTTATCTTATACTTATATGGAACATGAGATAACCTTGATACTAGCTTTCGTGAGCAGAAGTATTTTCAATTATAGATAAAGTAGTAAATTGACACTGGATTATCAATCAACCATGAACCTAACACTACAAAAGATCGCCTCTGTAGCTTCTGTTAGCCTGATCACCATGCTAGTAGGTATAAGTCAAGCCCAATCTACTCAGCCCCAACCAGCACTAACAGCAGCAAAGACAACCAAAATTAGTCAAAGACAGACTACCCTCAACAAAGATTTACTGGTAAAAGCAATTACTAAATTTTGGCAGAGCGATCGCTATTTGACGGAATCTCAATCCTTGATTACGGCTAAAACTCAAGGAGGAGATTTTAAATTTAAAATTAACACTAAAACGATTGTCCAAGCCGGAGGAAAGTTTAGGTCGGAAATTTTTTTTACTGAGATAGAAGATCAAACCAAACAACAGTATGTGGTGATTTCTGATGGAAAAAAAGTTTGGACTTACAATCCTGTATCCCAAGAATATAGTATTAGTTCCTCGGATAATTTCCAAGAATCTTTTCTGATTGGGGTTTCCTCTTTAGTATTTATACAATTTCCAGAAGAAGCAAGGGTGGCAATTTCTCAAAATCAATCCAGCAGTGAAAAGATTCTCCAAGAAATTGGTTTATTAGATAATACTCGACTTAAAGAAGAACAAGGGATTGTAGATAATCAACAGGTATCTGTCTATAGATATACTGAGCCAGAAGATGGATTTAACTTCAGTGCTTTTATAGAACCAGTAGAGGGAATAGTCAAACAAGTCCAATTTGGTGGACAAAGTAGCGGTTTTGATATTTTAATTACTGAAAAAATTCTGCAAAGAACTTCTCAGCCTGTTACTACAGCCCAAACTTTTAAATTCTCTCCCCCACTAGGAGCTAAACAGGTTAAATCCTTGAGCATTGATCCATTTTAGTACAGAGGAGATGGGGAGAGGGGGAGACACGGTGTTCGCGTAGCGTCTGTGCAAGGAGAGGGGAGAATCTTTTTGTCTTTCTTTCCCCGCGTCAGAGCGTCAGAGCGTCAGAGCGTCTCTTTTCTCCGCGTCAGAGCGTCTTTTCTCCATGCCCATCTGTACAATATTGATAGTTAACACTATTAAACCAAGTACAGAACAAAAATCAATATGCGATTGCTACATACAATGTTACGTGTAGGTAACTTGGAAGAGTCCCTCAAATTCTATTGTGAAGTGTTGGGGATGCAATTACTTCGGCGGAAAGATTATCCAGGTGGAGAGTTCACCTTAGCTTTTGTGGGTTATGGGGAAGAAAGCGACCATACCGTACTAGAGCTAACCTATAATTGGGGTGTGGATAAATATGAGATAGGCAATGCTTATGGACATATTGCCATTGGCGTAGATGACATTTACGCCACCTGTGAGGAAATTAGAAAACGTGGTGGTAAGGTGGTACGGGAACCAGGGCCAATGAAACATGGTTCCACAGTCATCGCGTTTGTAGAAGATCCAGATGGGTATAAAGTGGAACTAATTCAGTTGAGTAGTCACATTTCCACAGCAGAAAAAGAGGCACAAGCGCAACTTGTAAGTCAATAGTTGGCTCAAATAAATCAAAGCGATCGCTCTCAATTTACAACTAGCGATCGCTCCTAGTCTACAGTATCTAATTGGGCATCATTCGCTATCATCATGGCAGTGGGTTGGATGTGGATTTTCAATTACCCACTGAAGATCCCAGCACAAGCGCGAAATATAAAGTATTAAGTATGTATTTGTCACCTTTTCTAGTAACCTATCCTTTTGAGGAAATGTTCAGCAAATAGGTTTTACTCACTTCAACCTGGTTTGAGTAGTACATATCAATTATTTGTCTGCCCTCATTTTCTCCCTATGGCAACCCCCAATGATATAGCAATCCTAAATCATTTATGAACTCTAACTGTTCCCTGTTCCCTGTTCCCTGTTCCCTTCTCTCCACAAGTCAGTTCACAACTCAGATCGGATTGCTATATGTAAATAATATCTATTCTCTTTTCCCAGTCACCAGTCATTAGTCACCAGTTACCAGTCCCCTTTCTTAAAAATGCAACCTACAGATCCAGATAAATTTACTGATACAGCCTGGGATGCCGTATTTAAATCTCAGAATATAGTCCGTGCTTATCAACAACAGCAACTAGAAGTAGAACATTTAATAATAGCACTTTTACAAGAACCCAGTAATTTAGCCTCCGGTATCCTTAATCGTGCAGAAATTGATTCTAGTCGAGTATTACAGCAATTAGAAGCATTTTGTCAGCGTCAACCGAGAATTGGTAAAAGTGATCAACTTTATCTGGGACGAAATTTAGACTTAATGCTCGATCGCGCTGACGAAATTCGCGCCAAAATGGGAGAAACAGAAATCTCCGAAGGGCATTTATTATTAGCTTTTGCGGAAGATGAGCGGGTTGGTAAGCGGATTTTCAAAAGCTTAAACTTCGACCTTCCCAAATTAGAAGCCGCAATCAAAACTACTCGCACCAGTTCCAGAACATCAGAAAAATCAGATAAGAATGCTGATGTCCCCTACGAAGCTCTGAAACGCTTTGGTAGAGACTTGACAGAACAAGCCAGATCCGGCAAATTAGACCCTGTAATTGGTCGAGATGAAGAAATTCGCCGAGTAATTCAGGTGTTATCTCGTCGCAGTAAAAATAACCCTGTATTAATTGGTGAACCAGGAGTAGGAAAAACAGCCATAGCCGAAGCATTGGCACAAAGAATGGTGAATGGTGACGTTCCAGAATCTTTAAAAAATCGTCAGTTGATTTCCTTAGATATTGGTAGTTTAATCGCTGGTGCTAAATACCGGGGTGAATTTGAAGACCGTTTAAAGAATGTCCTCCGAGAAGTTACGGAATCAAACGGGCAAGTTGTGCTATTTATTGACGAACTGCACACCGTTGTTGGCACAGGTTCTAACCAACAAGGGTCGATGGATGCCGGGAATTTACTTAAACCAATGTTAGCCCGTGGTGAATTACGCTGTATTGGGGCAACAACCTTAGATGAATACCGCAAATACATCGAAAAAGACGCAGCCCTAGAACGTCGTTTCCAACAAGTCTTTGTAGACCAGCCTAGCGTCGAAAATACCATTTCTATTTTACGGGGCTTAAAGGAACGCTACGAAGTCCACCATAAC
>DATGXQ010000181.1:0-13488 GCA_035298905.1 Nostocaceae cyanobacterium | reverse complement strand
AGGGCAGTCCAAACCAAAGCTTTACCCACAGCTACACTAAAAGTAGTAATTTTCCGTCTACAACAAGAATGGTTAGCCCTTCCGGCTCAAATTTTCCAAGAAACCACTATACCCAGTCCAGTACATACTTTGCCACATCGCAGTAATCAAATTTTGCGGGGTTTGGTGAATATTCGCGGTGAACTTTATTTGTGTATCTCCCTGACTCATCTCTTAAATTTAGAAATTAGTGACGGGAAACTTCCTAGCTTTAGTCCGGTGGTTTATTCTCGGATGGTAGTGGTGCAAGATACAGGTCAAACTTGGGTTTTTAGTGTTGATGAACTTTATGGTTTACACCAAATTTCCCCAGAAAAATTAATTGATCCACCAAGTAATAACACCTCAACCAGCCGCACCTATACAAAAGGTTTATTCCCTTGGCAGTCTTATACTGTCAGCTATTTAGATGCCGAACTGTTATTTTCCACCTTGGCTAAAAAGGTGTCGTCATGACAGAAAATGTAGATTTCAGCAATTTTTCCTTACTGGATTTATTCAGTATGGAAGTCAAAACCCAAGTAGCATTAATGAACGATTACCTGTTAGCCTTGGAGAAAAAACCCCAACCGACAGAAGAGTTAGCAGCGCTGATGCGATCGGCCCACTCTATCAAAGGGGCGGCTAGAATTGTGCAGGTTAATCCGGTGGTTAATTTAGCCCATGCTTTGGAAGACTATTTTACAGGTATTAAAGCTGGGAAAATTAGCATTAATCCTGGTGGGATTGATGTTTGCTTACAGACATTAGACTTATTCCTAGTCATAGCTGATGCTTGTGTCGGCAATCCTGATACACCTATTTCAGCTGCGATTGAGGATCAATCCCGGTCTTTGACTACCCAAATCACTCAACTTTTAAATCCAGAAGTTAACCAATCTCACACAACTATTGTTTCTGCTGTTTTGGAGGAAAGGACTACTAATCCACAACCTCCAGTCAAACCAGAACCACCAACGGAAGCATTACCCGTGGCTACACCTACAACTGTTGCTGCGGTTCACCCGTCTCCAGAAGAAACAGCAACCAATCAACATCATTTGATGCGAGTGGGTAAAGATGTGCTGCATCAGTTGATGGCGCTGGCTGGAGAATCTTTAGTAGAGTCAAAGCGCCTAGAATCGATTACTGATTCTTTTGTGCAACTGAAAATGGCGCAAATAGAGTTATCTGGGCTATTGGAAAAGTTAGAGGGAAGATTAAAACCGCAACATTTGGATCGGGCTATTGACAATTTGGTCACTCAAGCGCGACAACAAGCCAGTGAATGTCAACGTTTATTGAGCGATCGCCAAAATCAACTAGAACTGTTTTATCAACATTCTGCTCACTTTGCCCATCGTCTCTATCAGCAAGTTGTCACCACCCAAATGTGTCCCTTTGAAGAAAAAGGGCAAAGACTACCCCGCATCGTCCGGGATTTAGCTCGACAATTAAAGAAAAAAGTTAATCTCCAAATTATTGGCAAATCCACTTTGGTTGATCGAGATATTCTCGAACATTTAGAAACACCTTTAGTACATATCCTCCGTAATGCTTTAGATCATGGGATTGAATCACCCCAAGAGCGTTTAGCTGTAGGTAAACCAGAAACGGGTTTAATTTCCATCGAAGTTTATCATCGGGCTGGTAAGTTATTTATTACTGTCAGTGATGATGGCAGAGGTATAGAACCGGAATTTTTACGGCAAGAAATTGTGAAGAAAAAGTTGACTAATTGGGAAATGGTAGCCCAACTCTCAGAAGCCGAGTTAATGGAATTTCTATTCTTACCAGGCTTTACCACTGCTGAGGTAGTAACGGAATTTTCGGGACGGGGTGTAGGACTGGATATAGTTTATAGCACCGTGCGGGAGTTTGGCGGTACATTACGGGCTGTTTCTCATCCAGGGCAAGGGATGACTTTTCACTTACAACTGCCCCTGACACTCTCCGTTATTCGTACCTTATTAGTAGAAATTGCCGGAGAACCCTACGCTTTTAGTTTGACACGGATTGAACAAGTGGTGATGCTATCTAAATCAGATATTCAGGTGTCAGAAAATCAGCCGTTTTTCCTACTGGAAAATCAGCCCGTGCGTTTAGTTTTAGCCCACCAAGTTTTAGAATTAGCTACACCAACGGTACAAAAAGACATTATCAAAGTAGTAGTAATTAGCGATCGCCTTAATCATTATGGCTTAGTAGTCGATCGCTTTTTAGGTGAACGCAGCTTAGTGATTCGACCTCTTGATCCCCGTTTGGGTAAAATACCTAATATCAGCGCCGCAGCCATCCTTGATGATGGTAGCCCGGTTTTGATTTTTGATGTGGAAGATTTGCTGATTTCTACCGCCAAAGTATTTTCCAGTGGACAAATCAGTCAAGTACATCACTCAGCCCAACCAGCAGTTAACAAAATCTCTCAGCGAGTGTTAGTAGTGGATGATTCCTTAACCGTGCGGGAAATGGAACGCAAATTATTAGAAAATCATGGTTATCAAGTAGAAGTGGCTGTCAATGGCATGGATGCTTGGAACATGATCCGCTCTGGTAATTACCAGCTAGTTGTGACTGATATAGATATGCCCCGCATGAATGGTTTTGAACTCACCCGCGAAATAAAAACCGACCAGCAGTTAAAACACATTCCGGTAATTATCGTTTCCTATAAAGACCGTCAAGAAGACCGATTGCAAGGATTACAAGCAGGTGCGGATTACTACCTGACTAAAAGTAGCTTTCATGACGACACTCTCTTAGAGGCGGTAATTGATTTGATTGGAGAAGTTTAATATTGTGAGAATAGCCATTGTTAACGATTCAGTAATGGCTGTAGAAGTCCTGAAGCGATTAGTGTTAAAAGTACCTGAGTACCAAGTGGCATGGGTAGCTTTTGATGGTGCGGAAGCAGTGAGTAAATGTGCTGTCAATACTCCAGACTTGATTTTAATGGATGTGCTGATGCCCAAAATGGATGGAGTAGAAGCCACCAAACAAATTATGCAGCACTATCCCTGTGCTATTCTCATGGTGACAGCCAGTGTCGATCGTTATGCAGCCCAAGTGTTTGCGGCTATGGGTTATGGGGCTTTAGATGCTATCAACACCCCTGTTCTGGGTACTAGTCAGTCAACAGATGGTCATACCAGACTGTTAAAAAAAATTGCCACCATTGCCCGACTCATTGGTAAATTTCCCTCCAGATCATTAACCAAGCAGAACAAACCCCATTCTCCTGAGTCTAAGTCTCTAGCACCACTAATTGTCATCGGTGCTTCTACTGGCGGACCGCAAGCCTTAGTCAAAATTCTTTCACAATTTCCCCAGGATTTATCAGCAGCTATAGTTATTACCCAGCATATAGATGCGGAATTTACTCAAGGTTTTGTGACTTGGTTGGATGAACAAATTGATTTACCAGTAGAAATAGCGAGTAATGGTGCTGTTCCCCAAGCTGGTAAAGTCCTAGTAGCCGGAACAAATCACCATTTAGTTATGCACCCTAACCAAAGTCTAGGCTATAGCCATGAACCCCTTGATTGTATTTACCATCCTTCCATTGATGTATTTTTCAGTAGTGTAGCCCACAATTGCACAGGTAAAGGCGTGGCCGTATTACTTACGGGTATGGGTCGAGATGGAGCAGAAGGTTTAAAACATTTACGGACAGCAGGTTGGCACACTATAGCCCAAGATAAAAGTACCAGCGTGATTTATGGGATGCCCAAAGCCGCATGGGAAATGGGTGCTGTTGTGGAAATGTTACCCATAGATGCGATCGCTCCTACCTGTGTCAAACAACTTTACATATAGATTTAATGTATTTTTTAACCGTGTTATCACTGAAGTAAATTAACTCGGTTACTTTTAATTTGTAGTAGTTTTTCATCTATTTTCGCCTATGAAAAACCACCAAACCTAAGCATTTTCCTGGTTTACATTCACCATAGACTCATCTCTATAATGAGAGATATAACAAATCTATATCTATGTTATAGCTTTTTTTTATTTCTAAACTTCACTTCTGGGTCTTATGAATACCGCAGTTACTCGGCAGCCTACAAGTATAGCTGGTATATTTGAACAAAACACCCAACTCCTACACAGCTATACTCAAGCACACATTCCACCCACAAGACCGGACATTCTGAGTACGCCAACCGATCAAGTTACAGTTTTATTGATCGATGATCAATACATCATAGGCGAAGCTATCAGAAGAATTCTATCTACCGAAAGTGATATTTTCTATCACTTTGTTAAAGACCCCGCTCAGGCAATAGCCAAAGCTTTGGAAGTTGCTCCAACTGTGATTATTCTTGATCTAGTCATGCCAGAAATAGATGGCTTGATGTTGCTGAATTGGTTTCGCTCCTATCCAGCAACTCATGATATCCCCATTATCATGCTCTCCAGTAAAGAAGAGTCTGTTTGTAAAGCTAATGCCTTTGCTCAAGGGGCAAATGACTATTTAATTAAAATACCTGACCCAGTAGAGTTAATCGCTCGCATTCGCTATCATTCTAAAGCCTATAATAATCTTAAAGCATTAACCAAAGCCACTATCACAGCCCAAATTCAAGCACAGCAATTAGAGCATACTGTGCAAGAACTAAAAGATACTCAAGTTAAATTGGTACAAAATGAAAAAATGTCCAGCTTGGGTCATTTAGTAGCTGGAGTAGCCCATGAAATTAATAATCCGGTTAACTTTATTCATGGTAATCTAAAACCTTTAGATAATTATGTACAATCTCTATTAAGTTTAATAGAACTTTATCAACAAGAATATCCTCAACCCACCTCAGTAATTCAAGAAAAAATAGAAGATATTGGTTTAGATTTTATTATTGAAGACTTACAAAAAATTCTGTCTTCTATGAATATAGGCACTGAGCGTATCTGTGAAATTGTCCTGTCGCTCAGGAACTTTTCTCGTTTAGATGAAGCTGAGAAAAAAGCCGTTAACATCCATGAAGGAATTGAAAGTACACTTTTAATTTTGAATCATCGGATTAAACAGGGAATTAAAGTCATTAAAGAATATGGAGAATTACCTCACGTAGAATGCTATCCAGCCAAGCTCAATCAGGTATTTATGAATATTTTGAGTAATGCCATTGATGCCTTAAATGAGCAGGAAAAACAAACTGAGAAATATATTTGGATTCAGACAGATGTCTTTAATGCCGAGCGTGTCAGAATTAAAATTAGAGATAATGGACCAGGAATTAGTCCAGAAATTCAAAACAAAATATTTGATCCCTTTTTTACAACTAAACCTGTAAATAAGGGAACAGGATTAGGGCTGGCTATTACCTATCAAATTATTGAAAAACATCAAGGTACGATTCAAGTCTCATCTCACCCCGAACTAGGAACAGAATTTATGATTGAGATTCCCATAGGATTAACTAGTTAAAAGTCTAAAATTATCAATACAAATTCGTAAGAATTCAGGAGTCAGGAGTCAGAAGCGGAGCCTCCAGACGCTCCGCCTCCGGTCAGAATGCTGATCTAATAAGGAATAGATAGTAGTAATATTTCTTGAGAATCATTCAGCTTGACTGTAAAAGTCTCTTTAATGCTGAATTCTGGATTCTGGATTCTGAATACTTACACAAATTCTATGTGGGGTTTAGTGGTCTTCAAGGGATTTATTTTGCATAAGATGTAATAATACTGCCGCAAATCTCGGCATCTCATCTCGGATGCCAAAATGTTAATTAATTTGCAGTTTGTTCTCCAATTTTCAATAGGACTTACGCAAGATTAACGTATTTACGTCATTGCGACGGTCGGGAAGCAATCTCTTGACCCAGGTTTTTCGTACCTTGTGCGTAAGTCCTGTTCATGACTATCGCTATATTTAGTAAACAATCAAGGTACAACACTACTATCTACGGAATAGATATTAGTGCTTAATTAAGCCAGAAAATTATGCGAAATTATACCATTGTCACTAATTGATAGCAAGTAGTATTTTATAAAGTATGAATCATGAAGCTAAAAGTCATGAAACCTCATGGTTCGCTTCACAATTCATAATCTATCTCTTTACTAACTGTCCCCCAAGGGGTGGGAATTGGATCAAAAATAAGGCTGAAGGATAAGATATCTATGCTTCATCCTTCATCCTTATCCATTAAGCCATTTGGTTTTCGATCGCCCACCGCGCTAGTTCAGTGCGGTTATGGAGATTGGTTTTGCCTAACATATTGGACACGTGACTTTCCACAGTCCGTTGACTAACATTTAGTTCTTCCGCAATTTCCCGGTTAGCTAAACCTCTAGCTACAAACTGTACTACCTTCAGTTCGGTTGGGGTTAGCTGTACATCGAAAGGAACCTGGATACGAGAACCGTTTTCTCCTCCTTTAGCTTGATGTTCTTTCCAACGGATAGTTTGCTTGAGTGAAGATTCTACTTGGGCTACGAGTTCTTCTGGTTCAAAAGGCTTAACCATATATACGTCAGCACCTTTGTTGAGACCCTTCACTCGATCGGCACTTTGTCCTTTAGCTGAGAGGAAGAGAACGGGTATCCAGCTAGTACGTTCATTTTGCCGGACTTGCTCCACAAAAGTATAACCGTCCATTTCTGGCATCATCACATCGCAGATGATCATATCTGGGACATCATGCTCTAAAATATCTAGGGCTTCCCTTCCGTTTTCCGCCGTGATGACTTCGTATCCCCGAAATTCTAGGTAATCCTTCACCAGCAAGATGAGGTTAGGGTCATCATCAATCAATAGAAGTCGTTTGTGATCTTTCATGCTGGGTTCTTTCATAGCAGTGGCACTTGTCGCGCTTGAATCCATCAAGGTCTTGAATAGTTATCCTTTATGGTGGATTATTGAGATGTTGTTTTTTTCCCACTTAACTCGCCTTTGCTGCCTTAAAGTCTCAAAAGTGGCGTTCACTTTCAATAGACTAGTAGCTTGATAGCAAAAGTCCAGTAAGGATACGGAGAGCATTAGTATCTATAATGCGCTATTATATATCTTTTTGAAAGGTGCAGGATAAAAAACACTGATTAAATAATAATCCTTCTGATTGATAAGTTCAGTATTTGCTCAAGATCACCCTAGCTTATAACTTACCTGCCCTTTCATCTGCTTACTGCTGCTCTAGCATATCCTCCGGATGTTAAGTCTAAATTTAGAGGTTTATGAGCAACCAGGGAAAATTTTGCCAAGGATAGGTTGGGCTAGAAGTTCATACTCTGCCACTACCCGATCGCCATTCACTATTTAAGTGCTGTTGGGTAATGAGTTCAATGACTTTTCTGGGTTTGTTGGGCAATACCAGACCCCATCTGGGTAAACTACTATTATCTGCCAAAAATAACCAACAAGCAAGCACTTAGCTCTAAATGTGAAGCTACTGGTGTGTCAAACTTGTGCAACTGGTTGGCTGTTCACTCCAGTTTTGAGAATGGGTATTTCCCGGATTTTTGGCTAACTTGTTTTGAACAGTAGGCGGCAACTGTCTGTTCAGCACAAAAGACTGTGTGTTGCTCAATCTTTGCCCGTCCGAGAGATCCTGCACAATTACTGAGAGTTAGGCGTTTGGGGGATTTAGTAGTTTTGGGGATGAGATGATTTGTCTGGATAACTGTATTGTTACTCATCGCGCAGCTCCCTGATTACAGTTCTATAACAAATTCATAGCTTTGCAAACAAATTTGTTCATATAAAAATATTCATTACTTACGGAGCAGAACCAGAAAACTAGCGTAATTAGATATTTATACTTACGTAGAAGCAGGGGAGAAGAAGAGACGCTCCAGACTTGGGGACGCGCTGGCGCAAAGAAAAGAGACACGGGGACGCGGTGACGCGGGGACAAGGAGAAAGAAAATATTCTTCATTCTCCCCTTTCCCCTCTCTTCTTCTCCTCTCTCCCCTCACCCTCGTCTCCTTTCTCCTCATTCCCCTCCTCTCCCCAAAGATAGTTCGGAAACCCGTACACCATAGATTATTGCCATATCCTAACTTCTTTCGGTAAATTAGCACTCAGGAGTTGAGAGTGCTAACTCTGGAGAAGAACTAATATGGCAGCTGTATCTCTAAGCGTATCTACAGTTAAACCTCTAGGCGATCGCGTTTTTGTGAAAGTGAGCGCCTCTGAAGAAAAAACCGCAGGTGGTTTGTATTTGCCCGACACCGCCAAGGAAAAACCCCAAGTAGGTGAAGTTGTAGCCCTTGGCCCTGGCAAGCGGAATGATGACGGTAGCCGTCAAGAATTGGAAATCAAAGTCGGTGATAAAGTGCTGTACTCTAAGTACGCTGGCACTGATATCAAGCTCGGCACTGAAGAATATGTACTGCTTTCTGAGAAAGACATTTTAGCAGTAGTTGCTTAATTAGGTGATGAGGGGTCAAACAATTCAAAATGCAAAATTCAAAATTCAAAAGTTAGGTTTTTGCATTTAGCAAGTAACCACTCACCACTCAGTCAATAATCAAATTCCAAGTAAACCTGAATCAATTCCCAAATAGACACCTATGGCAAAGCGCATTATCTACAACGAAAACGCCCGTCGTGCTTTAGAACGCGGCATTGATATCCTAGCTGAGGCTGTAGCTGTTACCCTTGGCCCCAAAGGTCGCAACGTAGTATTAGAGAAGAAATTTGGCGCACCTCAAATTGTAAACGACGGTGTAACTATCGCTAAAGAAATTGAATTAGAAGATCATATTGAAAACACCGGCGTTTCTTTGATTCGCCAAGCTGCTTCTAAGACTAACGATGCAGCAGGTGACGGTACAACAACTGCTACCGTATTAGCTCATGCTATTGTTAAAGAAGGTTTAAGAAACGTAGCAGCAGGTGCTAACGCAATTCTGCTCAAGCGCGGTATTGATAAAGCTACCAACTTCTTGGTAGATAAGATTGCTGAACACGCTCGTCCTGTAGAAGATTCTAAAGCGATCGCTCAAGTTGGGTCAATCTCTGCTGGTAACGACGAAGAAGTCGGTCAGATGATTGCTCAAGCAATGGATAAGGTGGGTAAGGAAGGCGTAATTTCCCTAGAAGAAGGGAAGTCCATGACCACCGAATTGGAAATCACCGAAGGTATGCGCTTTGATAAGGGTTATATCTCCCCTTACTTCGCCACCGATGCAGAGCGCATGGAAGCGATTTTTGATGAGCCTTTCTTGTTATTGACTGACAAGAAAATTGCTTTAGTTCAAGACTTAGTACCTGTACTAGAACAAGTTGCTCGCGCTGGTCGTCCTTTGGTAATTATTGCTGAAGACATCGAGAAAGAAGCCTTAGCAACCCTAGTAGTTAACCGCTTACGTGGCGTATTGAACGTAGCTGCTGTGAAAGCCCCTGGATTTGGCGATCGCCGCAAAGCTATGTTAGAAGATATCGCCATCCTCACCGGTGGTCAACTCATCACCGAAGATGCAGGTCTCAAGCTAGATAACACCAAGCTAGACAGCTTAGGTAAAGCACGCCGCATCACCATCACCAAAGACAACACCACAATTGTCGCTGAAGGTAACGAAGCAGCAGTTAAAGCTCGTTGCGAACAAATCCGTCGTCAGATGGACGAAACCGAATCTTCCTACGACAAAGAAAAACTGCAAGAGCGTTTAGCAAAATTATCCGGTGGTGTAGCTGTAGTCAAAGTTGGTGCAGCCACCGAAACCGAAATGAAAGATAAGAAACTGCGCTTAGAAGACGCTATCAACGCTACCAAAGCAGCAGTAGAAGAAGGTATCGTTCCCGGTGGTGGTACAACCTTAGCTCACCTCGCACCTCAGTTAGAAACCTGGGCTAACAGCAACCTCACAGGTGAAGAATTAACCGGCGCGTTAATTGTCGCTCGTGCATTACCCGCACCTCTAAAGAGAATTGCTGAAAACGCAGGTCAGAATGGTGCTGTAATTGCTGAAAGAGTGAAAGAGAAAGAATTTAACGTAGGTTTCAACGCTGCTACCAACGAATTTGTTGATATGTTGGCTGCTGGTATCGTTGACCCTGCTAAAGTAACCCGTTCCGCACTGCAAAACGCCGCTTCTATTGCTGGTATGGTGTTAACAACAGAATGTATCGTAGTTGACAAACCAGAACCTAAAGATGCTGCTCCTGCTGCTGGTGCTGGTGCTGGTGACTTCGACTACTAAACTCCTATAATCCCCTAATAACTAAAACAGCTGCTTCCCTCGTGGAAGTGGCTGTTTTTTTGTGAATTTCTAAATTTCTAGAAACATTGTAATTGCTATAATACGATTCATACCAAATCCTGTTTTCTTACCCCCCTTAATAAATTAGTCCGCGTAGGCGGATTTTGCGGAAAGTGCCGCGACTTCCAGTCGTTAGGGCAAAAGTGGGGTTTCAAATGAGAATTTGGTATTAGACTATACAACTTTCAGGAGGTGTAAATATGACTCAAACTATTAATTATCAATCCAACTTTCAAAAAATACCCGCAATTGTCAATACATTAATTGATAATAATCATCTTTATCAAGAAAACCTAGACAGACAAGAGATGATAGACGAGATGAATCAAACTTTTAATCCTCTAGCCGTTCCTGATGTTAATAGTATCTCTGAACAAGAACTAACAAAACGAATTAAAAGTATTTTGTCATTACATTTAGTTTCAGGAATGCTCAATGATTTCACACCAGAACAAATGCAACTTTTTGATGAATCTGTAAAGCGGGGTTAAATGGGTTATTTATTAGATACTAATATTGTTTCAGCAGCACTAAAACAAAATATTGAAGTCAGTTTAAAAATTACAGAAGCACGTAGTCAAGGCCAGTTGATAGCTATTAGTGGTATAACTTACTACGAAATTCAAAGAGGACTTTTAAGAAGCAATGCCACCAAAAAACTAGCATTATTTCAACAATTTTGTCATGATTATCTCATTTTATGCTTAGATGACCTGAGAATTTTTGAAAAAGCATCAGAAATTCATGCTGACTTACAAAACAGAGGTAAAATCATTCAGGATGCAGATATTTTAATAGCTGCTACCGCCATAATTCATAATTTAATTTTAGTTTCTCACGATTCTGATTTAACCAGAGTTAAAGATTTACAGTTAGAAAATTGGTTAACTTCTTAGTATAGTTAAAACTTCAAGTATTTAGACTTTCTAACTTTCAAGAGATTTAAACATGATTCAAATCATTAATTATCAATCTAATTTTCAAAAACTAACTGCAATTGTCAATAATTTAATTGACAATAATCCGCTTTATCAAGAAAACCTAGCATAGACAAGAAATGATCACAATAATTAATTGTACTTTTAACCATCTAGCCGTTCCCAATGTTAATAGTATCTCTGAAGAAGAATTAACAAAACGGGTTAAAAGAATTTTATCTTTACATTTAGTGTCAGGAATGTTAAATGATTTCACACCCGAACAAATGCAACTTTTTGATCAATCTGTAAAACGGGGTTAAATAGAATCTCAAAATCAACTTAAATTATTATTAATTGATGCTGCAAATAATTTTCCACTTTGTTCTTGAGCTTTCAATTTTTCAATCACATGATCAATAATCACATTTAAGTCTTTTTTGCGACGGATAGAACGAGTTGGATCAAGTTGACCATATTTTAAAAGTTCTTTGATTTTTTCTCCTAATTCACTTAAATAAATTTTGAGTTGTTCTTCTCCTTGTTCTCGCCAAATCCGGCGACATTCAGCTAAAACGACATCTCCATTTTCCAGAGTATTCTTGTTACTCGATTTATTTGGTTTTGCTTCAGATGAATTTTGATTATTTTCAAAGTTTAAATTTTCAGCCAAATGCTTTTCAATGGCTTTTGCAAATTTCGGATCAGATTCTATAACATCTGCAACTGCTCTTAATAAACTTGCAAGTTTTAATGAATCCATTTATTCTATTTACCTACCTTTTGTATAAATTCTTTTGCCAATTGTTGCATTAAATCGTGAGAATCATCATACTTTTGTATATAGGTCAAGTATTTAGTAAAATCTGAACTTGCTGCTATTTTTGCTTTTTCTAAAATGATAGTTTTGAAAACCGATGGATAGAACGGATTGTCTTTGATAAAATTAAAATTCTCAACCTGATCTTTAGTTCGATTAAAGCGAGAAATTAATGTTCCTATAGGTTTGATATTGTGTCCGTATTCTCTATCAATATTATCAATATGATTCAGTAGTAAATCTAATCCATGAATTGACATTTTATTCGGCACACAAGGCATTATAAAACCATCACTAGCTAAAAATGCACTTTTGATAACTTTATTAACATTTGGTGGACAATCTACCAAAATATAATCATATTTCTTTAAGAGAGGTTTGAGAAGTGTACGCAAAAGGTCAATGGGTTTTAGGTTGATAGAATAGTATCCTGTTGGTAAATCTTCCTGAACTTCAAATAATTTTGGGCTGCTGGGAATCAGATGTAAAGAATTAAAAGAATTTCTGTTTCTAACATTTGATACATTTTGCTTAACTATAAATTCTTCATTTTTAAAATTATCCAAAAAAGATTCAGGGTCTTTAAATAAATATGGTATTGTTGCTTTCCTACTTTCAAATTGCTTTTCCCAAATTTCTTCAGACATTAAAGCACTGGTTAAGTTACTTTGTGGGTCAAGGTCAATAGCTAGTACACGTTTACTGAACATTGTGTCACCAGCTAAATACTCGGCCAATGCCATAACAATAGTAGTTTTACCCACTCCACCCTTAAGGTTACAAATACTAACAACTTTGGCTGTCATGTTCTATGGTAGATTTACGTTTATTGCTTGATACTATATTATACTTCCCTAAAAATGTCTCAAAGTAACAGGTTAAATCATAAGTTGAAAAACATAAACTAACAATTAATACTTATTTATAATGTTAATTAATATAATCTTTCATTATGCGATAAGCTCACAAAGAAGCCAAAATTTGGTAAAAAATGATTATGTAGTGAAAAAAAGAGAGAAATTTGAGTTACGATAACGCCTGTAAATATTTAGCGGAAAATTACCCCAGTGACTTTGTGTGCTGGTTATTGGGGGTAGAAGTTCCAGAAGTGGAAATATTAAAAACAGAATTAACACTCGAACCTATTCGCGCTGATTCTGTGATATTTCTCCGCGTATCTAACCGCATTTTACATTTAGAATTTCAAACTTTAACCACATCTAAACCAACGTTAAATTTCCGAATGCTAGATTATTCTGTGCGGTTAAAGCGACAATATAAATGTCCGGTGATACAGATACTTATCTTTTTACAGGAAACTGAGAACGAAGTCGCTTTTACAGAAGTTTATCAAGATGAGACAACCACTCATCACTTTCGAGTAATAAGACTGTGGGAACAAAACAGCACACCATTGTTAGATAACCCAGCACTTTTACCCCTAGCCAGTTTAACAAGCACCGAAGCACCACAAACTTTATTATCCCAAGTTGCGGAAAGAGTGGCTAGAATTGGAGATAGGGAAG
>DATGXQ010000180.1:0-7519 GCA_035298905.1 Nostocaceae cyanobacterium | reverse complement strand
CTGAATTCTGACTCCTGACTCCTGACTCCTGACTCCTGACTCCTGAATTCTGACTCCTGACTCCTGAATTCTGAATTCTGAATTCTGACTCCTGACTCCTGACTCCTGAATTCTGAATTCTGACTTCTACCGTATTAAAATAGCGGGAGACAGGCAAAACGCCTGTCTAGTTAATTAAACTGTCAACTCTAACCAAGTTCTTTGCCCAACTATACCATCTGTCAATAAATTGCGCTGGCTTTGAAAAGCTTTGACAGCTGTTTCTGTCATCGGTCCAAACATGCCATCCACTTTAATACCATAGCCGCTAGATACTAAAAGCTGTTGCAAGATTCTCACTGGGACACCAGAACTCCCAAAGCGCAGAATAGGTAGAGGTTGACGATAATATCTTTGATATGCTGCTAATAGTTTTACTCCATCTTGTTTGGTCGTGGTAATTTCTACTTCAGATACTAAACTGAAGGAACTTACATTCGGGCATCTTTGTCTAATTTGTTGAAGTATCTGTTCTCGTTTTTCTGTCAAAACTGAAAATTGATCTGAATAAGTTTCTTCTGATTGGATAAATTCCGGTGGTGGAATTTGATCAGCGTCAACTAGGCTAGTTAATTTGTTATTTGTTAAATTTTGGACAGCATTTTTCAGTTGAAATAGTTGCTGATCTGGTAAATAGGGAAAGGTTGGTGGTCTGGTTTTAAAAGCACCCGTGAGCAGCAGGCCAATTTCAGTCATTGTAGTTCATGTCACTAAAACCCACATTTCTCTTGACAGGCAAAATCTCTCTGTTCCGGAATAGTTGACACTTACCAAGACAAGAAACATGATCACATCTGTTTTGTTCTGTTTTGTAACGATAGGTTTTTACTATATAATCTATAGATAGACCTTTCCTCTTCCTGGAGTCTCATCAAATTTTTTACTAAATATTCTAAGTGATTATTCTGAGAAAAGTAACAGAAAATAAAGAGAGCTATTGCTTATATCTCCGACTTCCTAGAGAAGTCGGAAATATTGTCTTTCACTTGAATATACCTGAAGAGTAAATTCGCGCGATCGCTATTTTCATTCCTAACCCAAACTATTAATTACTGGGTGGAAATAGAAGGCAAAACCCAGGACTGTGTAAGCAGCTAAGAGTAAAGTTCCTTCCAACCAATTAGACCTACCGTCAGAACTAATAGTGTTAGCAATTAACACTGATACAGCTACCGCTACTAATTCAAAGGGTTTAAAATCTAAGTCCATTGGTTGTCCAAATATCCAACCAGCTATGACTAAAACAGGGGCTACAAATAGGGCAATTTGCATACTTGAACCCACTGCTACTGACAAAGAAAGATCCATTTTATCCTTCATAGCTACTGTGACAGCTGTAGCGTGTTCAGCCGCATTACCTACAATGGGAACTAAAATGACCCCTGTAAACAACGCCGTTAAACCTAATTTAGATGTAGCCACTTCTAAAGAATCTACCAACAATTCTGATTCTACTGCTACAAACACAGTACAAACGAACAGAATCAAAGACCATAACCAAATATTGGGTTTTTCATGAATTTCTTCTTCTTCTTCTATACCAGCTACCCCCACATCATAAAGATAGGCATGAGTTTTCATGGAAAAGAGCAGTGTCAAGGCATAAACTAAAATTAGGACAATGGCAACGGCTAAGGATAAATTTTGTAAGGTTTGTTCGCTGATCCCACGGGCAGTATAATTCATAGCGGTGGGTAACAAAATAGCTACGACTGCTAAATTCATAGAAGCCGCATTGACTCGCGCCACAATCGGTTGAAATGTTTGTTCTTTGTAGCGTAGTCCACCTAATAACATTGACAAGCCCATTACCAATAGTAAATTACCGATTATTGAACCAGTAATACTCGCTTTCACGACATCTATTAGTCCAGCTTTGAGAGCAACTAGGGCAATAATTAATTCTGTAGCATTGCCAAAAGTTGCGTTTAATAACCCTCCTAAAGTGGGGCCAACAACAACGGTAATTTCTTCTGTGGCTGCACCCATCCAAGCAGCTAAAGGGAGAATTGCTAGTCCAGCCGTGATAAAAACTATTAAGTCTCCCCACTCCAGAAAATGTGCTGCTAGGGAAATGGGTATAAATAGCAGTAAACCAAGGAAAATGGTGTTTTTAGTTGACATTTGGTTAGTTGAAATGCAGGGTATGGTTGAAAGGTGCTTGTGTAGCAATCATTAATAGCTTTCTATAATTAACTTTGTCTGTCGTTAACATAGAATTGGGAGTGTTGTGTGTGACAGGATTTGGTTTGGACATATTTCCTATCAAGGAAAGTACCATATCAGTGAAGATTATCCTTTGATTTTGACCATCACGACAATACTCTCAAGTGTGAGTGTAGCCACTCAGAACTTATACTGTTTCCCATTTGGCTGGAAATTTTGTAAAATAAAATTGCAGTGTAAGTAAGTTTTGTAATCTTTCGTTGTAAATGTATGCAATCAAAGTGCTGATTTTACAGCAGAAATGGGTTTTAATATATTAAAAGACCATTAAATTTTCTGGTTGGTTGACATCACTGAGGAGGCAACCTGGAGTGAAAAGTGGTTTAATGGTTAATGATTTTGACCTCTAGAAAAATAGCTACACAGTAACGCAGATTGACCACAAGATAGAGACTGGATGATTGCCAAAAGAGAATATTGTGCTGTTATTTATACCGGACTGGGAGTTATCCCCTGTGTAAAGAGGTAGACATAGGATTCTGTTTCGAGAAAATTGTCATTTTTTGGATAAATACATGACTGCTGCTAAATTGCCAGCTAATTCTGGCACTTCATCTCAATTAGACCAAAACCCTCAGCATTACGTGGAACATGATCCCCTGAAAAAAGCACAGGGGGTTTATGTAACGGTGCATGGACATTTTTATCAACCACCGCGAGAAAATCCCTATTTAGATGCGATCGAACGTCAGCCTGGTGCTGCACCTTTCCATGATTGGAATGAACGCATTCACTGGGAATGCTATCGACCTAATGCTTTTGCTAGGGTGCTAAATGACCGCAGCGAAGTGGTGGGGATCATTAATAATTATGAGTACATGAGCTTTAATATCGGACCGACACTGATGTCATGGTTAGAACGCCATGATGTAGAGGTCTATCAACGGATATTAGAGGCTGATGCCAAAAGCTGTCGGCGACTAAATGGCCATGGGAATGCGATCGCCCAAGTCTATAATCACATTATTATGCCCCTGGCTAATGAGCGGGATAAATTGACGCAAATTCGCTGGGGAAAAGAAGATTTTCGCTCTCGCTTCCACCGGGAACCGGAGGGAATGTGGTTAGCGGAGACGGCTGTAGACTATGCCACCTTAGCGGCTTTAATTTCTGAAGGGATCAAGTTTATTATCCTTGCACCATCCCAAGCACAACGCTGTCGTCCTTTCCCCACAGAAGACGATCCCCATCCCCAATGGCATGAGGTAGGAGGGAGTCAAATTGATCCCACCCGTCCCTATCGTTGTTATCTCAAGCCGCATCTCAGTCACACCGCTTCCCCTCTCAGCACTGCCAAGACCATTACTACCGAAAGCACCAAAGGCTTACCTTATATTGATATCTTTTTCTATGATGGCCCTATTTCTCGTGATATGGGCTTTAGCGATGTAGTTTATAGTTCTAGCCACTTTGCAGGACGGATAGGTGCAGCAGTACGCGGGGATCATCGTCAGTCGCAGTTAATTTCTGTGGCTACCGATGGAGAAACTTTCGGACATCACAAGAAGGGAACGGAAAAAACTTTAGCCTATGCCTTTATGGCCGAATTTCCTCATCATGGTTGGACTGTCACCAATTTTGCCCACTATTTGAGTTTAAATCCTCCCACTTGGGAAGTCGAGCTTAAGCCTGTGACAGCTTGGAGTTGCGCTCATGGTGTGGATAGATGGCAAGATAATTGTGGTTGCGGGGGAGAAGGTAGCGTTTGGCATCAAAAATGGCGTAAACCATTGAGAAATGCCCTAAATTGGCTGCGGGATCAATTAATTGAGGTGTATGAGGAATACGGTAGACAATTATTCCGTGATCCCTGGATAGCTAGAGATGAGTATATTCAAGTGATCCGCGATCGCTCTGCTGCTAATGTGAGCCGTTTTCTCTCTAGTCATCAAAAGAGCAAACTTACCGCCGCAGAACAGGTAGATGCTTTACGTTTGCTAGAGATGCAGCGTCATGCGTTATTTATGTTCACCAGTTGCGGTTGGTTCTTTGAAGAGATTTCCCGTCCAGAGGGAACGCAGATTTTACGCTATGCTGCCCGTGCTTTAGAATTGGCGGGAGATGTGGCAGGTGTGCAACTAGAAAAAGGCTTCCTCAAACGTCTAGGCGCAGCACCTAGTAATATAGAACAATTTAAGCATGGTGCAGAAGTCTATCGGCAATTAGTGTTAACTGCTCAAATTAATTTTAAGCAAGTAGCCGCCCACTACGCTATTACTTCTCTATTTAACAATCATCGCCATACTTCCACCACTCCAGATCATGGTGATAAGCTACATGCTCAACAAAAGCAGGTTTATTGCTATACCGCCAACGAGTTAGATTATAAACTGCAACGTTTTGGCGCGTTAACAATGGTAGTAGGACAACTTAAATTAGTGTCTGATATTACCTGGGAAAGTGAACATTTAGTATTTGCCTTGTTGCATTTGGGAGGTTGGGATTTTCATTGCTGCATTCAACCGTTTACAGGTAGAAGGGAATATGGCCAACTGAAAGAAAAGCTGTTTAGTGCTTTGCAACAAGCCAGTGCTGCCCATGCTATCCTAGCAATGACACAGATGTTTAAGGGTGAAAGCTTCAATCTGCAAAATCTGTTTGCAGAAGAACGTCACCGGATTATGCGAATCCTAAGTCAAGAAACCTTGACACGCTTAGACCAATTATATACCCAGACCTACCGGGAAAATTACGGTATAATCATGGCGTTTCATCGGGATGGGTTAGCAGTTCCCCAAGAGTTGCAGGTAGCGGCAGAGATTGCATTAGGTTATCGTTGTATGATGACGTTGCGATCGCTAGAACAGGATATAGTCGATTGGCAACAATGTATCAATCACATTGTAGAATTAGAGGCGATCAGCACAGAAGCAAAACACCTTCGTTGTCAGATCAATATTCCCGAAGGTAAACAGATACTAGAACAGTTAATTAGTCGTTTACTTTGGAATTTGTTGTATGATGCCAATAGCAATTTTGACGCTGAAGTTCAACGCTTAGAACGTTTAATTAATGTCGGCTATAAGCTCAATTTTGGTATCTCATTGGAACGTTCTCAAGAAATGTTCTTTAACTATTTACACATCCAACTTATTCCTGTGATCAACCATCTAGGAACTGAAGCTGATAAAAATAAACTGCGTCAACTATTGAAAATAGGACAAAAATTAGCAGTTGATGTTGGTGCAGTTTTGGTGAAATTGGAATAAATGGAGTGTAGCATCCAGAAGAAATAACCCCAAATATAGCATTTTCATTTGCTAAAATATATTCTATTTGTAGGGACATGGCAATGCCATGTCCTTTGCATAGACAGGAGAAAATAATTAGCCAAAATATCGGCGAAAGCGATGATCAATTTTATCTGTTTTGCGTTGATTACAAGTTAAACAGAGAGTTTGTAAATTGCTAATGTCGTTTTGACCACCACGCGCTAAAGGGATAATATGGTCAATAGTTAGTTGAGTTTCTCCGACCACTTTACCGCAACTTTGACACTGATATTTATCACGTTGAAACACAAACTCTCTGACTTCCAAAGGAATAGGAATACGCGGAGTTTTCTTCATTGTTCTTGACAAAAATCCTGATAATCTTGTTCTACTTTTTGTGAGTAACTACGTGCATATTCCAGCACATTTTCACGCCAACCTGAATAATGAGCAAAATTAATTAAATTATCAGCAATAGCTGAACCTTGTCTTCCTCCACTACGTAATTGATTCCAAGCTGTAATTTCTCCCATCGTTTGCAATAATTTTTCTAACCGTCCTAATTTTCCATCTGCTGCTTTGAGACTTACTGAATCTTGAGACGGTTGTAACTCTCGCAATACATAGGAATTTTCACCATCAACTATTACCCCTAATAAAGCTGGTGGAGTTCCTTGTACTCGCTGTTGAATAGCTACTACTCGCGCTGCGGGACTATCCCAATATGGCTGAGGTGAATTTAGGTAAGGTTGTAATGAGCTAGTTTGCGTTTTTTTCAAATCTAATAAATAATTTCTATCAGGTGAACCTTTACCTTCTACTAAAATTACATATCTTTCTAAGCCTAAACTACCTGTACCAGCTATACGTTTTTGGACATCTAGGACTTGAAAAAATTCAGCATCGTGATTAGTGGATATTTGCCAATTGAGAATTAAGTTTTTTACCCTTTCCTGTTGTGATTCTGTCGCAGAAGCAGCGCGTTTATTATCTACAATTATCCGCCGTTGACCTTTTTTCTCCTTGGTGCGTTCATCTAGAAATTTTGCGCGATCGCGTTTCTTTAAACTTTCTAATAAATCTTTAACTAATCCCTTAGCCGTTTCTTTTTCTACAGTCCTTGCTTGTCCTTTAGCTAAAGCATTGGTATAAGCATCTAAATAGTGATTACATAAATGTATCGCTTCTGAATCATTGACTCCTAAAACGTGAGAACCAACTATAATGCTAGTTGTAAATCTAGCTAAATCCCAAGTACAAGGAGCTAAAGCCGCTTCATCAAAATCATTAATATCAAAGTAAACTAAACGATTATCACCTTTATAACTGCCAAAATTCTCCAAGTGCAAATCACCGCACAGCCAGACAGGAGGTGCAGAATTAAGAGGTGAGTCTTTAGGTAAATCTTCGTAAAATAAATGGCAAGTACCCCGATAAAAGATGAAAGGATCTGAGCGCATTTTTGTATACTTTAATTGTACCAGTTCTTCATCCCGTCCAGCATTAAAGGCGTAAATTCTCTGAGTTACAGTATTAGCCATAGCTTGAGCTTTATTAAATAACTTATTTTAGCATTTCCTCCTTATTTTATAAAAATCTAATGTGAAGTTTTATTGAGTATCTTCTTTGTTAATCAGCCGTCGCAAATCATCAAGGGGTGATTCTGGTTCTGTAAGAGTTGATATTTGCTCAACTTCAGGTTCATCAGGACAAAATTCTAAAGCAACTCTGATTCTAACTTTTCCTTTTTGCCAATTCTTACCAGGTTTTAAAATGTCACAGTTGACCCCTGCATTAGTCCAGAAATATCTTTTAAAAGATGGTACTTTCCCTTGTCCTGCATTAATCAACTTATATCTTAATGTATCTAAATCATCATCTAAAATCAGAGAAAGCATTGCTGATAATAAAGTGCTTAATTTGAATGTAGATTCAGAGAAAGATATAACAATATCTTCATTGTCATTAATTTCTAGAGGTTGAAATTTAGGCGTTGCATAATTGAAGTATGAATTTGGGTAAGAGCAATGGAGTGTCCAAGG
>DATGXQ010000179.1:0-12923 GCA_035298905.1 Nostocaceae cyanobacterium | reverse complement strand
CCCTCCCCGCGTCTCCCCATCTCCCCATCTCCCCATCTCCCCATCTCCCCATCTCCCCATCTCCCCATCTCCCCATCTCCCCATCTCCGCGTCTCCCCATCTCCCCACAAAGTGCAACATTAGATTAGAATTAAGTTAAATTTAGTTAAGATTCGTGAAAAACTCATGAATCCGTCATGAAGCAAATCCGCTTACATGGCTCAACATAGACAAAATGGATTTATAAACATCCGTTGCACAGCAAACTGGCTCAACCAGTACCCAGGATGAAGGATGATAAATGTGAGCGTTCAGCCGTCAGCCATCAGCTAACTGCAAAAATGCTTACCTCAAAACTTCAAACTATCAATTTCTGGCTAGTTATGTGATTGAGGTAAAGCGATCGCTCTTAAAATTTCATTCAAAAGCTGATAGCTGAGGGCTAATTGCTAACAAGCAGTATTTATCTGGCTCAAAGGAAATTTTTAACCTCATCCTTCTCCTTATCATCCTGAGTATTTCAGTCACTAAAACTGATGAGTCTAATTGGCATCTAGAGGCAAATTAAAGATGAAATTTTCTTGGCGAGTCTTGGTACTCTGGTCGTTGCTGGCTTTGGTAATTGGCTTTTTCTTTTGGCAAGGAGCCTTTGCCGGTAATCCTACCGATATGGGTAAGAATGCGGCTAATACTCGTATGACTTATGGCCGTTTTCTAGAATATTTAGATGCCGATCGCGTGACCAATGTCGATTTGTATGACGGTGGCAGAACGGCGATTATAGAAGCAGTTGACCCAGATATTGAAAACCGTATTCAACGCTGGCGCGTGGATCTGCCAGTGAGTGCGCCAGAGTTAATCCAAAAACTCAAAGATAAAAGAGTGAACTTTGACGCTCATCCTGTGCGGAATGATGGGGCAATTTGGGGACTGTTAGGCAATTTAGTGTTTCCCGTGTTATTGATTTCTGGCTTGTTCTTCTTATTCCGCCGTTCTAATAACTTGCCTGGTGGCCCTGGTCAAGCGATGAATTTTGGCAAATCCCGCGCCCGCTTTCAAATGGAAGCTAAAACAGGGGTGAAGTTTGATGATGTGGCAGGTATTGAAGAAGCTAAGGAAGAACTGCAAGAAGTTGTTACCTTCCTGAAACAGCCAGAGAGATTCACTGCTGTAGGTGCAAAGATTCCTAAAGGTGTGCTGTTGGTAGGGCCTCCGGGAACAGGGAAAACTCTACTAGCAAAAGCGATCGCTGGGGAAGCAGGTGTACCATTCTTTAGCATTTCTGGTTCTGAGTTTGTGGAAATGTTTGTCGGTGTGGGGGCTTCTCGTGTGCGGGACTTGTTTAAAAAAGCTAAAGATAATGCCCCCTGTATCATCTTTATTGATGAAATCGACGCGGTAGGTAGACAACGGGGTGCAGGTATCGGTGGCGGTAACGATGAGCGGGAACAAACCTTAAACCAGCTATTAACAGAAATGGATGGTTTTGAAGGTAATACCGGCATCATTATTATTGCCGCTACTAACCGTCCCGACGTACTAGATGCAGCCTTGTTGCGTCCCGGTCGTTTTGATCGACAAGTGACTGTGGATGCACCAGACATTAAAGGACGTTTGGAAGTGCTAAAAGTCCACGCTAGAAATAAGAAATTAGATCCTAGCGTGTCCTTAGAGGCGATCGCTCGTCGGACTCCTGGTTTTAGTGGTGCTGATTTAGCTAACCTGTTAAATGAAGCAGCTATCTTAACCGCTAGAAGACGTAAAGAAGCTATTACCCTCCTAGAAATTGATGATGCTGTAGACCGGGTAGTCGCTGGTATGGAAGGCACACCCCTAGTAGACAGCAAGAGCAAACGCTTGATTGCTTACCATGAAGTTGGTCATGCTTTAGTGGGAACTTTATTAAAAGACCATGACCCAGTACAGAAAGTTACTTTGATTCCCAGAGGACAAGCACAGGGTTTAACCTGGTTTATGCCTAACGAGGAACAGGGTTTAATTTCTCGTAGTCAATTGAAAGCAAGAATTACCGGGGCTTTAGGTGGTCGTGCGGCAGAAGAAATTATCTTTGGTGCTGCGGAAGTAACTACCGGTGCAGGTGGTGACTTACAGCAAGTAACCGGCATGGCTAGACAAATGGTGACACGTTTCGGGATGTCTGACTTAGGGCCTTTATCTTTGGAAAGTCAACAAGGTGAGGTGTTCTTAGGTCGAGACTGGATGACACGTTCTGATTATTCCGAAGCGATCGCCTCTCGCATTGATTCCCAAGTCCGGACTATTGTTGAGGAATGCTACGAAAACGCTAAGAAAATTATGCGTGAACATCGCAGCGTAGCCGATCGCCTAGTGGATTTACTGATTGAAAAAGAAACAATAGATGGTGACGAGTTCCGCCAAATAGTGGCTGAATACACTGATGTACCTGAAAAACCACAGTTTGTACCTCAACTGTAAAAGCTCATCTCCAATACTGCAAAGTGGGTATAGTGAAAAACTATACCCTTTTTTTATGATTTTCTACTTTGGCAGGGAACACTAAGTACAGTTGAGGCTTGGACACCACTATGGAATATGCACTGTATGCGATCGCCATCTACTTACTGCTATTTTCTGTCCGTTATATTCTTACCTTTTTGACCCTGGCTAAGTGTCAGTTTCAGAACCCAGATTACCAGGTTATACAAGCTGATCAAGTTCCTGCTTATTTAAGAGAATTATTTGTTCATCCTATTCAAGAACTACAAGAATTTGGATTTCAGCCATGCAGCTATTTATGTTATAGACCTATGGTGAAAACCCATCAACAAAGAAATTGGGAAGTGCTTTTATATCACCGAGAATTGAAAACTTACGCTACAATTGTCACTCGAAATTTAGTCAACCCTTTGGATTTATTTGATATCGAGTTTTATACATTTTTTCAAGATAAAACCTTCCTACTGACATTTAACGGTAAATTGCATGGGTTATTAGGTGAAATTCCTCATACCATTATTCAAGATGTTTATACAGATAAACTAGAAATACAATGGCAAGCTCATCAAAATAAGTGTCAGGAATTAATAACCTCGAAAACTCTCAGTGTTTTTAAACCATCTTCTTTTGCTAAAGTTTTAAATTTCTACATGAATAATTATCTGAAAAAATTAGTAGAATTAAAATATGTTGTGGCAACTCAAGAAGCAAGGGTATTTCAAGTAACATGGCAGTCCGCATTAAAAATACTTGATCGTGTTGTTAAAGGAAACAATCAATTAACTAGAATTAATCAGCAGCGACAGACAGCAGCCCAACAAAGTGGAACTCAGCCACTAGAAATTCCTGTGGAATTGGAAATTAATAGTTTTAACTTTATGCAATATGTCCAACAGGACTTAATAAATAAAAAATTTCGTACTTGGTTATTTTTAGGGAGTTTAGCTTTATTTGCTGCCAGTTTTACTAACTCTTTCAATTTACAAAGTCTAGTAATTTTCGTTGTAGCTGTTTTCTTTCATGAAATTGGCCATGTATTGGCAATGAGATTATTCGGTTATAGTGATTCTTCTATCTTATTTGTGCCATTTTTTGGAGCTTTAGCTACAGCCCGTAAAGATAACGCTACTCTAACGCAGAAATTTTGGGTTTCTTTAGCTGGTCCCTTACCTGGATTAATTCTGGGGATAATATTAGCAATAATTGTACCTTTTGGTCAGGGTGATCCTAGTTGGTTAAATGAGACTAGCTTGATTTTGATTGTCCTCAATTTATTTAATCTTTTACCGATTTATCCCCTAGATGGAGGTAAAATTGCTGATTTATTACTATTTTCTCGGTTTCCCTATTTAGATATACTATTTAAAATCTTTGGTGTGATTATTTTGGCTTTAACAAGTCTAAATTCACCAATGATGTTAATATTTGTGGTTTTAATTGCCTTGGGTATTCCTCAAAGTTTCCGCACTGCTAAAATTAATTCCCAATTACAAAAAGAACTGCGGCAAGATGCACCTACAGACCAAAATAGTTTAGTGTATTCTATATTTAACCATTTGAGAAAATTGGGGCATGTAAACTTACCATTCAACACTAAATACACATTAGTTAAGGATTTAATTCAACGTTATTATGAATCGGCTGGTAAGTGGAAAACTAGAATTTTCTTAGGCTTGATTTACTGCTTTAGTTTAATAGTGGGAACATTTGGGAGTCTACAAGCTATTATTCCCAATTGGTTTACTGTATTACCTGACTACTTCTCAACTCCAGAACAAGCTAGGGAAAGGTGGAACAAAAAAGTACAAGCAGAAATTGATCAAGCAACAGCCGCTTTAAAAACTAATCCTAATGATGTTAATGCTTATGCGAAAAGAGCGCGGATTCGGATGTTTATAGGTGACTATCAGGGAAGTTTAGCAGATTATAATCAAGCAGTAAGTTTAAAGCCTGAAGATAACTCATTGCTTAATCAACGGGCATATTTACGCTCAATTTTAAAAGATTATAAAGGCGCACTTCAAGATTATAATCAGTTGTCAAAACGCCAACCAAAAGATTTAGATATTTACTATAAAAGTTCGCGTCTTCGGGAAAGAATCCAAGATTACCAAGGAGCGATCGTTGATTACAACACTATCTTACAATTAAATCCTCAACATCATGGGACTTATTTATCTCGCGGAGAATTACGACTCAAGGTAAAAGATTACAAAGGTGCTTATGCTGATGCTAATTCTTATATCAAATTATATCCTCAAAGACCTGATGGTTATGCTTTGCGTAGTCAAATAAGACGAGGTTTAGGAGATACAGCAAAAGCAAATCTTGATGAACAAAGGGCTAAAAATCTTACCGATAAAATTCGCCGTTCCCGTTCTCCTCTTTCTACGAATGAATAGTTAAGTTTTGTGATTCAACACCAAACTTTTATAAATACTTGTAGCTTTTTTAGGGATAGTACAAAATATCCCTATTTTTAAAGCTAGAATTTAATTCACTATAAGCTGAGAAATATACTTAACAAAATATGAATCCATCCGATAAATTAGAAATAGAACAAATTGTCCAAGAGTTACAAGCTTTACCTCTGTTTCATTTCTCATTGTCTTCTAAAGAATTATTTCATAGCAATTTTTTAGCCTGGATATGTCAACTTTATCCCAACATATTAGGTAAAGTTTTTGCAGATTCTCTCAATAATAACCAAGCTACTTGTGAAATTGATCATGTGTGTCGAGAACACCAGAATAGTGACTTAAAAATAAAATATACTCATGGAGAAACATTAGTTATTGAAAATAAAGTCAAAAGTCTCCCTTATCTTCATCAGTTGAGAGAATACAGCCTGAAAAATCCTGATGCTAATTTTATCCTCTTGAGTTTAATTGAACCAACATCAGTCGAATTTGATTATAACCAGGAAAGCCAACAGATTATTATCCCTGACAAACCATTTATTTGGCATTATTTAAGCTATGGTGATTTAGCCCAAAAATTAGAAACTATCCTGCTAGAAATATTTAGAGAAAATAATTATCATGGGCAATTATTAGATGAATATATCCAATTTATAAAATATCTTCACGCTTTACAATCCTTCTTTCAAATCAATGACCCTGAAAATACTCTATTTTGTAATGGAAATATAGATAAATTGCGGGAAATACGTTTTCATGATGTCATGACGAAATCATGGTACTCACAATTAACAAAGCTCCTAAAACAAAGGTTAAAAGCCGAGAAATTTGACATAAATAGAAATTGGGAGGAAATTAAAAAAGGAGAAATTACTGTAAATTCGGACATGATTAATGGCAAAGGTTATTGTGAATTTTATTATTGTATAAAAAATAGAACATCCTGTTTAAACAATGGACAAGAAATAGGCGGTACTATCATTCTAGGAATTCAAATTGACTATTATGATGTTAAAGTATCCTGGGGATACTGGCATGATAAAATCAAAGGTAGGTCAATAGCTGAGAAGTTATTTAATGAAAAGATTTGGTTTGATTTATCTCTTATCCCTGGTGATGCTCAAGAATATCCTATCAGGAAAGATAAAATTTTTAATCAATTTGATCAAGGTTCTTTTTTGTATCGATCCAAGAGATTAGAAAATACGATTACAGTCAATGAACTTATTGATTTAATGATGAAATATTTGTATATAATTCAGGAAAGAGAAAGAGAGATAGAAGCAGTCATAGAAGAAGTATTGATATCTGAATCAGGAAGATAAACCCCTCACCTGTTTTTGGCTTGATACCAAAAAATATATCATTTTGTAAAAATACAATGATTTTATATTTAAAAACTCCAAAATATTAGTTATTGGAACTGAGATAAAAATCAAAAAAATGCCAATTTTCAGAACAATATGCTTAACAACAAACTATTAACTTTCGCTACAGTTAGCCTAGCTTGTTCTACTGTAGCTATGGGAGGTGTTTTTGCATGGGAAAAACTCAGCAATCAATCAAAATTGTCAATTAATAGTCTGGGTGGTGTTACTGTGGGGATGACTATTTCCCAAGCCTCGAAAGCTGCTGGTATTCGCCTAATTACACAACCATTTGATCCAAGTTGTTACTATATTAAACCCCAAGGACAACCTAAAGATGTTAGTTTTATGATGACAGGAGAGGGACGAATTGCCAGGATAGATATAGATAATAAATCAATCACTACTATTAGAGGTGCAAAAATTGGAGATACTGAAGCCAGAATTAAATCACTTTACCCTGGACAAATTAAAGTTAAACAACACGAATATTTAAAAGACGGACATTATCTGGTTTTTGTACCAAGCGATCGCGCAGATCAGAATTACCGGGTTGTATTTGAAACTGATGGTAAACGGGTGATTAGGATGAGGTCAGGAAAATTACCAGAAGTGGAATATGTTGAAGGTTGCGCTTAGAAATTAGAAAAAAATAGCCAGGTGATTGTAGATCAAGATAGCAAAACCTATTTTGACAACAAGATGAATAGCCAAACTAAATTATTAATTCTTGCTACTTTCACCTTCACTTGTTCTGCTGTCGGTATAGGAACAGTAGCCGCAATTACGGAATTAACTACTCAATCTAAAGTAGCTATTAACGGGATTGGCCCTGTAAAAGTCGGGATGACTGTTCCTCAAGCAGCACAAGCAGCTAACACTAAGTTATTTGTAGAATCTTTCTATGAAAATAATAGTTGTTATTACCTACAAGCAGAAGGAAAACTGGAGGGTGTGGGATTTATGGTCACAGAAAATCGCATCTCTAGAGTAGATATCGATAACCCCAAAATCACCACTATTTCCGGTGCAAAAGTCGGTGATACAGAACAAAAAATTAAATCTCTTTACCCCGGACAAATTCAAGTTACACCCCATAAATATCTAATTTCTGGACATTACCTCACCCTGATACCTAAAGACCAAACTGATAAGAATTTTAGAGTCATTTTTGAAACTGATGGTAAAAAAGTGGTACGGTATCGGGCGGGTAAATTACCAGAAGTAGAATTTGTGGAAAGATGTTTATAGCTAATCTTTCTGGGTTATCTTTCTACGTCCTTGACTTCCTTGGGAACTCCTGTTGTTAATACTTCATGACCATCTGATGTAACTAATACATCATCTTCAATACGAATCCCAATTCCTACCCAGCGCGGATCAATTTCTGGTTGGTCTTCGGCGGGTTTTGTATCAGGAACAATATATAATCCGGGTTCAATTGTTAATACTTGACCTGGTTGTAAAAGTTGGGGATTTTCTCCATATTGATATACACCTACATCATGCACATCTAAACCTAACCAATGGCTAGTTCTGTGCATATAAAATGGTTTGTATTTTTCCTCTTCTATTAATTTGTCAACTTCCCCTTTGAGTAAACCTAATTCTACTAATCCTTCTGTTAAAATTCGCACGGCTTTATTATGGGGTGCATGAAAAGAATTACCTGTTTTAACTTCGGCTATGGCTTGTTTTTGGGCTTCTAAAACTAATTCATACAATATTTTTTGTTCTGGTGTAAATTTACCATTTACTGGAAAAGTTCGAGTAATATCTGAATTGTAATAGCCGTAAGCACAACCGGCATCAATTAGCAATAAGTCATTTTCCTGCATTTGGCAATTATTTTCAATGTAATGCAGGACGCAAGCATTTTTTCCTGATGCCACAATCGAAGGATAAGCTGGCCCCATTCCTCCCCGTAACCGGAAAAGATGTTCTATTTCCGCTTGTATTTCATATTCATAACGTCCGGGTGCGGTGATATTCATAGCATGATTGTGTGCTTCTGTGGCTATATCTACCGCTTTTCGCATCAATTGTAATTCTGACTCGCTTTTAATTAAGCGCATCCCATGTAAAACCGTACTGGTATCTTCAATAGCGATCGGTCCTGTTCCCCGTTTCGGATAGGTTCGCAGTAAACTTTGGTAATGATGGAGAATTTTGTCATTAAAAGCGCGATCGCGTCCCAAATGATAATACAGGCGATCGGCTTTTTCTAAATATTGCGGTAATTTTTCATCTAACTCATTAATCGGGTAAGCTTCATCAGCACCATAAATCTCTTTCGCTGCTTCTACCCCGCACAGATAACCACTCCATACTTCCTTTTCTCTGTCTTTGGGTTGAACAAACAATACAAAGCGATGTTCTTGATGATGGGGTGCTAATACCGCTACTGCTTGCGGTTCGTTAAAACCTGTTAAGTAAAAGAAATCACTATCTTGGCGATAAACATACTCGACATCGTTGTGCATTACTGCTGTTGGCGCACTGCGAAAAATCGCTGTTCCATTACCTATTTTTGCCATTAATTGCTCACGACGTTGCCGATATTCTGCTTGCATAGCTAATTTGGTGTTGAATGTATAGTATTATTTTACTCTTTGGCAATTCTAGATTCACTAGATTTTGCTGTAGTTGCTCATTTACAGCAGATTTTAGGTAAATGAGGTACAAACTTTAGGAAAAAGGCCTTATGCTAATAGACTTTCAACTCTGTTCCCTGTTCCCTGCTGTATATAGAAAGCATGAAAAAATTATAAAAGGAATGGCATTTAATAACAGCTTTTGAATCTCTGAAAGCTGAGGAAAAAACCAGATTTTTTAATGGTTTCTAGAGAGAGTAAAAATGATCCAAAAACTAAAATAAAAAAGTGGCTAATACCGTTTCACTTTAAGTTTGATACAGATAGGCAGAGGGGAGAGGGGAGACGCGGCGAGGGGAGAAGAAGAGGAGCAGAATATCTGTATTTTTCATTTAGTGAAATGGTATAAACAAGCGTGCCATTCCTGTATCCACAGTTTATTCAGTCTTCATTTCCATAAGAAACTCTAACTTGAAATGTTTTTTTATCTCACATTCCGCCCGTCAACTTGTAATATACTATGTATTACGTAATGAAAGTCGTTTTCTAGACTTAATTTTATGTATTAGTATTTAATTTGTGGTTTTTTATGGACATCATAAGAAACTCAGTCAAAGTATAAATACTATATTACATCGTGAAGTGCGGAAAGTCGGTTTTATTACAGTTTTATACCAATTATCTAAAATTCAGCACTAGATTCAAAATCAGAAACCTTTTTACATCTGGCTTGAGATTGCGTCGGGACCCTCGCAACGCTGCGCGATTTTGAATTTTGAATTTTGAATTGGTATTACCCCTTTACATCTTGAGAAATCTTCTGAGCATTCGACCCTGTTGATGAACGGAAAAGTTTAGCGGTTGTTTCCTCAAGAGCTTTTAAGAACCTGTTACCGCTTCTGTTGATGATCTGCAAGAGAACTGGTGCCAAGACAGCAGGTTGAAACAGAGTATTTGGCCTCTTGAGCATGTGAACCGCTTCTATAAACTCTTTATACACTTGAGTATTTTTACTTACCACTAACATTACCTGATCAAGATACCAGTGCATCAAGCGAATCATGGGATTTGGCCGGCCTCCTTCAGTTGTAGGCCAGCGAAAATCATCGCCGGTAGCCATCAACCAAGGTGCAGTGTTGACTTGAGCCAGGTGTTTTTGAAAATTCTCAGCTAGACCTGTGAAATCCTGATTAGAGTGTTGTGTAAATTGCTTGAGGCACTGGTCTAGAGTCATAGCTCCCAAAGCAGCAATAGTCATTCCCTGACCGTAGACAGGATTAAAGGCACAGACAGCATCACCCATTACCAGGAAGTTTTCTGGCCGCCGCGATAGTTTTTCGTAGTGAAGCAGCCGATTTTCTGTGCGTTTGTAACCATATATGGGAGAGATGGGTTGAGCATCTTTAATGGCTTCATAAATCTCTGGGCTGCGTAAAGTCCGGGCAAATTCCAGAAAGCCAGCTTCATCAGTAGGGGGATAGTCCCGACCTACACCAACTAGGGTGAGTACCCAGCGATCGCCCTCGACTTGATAGATGATACCGCCTCTGGGGTGATCAGGGGCTGAGGGCATGATGTACAGCATTTTCTGATCAAAGGGTTGTTCAGATAAGGACTGATACCAACGGGTAGAGTAGCCCAAAAAAGAGTTAATCACTGTTTCTGTTGGTGTGTCATAGCCTAGACTTTCCAACCACTTGGGTGCTTTAGAACTGCGTCCTGAAGCATCAACTACTAACTGAGCAGATAATTCTGTTTCTGTGCCGTGATCATCTTTGAGCCGCACACCTGTAATTGCTGTGTTGCTAGTATCGCTCAACAATCCTGTGACAATGCTTGCTTCTTTAAATTCCAGGCGGCTGTAAGACTTTAAACGCTGACGCATCAGGTTTTCGAGCAAAATTCGGGAGCAGTTGTAGGTGGTAATTTGAGAAGTAAACTGAGGTGTCCAGCCTCCAGGCAATAACAGCCGAGTGTCTCTTCCCACATCAATCGTAGATGATCCGTGAAGGGTCAGTTCGTCGCTCAGTCCGGGGAATAGTTGCTCAATAATTTGTTTTCCTTGGGACAGCAGCCCATGAAGTTGGTAGGACTGGGGAACACCAGCACGGGGTGCGGGTTGTTCAGGAAAGCGATCGCGTTCAATAATGGTCACTTTGTCAAAGTAGTCTGTCAGCACTCGTGCTGCTAACAGTCCAGCAATACCCCCACCGATAACAATTGCGTGTCTGTTGCTAACCGCTTCCTCTCTCACAGTATTGCTAGTTATTTCGGTATGTAACATTAAACTTTTCCTTGCCAAATAGCTGATTAATTAAGAACATAACAAAAAAATCTTGTTAGCTCTAATAAAATTAATAACAAGCAAATCATGAATATTTATGCAAAATTAGTGATACATCATAAGACCTGATTGACAAGGGTTTCAGTCTGTTTGCATGAGGAATTAATTTTGATTAGTGCCACCTAGCAAAAATAATCAACTACCCAGTTAAAAAAGCTTAAAAATTTAATAAAACAGCCTTTATTCAACGCATAAATTTTTATTTCTGCCACTAAGTACTTAATTAGTGCCATTCAGCTATAGTAATCCTAAATGAGATGTGAACAGTCCCAATACCCAATACCCAATACCCAATACCCCGCCTCCACCAGTAAGTTCATGACTCAAATCGGATTACTATATAAGAGTTAGTCCCATGCAATTATAAAAGTCATAGATGTATCGCAGAGATAAATTAGCAGTAAGCTGTTTTAATGCGTTTCTTGAAAATTCACTATGGCTACCGTTAACGACAACTATCTGAAGCTAAAAGCTGGTTATTTATTCCCAGAAATTGCCCGACGGGTGAACGCTTACGCACAAGCCAACCCAGAGGCGAAAATTATCCGTTTGGGGATTGGTGATGTAACCGAACCCTTGCCAGAAGCCTGTCGGACTGCCATGATTAAGGCAGTAGAAGAAATGGGCGATCGCTCAACTTTTAAAGGCTATGGCCCAGAACAGGGTTATGATTGGTTACGGGAGAAAATCGCCGCCCAAGACTTCCAAGCTAGAGGTGCAGCCATAGAAGCCGATGAAATCTTTATTTCTGATGGTTCAAAGTGCGACACCGGTAACATTTTAGAAATCTTCGGTAAAGATAACAAAATCGCCGTCACCGACCCAGTTTATCCCGTATATGTAGATACTAATGTCATGGCGGGAAATACTGGAGATGCCAACGAAAAAGGCGAATATGCAGGATTAGTTTATTTACCCGTCACCGCCGAAAACAACTTTACAGCTGAGATTCCCAGCGAAAAAGTTGATTTAATTTATCTGTGCTTCCCCAACAACCCCACAGGCGCAACCGCGACAAAAGAACACCTTAAAGCCTGGGTAGACTACGCAAAAATCCACGGTTCAATTATTTTTTTTGATGCAGCTTACGAAGCTTTTATTACTGATACTAGTCTGCCCCATTCCATTTATGAAATAGAAGGAGCAAGAGATTGTGCGATCGAATTTCGCTCTTTCTCCAAAAACGCAGGTTTCACCGGCACACGTTGCGCGCTAACCGTCGTCCCCAAAACCCTCACAGCCAAAGCCGCAGACGGTACTAACGTAGAACTATGGAAACTGTGGAATCGTCGCCAGTCTACCAAATTTAACGGCGTTTCCTACATCGTCCAACGGGGTGCGGAAGCGGTTTACTCCCCCGAAGGACAAGCACAAACCAAAGCTTTGGTAAGTTTCTACTTAGAAAACGCCAAAATCATCCGCGAACAACTCACAGCCGCAGGTTTGCAAGTATATGGTGGAGTAAACGCACCTTACGTTTGGGTGAAAACTCCCCACGATTTAACCAGCTGGGAATTTTTCGACAAACTATTACAAACCGTCAACGTAGTTGGTACACCCGGTTCAGGTTTCGGCGCTGCGGGTGAAGGCTATTTCCGCATTTCCGCATTCAACAGCCGCGAAAACGTCGAAGAAGCCATGAGACGCATCACCGAAAAATTTAAGGTTTAGAAAATTACGGGGTGGGCATTGCCCGCCCTCATTGGTGTCAACTTAACGAAAAATGGGCGGTTAGAAACCG
>DATGXQ010000178.1:0-6553 GCA_035298905.1 Nostocaceae cyanobacterium | reverse complement strand
CGGTTTCTAACCGCCCATTTTTCGTTAAGTTGACACCTATGGGTAAAGTTAATCTCTTTCCCCAACACTTATCACAAAGTCTTCCGTCAAAATAAGATTTGACACAATGTTTATTTAAAAAAGCAAGCAGATATAAATCGCTTTAAACTAGTAAAACCTTACTTAATCAATCTTGAATTTTGAATTTTGAATTGCTATTAAGTGTTTTCTTAGCCTGTTTGCATCATAATTCCCTGAAAATAGCACAAATTTATGTAAAAATACTAAATTTTATGTGTTATTATCAGTTAATAGATATACTCTGTTGCTTTAGAGAGCTACTTTTGTGGCTCTTTTTTTATGAAAAGATACGTAAGAAACCAAATCTATTAACAATATTAGACGGTGATAAGTCTAAATAAAACCGTATATTTGCCAAAATTCAGCCTGATTTCATCTTTTATACAAAATTTATGGGAGGATTTGTCTCAGTATTATTACTGTACTTAGATCCAAATTTACTTTAAAAAAATTCTTAAAAAGGGTCTTAGCCCCTCACCCCGAAAATGCTATACTGTGATAAGTAGATGCACCCTGATGATTTGGAGAGCTATCCAAGTGGCTCTCTTTTTTCGTGCCTATTTTTAGGAGGAGGTAGAGGGAAAGGGAAGAGGGGGATGAGAGGATAGGGAGTGGGGGAGATGGGTAATACCAATTCAAAATTCAAAATAGCCTTCGGCAAGGCTTCGCCAACAAAATTCAAAATGGGGAAGACTGGATTTGATCAGGGTTTGACGATTTATATTTGTTCCGCTCTTTTGGTAAATTGGTATAAGTAGATTTTATATACCTTCTGACTCCTGAATTCTGACTCCTGAATTCTGCTATAACTTACAGTTAGAAGAGATACAGGCTTTAATATCTAGCTTTTAGATTGGCGTAGCATTTGCCAAGTGCAACTTCTTGATCTGTCACAGGATTTAAACCTACTGGTGCAAGATGACCATCAACATATAAACTCGCAAATAATCAGAATCAATACTGGATAATTGAGCTGAATAGCAAAACAATTTATTTGAGTTATGGGGAATATCTATGGGAGACTGGCATCAGATTAAAGGCGGTATCACAGCACCAAAAGGATATCAAGCTGCGGGAATTACTGCTGGACTCAAACCTTCAGGATTACCAGATTTAGCTTTAATTGTGTCAGAAGTTGATGCGATCGCCGCAGGTGTCTTTACTACCAGTCATGTGAAGGCTGCTTGTGTAGAATATTGCCGCCAACGCTTACAAGCCAAGCATAGCGCTAGAGCTATCCTCTGCAATGCGGGACAAGCTAACGCTGCTACAGGTGAACAGGGAATGCGTGATGCTGTAGAAAGTGCAGAATTGTTAGCCCAAAAGTTGGGAATTTCACCAGAATTAATTTTACTAGCTTCCACTGGGGTAATTGGACAAAGAATTAAAATGGATGCCTTGCGGAGTGGTATTCCTAAATTAGTAGCTGCACTTTCAAATACAGGCTCGGATGCCGCAGCAGGAGCTATAATTACTACAGATTTAGTCCCCAAATCCATAGCCCTAGAAACTACTATAGGCGATCGCCCAGTGCGAATTGGTGGTATTGCTAAAGGTTCGGGAATGATTCACCCCAACATGGCTACAATGCTGGCTTTTGTCACCTGTGATGCTGCCGTTACCCCTAGTTTATGGCAACAAATGTTAACTAGAGCCGCAGACAGAAGCTTTAACTCGATTACTGTAGATGGTGATACTAGTACCAATGATAGTTTAATTGCCTTAGCTAACGGCCAGTCTCGTACCCCAGCCATTACAGAAATGGGTTTAGAAGCCGAAAAACTAGAGGCCATGTTAACAGAAGTATGCCAGTATTTAGCCAAAGCGATCGCTCGTGATGGGGAAGGTGCAACTTGCTTAATTGAAGTGCAAGTTACCGGAACACAAGACGAACTAGCAGCTAGACAAATCGCCAAAACTATTGCTGGTTCATCTCTAGTTAAATCTGCAATTTTTGGCCGTGACCCCAACTGGGGACGTATTGCTGCGGCTGCTGGTCGTGCTGGTGTTCCTTTTGAGCAAAATAACCTGAAAATTAAATTAGGGGATTTTGTCTTGTTAGAACATGGACAACCACTACCTTTTGACCGTGCAGCAGCCAGCGCATACTTAAAACAAGCGGCTGAAACTTCCCTAGCTGTGGCTTTTAGTGCTACAAATAATAGTAACGATTTAGAGGGCGATCGCTCTCAAATCAAACCCCAAAGTGTCGATAATCCCGTGATTATTTCTGTTAGCGTTGGTAACGGTCATGGTACGGGTAAAGCTTGGGGTTGTGACCTCAGCTACGACTACGTAAAAATTAACGCCGAATACACAACATAGGAAACAGAGGGGAGACGCGGAGAGGGGAGAGGGGAGAAAGAAAAGTCTGTTTGTTACTCCTCCCTGCTTCACCGTGTCTCTTTCCCCATCCCCAATACCTAATACTCAATACCCAATACCAAATATGCAGCGCATCGCTATTATTGGCACAAGTGGTTCAGGTAAAACTACTCTCGCTCGTGAAATTTCTCAACGTCTGGCTATTCCCCATATTGAATTAGATTATCTTTACTGGCAACCAAATTGGACAGAAACACCAAAAGATATTTTTCGCCAACAACTCAGTCAAAAACTAACAAATAATGCTTGGGTAGTAGATGGTAATTATGCCCTAGCTCGTGATATTATTTGGAGTCAAGCCGATACTTTAATTTGGCTAAATTACTCCTTTCCCTTAGTTTTATGGCGAATAACTCGGCGGACATTTCAAAGAGTAATTAAGAAAAAAGCAGTTTGTAATGGTAATTATGAAACTTGGCAAATTGCTTTTAGTAAAAATTCAATGATTTTATATGTTTTGCAAACGTATCATCAAAGACTTAAAGAATATTCTCAGATATTTAACCATCCTAGTACTTATCCAAATTTAAAATTTGTAGAGTTGCGAACCCCAGCCGCTACCCAAGACTGGTTATCAAAATTACCCATTGCTTAAACCAAATTGATGTGTTAAAATTGACGTAATTTCCTGAAAATTATTAGATACAGTTTGGCAAACACCACAATAACTAGGGAAAGCTGAAAAAACGTGGAAACAAGCATAGATAAGGATTACAGAGTTTTTGAGGCTCAAAAAGTGTAAGGTTTTTGCTAGGAGGGGTTTAAAAATCCTGCATTTTGGTCTGACGGATAGGGAAATTTACGCTTAACAAATATTTGAAACTGTTCCCTGTTCCCTGTTCCCTGTTCCCTGCCCTCACCAATAACTTATTCAGCAAGCCCTAACTAATGCTAATAAATTTCTACCCCTTACTCAAATTTTCTCCACCTGGTAACTGACTCAGATAACTATCCATAATTGCTGGTAATTGTTTTGCAGAATAAGTATAAGTTAAATTCAGAAATCTAACTGCTGTGGCTATGACTTGCTGTTTATCTAGAATCTCTGATAATTGAGAACGGGTGTATTTTCCATTTAACACTTCCACACTAGCTTCTACTATCGCATCTTCTATCACTTCCTCCTCAATTAAGTTTTCCCATTCATCAGTATTTACATAGTAGGAAGTCTTATTATCTTTCACATTCAGCTTTTTAATTTCCCTGAGAGAATTACGAATAGAAATAGCCCAAGAACTGGTTAACCTTTGTTCTATTTTATTTTTGATTAAATGAATCAATAAAACTCTTAAGTAAGATTGAATATTTCTGAGAATCGCTTGCTTACTCATCTCCTCTAACTCATCAACAATTTCTAAAGCATCTGTATATCTTCCCTCCAGAATGCTCTTTCTTAAATCTATTAATTCCTGAGTCATACTGCTTACCTCATTTACAGGTTTTAAATTCAGACTTTTCTGTATTACCAAACAAGGTAATTTTAATTTTTCCTATTGATCCAATCTTCTCCACCGGGTAATTGCATTAACATTTCTGCTGTAGCAGTAGGTAAACTTTTAGTAGAATGTGAATAAATGAGATGCAAAAACCTTAAAGCAGTTTCTATAATCTGACTTTTATTGATTATTTCTGCTAGTTGAAACTGACTATATACACCATTTAAAACTTCTTCACTAGCATCAGCTATAGCATCCTCTATTACTTCCTCCTCAATTAAACTTTCCCATTCTTCCATATTGACATAATAGGAAGTTTTATTATCTTTCATATTCAGCTTTTTAATTTCCCTGAGAGAATTACGAATAGAAGTAGCCCAAGAACTCGTTAATCTTTGCTCAACTTGATTTTTCATCAAATGAATCAATAAAACTCTTAAGTAAGATTGAATATTTCTGAGAATCGCTTGTTTACTCATCCCCTCCAACTCATCGACAATTTCCAAAGCATCTGTATATCTTCCTTCTAGAATGCTCTTTCTTAAATCTACTAATTCCTGTGTCATCTTACTCACCTTAGCCTATGCACTCACCAATTCTCATTATACAAATTTCCCCCCCTCGAAAACCTCCGCGCCCCTCTACGTTTAAAAACTTACTTTCTAGCTTGGATCACTTGTAAACTCCCTCCCGCATATAAAACTGGTTCACCGACTTGAAAACCCATTTCTCTTAACAAACCTGGTAAATCAGTTTTGATTAAATACCAAGCGGTTTCTGTTTCAAATAACCAGAAAAACACTGCTAAACCAGGCCAAAATAAAGGATTGGTTGGCGGGTGAAAATCAACAATCGTAAATACTCCCCCCGGCTTTAACACCCGATAAACTTCTTGAATAATTTTTCGCAGTTGTTCTGGCTGCATTTCATGTAAAGCTGCGCTTGTATGCACTACATCAAAATGGTGTTCAGCAAAAGGCATATCTTCCGCAAAAGCTTGGACATAGGTAGCATTGGGAACATTACGCCTGGCACGTTCTAGAGATAGGGGGGAAGCATCCAAACCTGTAACGTTTTGTGAAGATTGTGCCAAAAAGTGCGTTGCTTGACCACTGCCACAACATAAATCTAAAATCTGGGTATCTGAGTTTAGTGTTAAGCCTTGCAAAGCAAGTTGTCGAAATTTGGCCTCTCCTCCGACACTCAAAGCGGCTAAACGCGAGATTCCGTCGTATAACCATTGAAAACGGTAACTCCAATCTCTTAAAATTGTTGCCATTTGATTTTTCCTTAGTGTTAAGCTTTATATTTAATAAAGATATATTGTTAACATTAGTAAAAAAGCTGTAAGGATTGGGGGAAAGTAACTGCTATGGGTCGTGTAGGCGTTTTATTACTCAATCTTGGTGGCCCGGATAAGTTAGAAGACGTAGGGCCATTTCTGTATAACTTGTTTTCTGATCCGGAGATTATTCGCCTACCTTTTCGCTGGTTGCAAAAACCCCTAGCTTGGTTGATTGCTTCCCGCAGAACTGGAACTTCTCAGGAAAACTACAAACAAATCGGCGGTGGTTCTCCACTACGGCGGATCACAGAAGCGCAAGGGGAAGCACTGCGAGAACAATTAAAGGCTGTGGGGCATGAGGCTAATATCTACGTAGGAATGCGTTATTGGCATCCTTACACAGAGGAAGCGATCGCCCAACTTACCCAAGATAAAATTGATAAGTTGGTAATTCTCCCTCTCTACCCCCAATTCTCTATTAGTACCAGTGGTTCTAGCTTCCGGCTGTTAGAAAAACTTTGGCAAGCAGATCCTAAACTCCAAAATCTGCAATATACCGTCATCCCCTCTTGGTATAAACAACCAGGTTATCTCCAAGCTATGGCGGAATTGATCAAACAAGAGTTGGAACAACTGCCAAATCCTGATCAGGCGCATATTTTCTTTAGCGCCCACGGTGTACCTAAAAGCTATGTAGAAGAAGCTGGCGACCCTTACCAACAAGAAATAGAGGAATGCACCTACTTAATCATGCAAACCCTCGATCGCCCCAATTCCTACACCTTAGCATATCAAAGCCGTGTTGGCCCCGTAGAATGGTTACGTCCATATACTGAAGATGCACTCCAAGAACTAGGTACAAAAGGCGTAAAAGATTTGGTAGTTGTACCTATTAGTTTTGTCTCAGAACATATTGAAACCCTACAAGAAATTGACATCGAGTACCGAGAAATAGCAGAAGAAGCAGGTATACATAACTTCCGCCGCGTCCCTGCACTCAATACCCATCCGGTATTTATTCAGGCTTTAGCAGAGTTAGTGATTGATGCACTTAAACAGCCTGACCTCAAGCTGTCCCAAGTCACCCAGATGAAAAAGCAGGTGAAGATGTACCCGCCGGAACGTTGGGAATGGGGTATAACTACCAGTGCTGAAGTCTGGAATGGACGCATTGCTATGTTAGGTTTCATCGCCTTGATTATTGAATTAATTACTGGTCAAGGCTTGTTGCACATTCTGGGATTGTTGTAGGTAGAAATGAGGGGAGAGGGGAGGACAGGTCGTTCGCGTAGCGTCTCCGCAAGGAGAGGGGAGAAATAAGAGTCTTTTTCTTTCCCCGCGTCCCCGCGTCCCCGCGTCCCCGTGTCTCTTTTCTGTGCGTCCCCGC
>DATGXQ010000177.1:0-1961 GCA_035298905.1 Nostocaceae cyanobacterium | reverse complement strand
AGCTTCAAGATAATGTGCTGGCTCCGCGTGTCATGCAAAGTACAGTTCATCTAAATCCTATAGTAGTATTTTTTGCTCTTTTAGTTGGTACAAAAATAGCTGGGTTATTAGGAGTTTTTCTGTCCATACCCATTGCTGGAGTAATTGTCAGCTTATTAGAAATTGATGAATTGCAGGCTGATTAGTATTTAGTCTTGCGTTTGCCCATTAAATAGCAAAAAATGGATATAAATTATGAAATTTGGACAACTAATTGGATTTTTTGTCTTTGTTGTATCTCTTTACATTTTGTGGCAAATTCGGCAAGTAGTCTTAGTGATATTTGCTGCTGTAGTCTTAGCCACAGTCCTCAATCAACTAGTTATATTTTTTCAAAGATTTCGTATTAAGCGAGGGCTGGCAGTTGCTATATCAATTATTCTTCTATTGGCTGTTTTGGTTGGTTTCTTTGCATTAATTGTACCGCGTCTTGTTGAGCAATTGCAACAATTTGGTAATATTATGCCTATGGCGCTAGAACGGTTGCGATCGTGGAACAATTGGTTACAAAATGTAATTCCTAACCAACTAATAGAAAATATTCAGGGACTGAGATATCTAACTCAAGGTTTACAAAATTGGTTAGATAGGTTAATTAACAACTTTTTTAGCTTAGTCAGTAGCTCACTTTCCATTATTTTAGGTTTACTGCTCTTTGTCGCGCTCACCATCATGTTATTAGCCAATCCCTCACCCTATCGACGGGGGTTTATTATGCTATTCCCAGCCTTTTATCGTCAGCGCGTTAATGACATTCTCAATAAATGTACAACTTCCTTGACTGGCTGGATAAAAGGTACACTGTTGACTATGCTGTTTATTGCAACATTGAGCTATTTTGGACTGTTGATTTTAGGAATACCATTGCCATTAGTTAATGCTATTTTGGCAGGGTTACTAGAATTTATCCCAAATGTCGGCCCGACGTTGAGCGTAATTCCTCCTGCACTGCTAGCATTAAATGAAGCACCTTGGAAAATTGCTGCTGTTATAGCTTTGTACTTTGGCATCCAGCAAATTGAAAGTTTAGTTATAGTGCCTTTAGTAATGAAAAGTCAAGCATCTGTGTTACCAGCAGTTACTTTAGTAGCAGTGGTATTTTTTGGAAGTTTTTTTGGTTTTTTAGGCGTATTCCTGGCTGTACCTTTAGTAATTGTCTTGCAAACTTGGATAAAAGAAGCTTTAGTCAAGGATGTACTTAATAACTGGCAGGAAAATAGTCATCAATAATCAGTTTTGACTACAATAATTAAATTTGTAATTGAATAGCTTGATAGTTACTGACGCTGTAGATCATTATTAAATTTAGAAATTTATAACATTTGGAGTAGAATCTCCTATTTCTTAAAATAGATGCTCTTTTCTGAAAAATAAGTTTTTATATAGTTAGATGCAAATATATACAGCAGAATAAGCAGTGAAAGGTCACGCCTACAAGAATTAGAAGTTAGAATAGCCTTTGCTACGCAACGCTACTGGAATGACAAAGCTACACCTATAGCGTTAGAACTATATTAATCTTTGCCACTCCATCTAATTTATTACTTCACTAAGTTGCAAACTGCTGTAGATACTAATTTGCAATATTGCAAGGATGTGAATCATGAAATCTAATCATAGTTATCGCTGGCAGAAATTATCTATGCCAACTTCGCTTTTGATAGCAGCAACAGTTTTTGCAACTCCTAGTTTCGCTAATGAGATAAACCAAATTCAAGATTTTAAATCTTCTGCTTCAGGAAAAAGTGGTTATTTATTAGCACAAGTCCCTGCTAGCTGTCGCCAAGTCATAGCTAGAGGTGGTCTTCGTGTTCGGGAACAACCTTCGATTAACAGTAGGGTTATAGGAACTATACAAAATAGCCGCAATGTGACAATTCAATCTGATGTAACAAATAATGGTTGGGTGTCTATTTCCACCC
>DATGXQ010000176.1:0-6470 GCA_035298905.1 Nostocaceae cyanobacterium | reverse complement strand
GGATGACTATGGAGCAAAGAATTTTTTAAATTATGGTCGTTTGCCTGGGGGAAGGTTTATGATTAACTGGCCTATTTGTGGCAACGACTACGGCCAGGGAGTTGAGCGTTTGGTAGAGTCGGAGTTAGCAAAAGGTGAGTTTGTTCAAGAATGTTTTTGGCACAGTCAAAACTTTGCCCATTTCATCCAAACTCAGCTGGGACGACGCTATGGCTTGGCAGAAGGTGTTTTTCCTCATGCTGCATCAGCCTTTGCGCTGCATCCTTATTACCGGGAAAGTCGCCGTTTGGTAGGATTAACTACTGTACGTGAACAGGATATTCTACCCGTAACAGGTGGTTCTACTGCATCTATTTTTACTGATACGATCGCCGTTGGCAACTATGCCAATGACCATCATTATCCAGGGTTTAAGTTTTCGCTCCAACCTAAATCTATTCGCTGGGGGGGACGTTGGACTGGTACTCCCTTGACAATTCCTTTCCGTTGTTTGATTCCAGCTACTACAGATGGCTTGCTGGTCTGTGAGAAAAATATTTCTGTGTCTCATATTGCTAATGGGGCTACTAGACTGCAACCTGTAGTGATGGGTATTGGTCAAGCTGCCGGAATGGCTGCGGCTTTGTGTGTAGAATTCAACTGTCAGCCCAGGGATTTGGCCGTGCGGGTGTTGCAAGCGGCTTTATTGCAAAGCGAGCGATCGCCTGTGGCTATTGTTCCCTTATTTAATTTACCAGTTAATCATCCAGAATGGCTCAAATGGCAATTCTATTACTTAGAAAATCCACAAGCTTATCCTGATAATGGTAATTGTCCTTGTTTCTTGGTGGAAGAGAGTAAAAACTGGAATGGTGATTTTTTTACAGGTATTTTCTCTCATGTAGACCAACAAAACTATCAATTTACTATTACTAAACCTACGGAATTAGCGGGTCAAACCTGGCAACTTGTAACTGGAAATTCCCATATTGATCAACAGCTAAAAACTCTTCCTGATCTAGCAATTATTCAAGTTTGGGGTAGCTTAAATTTATCCGGTAATTGGTTCATTGTCGAAAATTTCGACAAAGTATCAAATTGATTTTTGTTCAGTCAAATACAATACTTTTTAATAAATTGTCCGGATGCCCATATATAAGCTCAGTATCAGTGAATTGGAGAGTTCTAAAATAGACATCTACTATGCGTACTGCCATTTCACTTTTAGTATCGAGTTTGGTATTCGGCTCCTTAGCTGTTAATTACGAAGCCATCCTCGCTAATTTATCCCATTTTTTGGTTGTTGGTTCTGGTTCCCAACTGCTCACTGCTAGCACTACTAAACCTAAACCAAATAAACCAGAAAATCCTACTCCTCATCGGGGTAGTGGACGCAGAGAATTAATGGAATATTTCGGAAATATCCACTCTGCTGTTTAACAATTTCAGGACAAAACTTCTGGTAGGAGGACTAGTTGTCAAAAAGTAAATCTAATTACCGGAAAACAGGGTGTTTAACATCCTTAATACTACTTCTTCCACAGGGACAAAGACAGTTATAGCACTACATAACTCATCCATTGTTCAGTATTTCCATTGCTCTGACAGAGATATAGACAGCTAAAGCACTACATAACTCATCCATTATTCAGGATTTTCTCTGGCAGAGATGTACACAGTTAAAGCACTACACAATTTAGCCATTATTGACTATTCCCGAAAAGCATCCGGTAATTGCATAAAAGTCGGCGTGTATTAGTGCCTGATTTGCTAATACACGTACCAACCAAATAGTCCATTCACCGCACAACAAAGGGTGAAATAAAACAGGGGAATCACAGGCTATAAATCTTTACCAATTGTTGTAGTGAATTGCTAATGAATCTGAACAACAGGGGTATTATTGCGTTAGTTTATACTGGCTTGTGAGCAATAAAATACTTGCTCATAAAATGAACTTGTGTTTCTATTTGCTCAAATCCTGCTTTCTCTAAACGTTCTACCAAATTATCAGTAATGTAATGTTTATAGTAGGGTTCATGAAAAATGATGGGAAAGTTTTTCATGGCAGCTTCTAGTTCAGGTGAATCACTCATCTGAATCGAGTCACAGATAATGAATACTCCTCCCGGTTTTGTCGCTCGGAAGCATTGCTCAATCACTGTTTGGCGTGCCGATGCTGGTAATTCATGGAAAAGAAACACAGAAGTTACAGCATGAAAGTAATTATCTACATAAGGTAATTCTTCAGCATTTGCCTGTAGTAGTTGTGGCAATTCTCCAGGAGTTTTTGATAGTAATTCATTGGCTTTGCGTAAATAAGTCGGTGATAAATCTACACCAAATAGTGATGCTTGAGGTAAGGCGGATCTGATTAATTTTAGAGTCCGCCCTGTTCCACAAGCTACATCTAAAACCCGAATTTGCTTTTTCGGTAAATAATTAAATATTTCTAATTTATGTTTTAACGGAGCAAGAATGCGTCGCCGCATGGTGTCAGCTGTACCACCAAACAGAATTTCTACTTGTAGGTCATATAAGTTAGCTGATAAGTCACTTAAATACCCGTTAGTTTGGTGATGGAAATTCTGGATATAGTAGCTGGGATAGCCCTCAATATCTATTTCTGTCCCAAAATTCTGATACTGCTTTTGTTGAATTTGCTGGCACATTTTCGGCAGATCTAGCCAAATTTGGGGATAGTAAAGGAAAAATTCTTCCCAAGAGTTATCAAACAATAAACTGGCGGGATATACACCCTTTTGAGCATCTTGCCAATCTGTTTCTAAAAGTTGCTCCAATCTTGCTTGTAAGGTCCACACAAGCTCTTGAGTATAGGTTTGATTTAAATACGCTAGAGAAGGATAGAATGTGTTTCTAAACTCCGTGCTTAAACCTTTGTGTGCAAGACCAAAGAACTGTTTTCCTTGTTGTAGGGTTTTGTAGCTTAACTTTGCTAGAGTATCAAACATAACAATAATTTGCTCAGTTTTCTTAAGTATACTAAGTTTTCGTTAAAAATAATTCATATTACTCAGACTATCGGCAAATCTTTAACTTAAGTGTGTTTGCATCTATACAAATATAGTTTTCTGTAATTAGGTTTTCTAAAAGGCGATCGCTATCCTCAAAGAATGGTTGCACTGTACTAAAGGTACAGTTGAAGCTTGCTGAATACAGCCAGTCATTGTTTAGTGCGTCCTATCCCCAACAGATCAGGGCGATCGTTATGGTGCGCGTGTTTGCCAATTGGGCGGGCGTTTTGTCATCCCTCAATTATTAAATTTTATTAAAAAAACTTAATCCGTAACATAAGCTACAGAATTTCTGTTATTCTAATAAATGAGAGGATAATAAACTTTCTATCACTAAAGTTAAAGCAGAGGATTAAAGCTATGTCTATTCAAGAAAAATCTCGTGCATTAATGGTGCGTCAACATCAGCAAGTTAAGAATCGTCAACAATCAATGCTGATGCGGGCTGCTCAAGAATTAGGTCTGCCTGAAGAAGTTGCTCACTACTGGAACCCCATTCAAGGCAAAGTCGACCAAGCCACCAGAGTCATTTATGGCAGCAGTCAAGCTGCTATGAGCTAAGAAAGAAGACAAAAAAGCCACCCATTAGGGTGGCAAACTAATGTACTAATTTTGGCTATTAGCAATCGTAATAGAGGTAAAACTCATAAGGATGGGGACGTAGCTGCATGGGCTTAACTTCGTTAGCCAGTTTGTAATCAATCCAGTTTTGGATAAAGTCTTCTGTGAACACGCCAGTTTCAGTTAAGAAAGCGTGGTCATTTTCCAGAGCTTCTAAAGCTAATTCTAAAGAACCTGGAGTAGAGGGAACCTTAGCCAACTCTTCTGGAGACAGTTCATAGATATTTCTATCTAGAGGTTCACCAGGGTGAATCTTGTTCTTAATCCCATCAATACCAGCGCACAGCATTGCCGCAAATGCCAAGTAAGGGTTAGAAGTAGCATCAGGACAACGGAACTCTAACCGCTTGGCTTTGGGGTTAGTTCCAGTGAGAGGAATACGTACAGAAGCAGAACGGTTGCCTTGGGAGTATGCCAGGTTCACTGGTGCTTCATAACCAGGGACAAGACGTTTGTAAGAGTTAGTGGTGGGGTTAGTAATAGCTAACAGTGCAGGAGCGTGTTTGAGAATACCACCGATGTAATACAATGCCATTTCACTCAAACCAGCGTATTTATCCCCTGCAAACAGAGGCTTACCATCTTTCCAAATAGACTGGTGAGTGTGCATACCAGAACCGTTATCACCAAACAGTGGTTTGGGCATAAAGGTAACGGTTTTACCATATTTCTTAGCCACGTTCTTGATGACATATTTGTAGGTCATCAACCAGTCAGCAGCTTCGATTAACTTACCAAAGCGGAAACCTAATTCGCACTGACCACCAGTAGCTACTTCATGGTGTTGCTTTTCAATGGGTACACCACATTTTGCCATGGTCAGCAGCATTTCTGTGCGGATATCTTGGAAGGTATCTGTTGGTGCTACTGGAAAGTAACCTTCTTTGAACCGGGGTTTGTAACCCAAGTTGGGTTTTTCATCTCTACCAGAGTTCCAACGACCTTCAACAGAATCTACGTAGTAGTAACCAGTATTGGCAGTTTGGTCGAAGCGGACATCATCAAAAATAAAGAATTCTGCTTCTGGGCCAAAGAAAGCGGTATCACCAAGACCTGTGGAAACTAGGTAATCTACTGCTTTTTGAGCAATTACACGTGGACAACGGTTATACCATTCACCTGTACGTGGCTCTTTAATGCTACAAATTATACTTAATGTTGGCTCCTGCATGAAGGGGTCGATCCAAGCAGTGTTAGGATCTAACACCATTGTCATGTCTGATTCTTCGATACCTTTCCAACCCCGAATGCTGGAACCGTCGAAGGGTACACCATCAGAGAAAGAACTTTCATCGATTTGGTTATAGTACACCGTCAGGTGCTGCCAGGTTCCTGGTGTATCGATGAATTTCAGGTCAATCATCTGGATGTTGTTGTCTCGAATTAGCTTCAAGACTTCTTGTGGGGTTGTCATTGTTACTCCTTCTGTAGCCAATTGCCTAAGTTTAAACCAGGATTTTCCAAAGCATCCGAACCCTACAGATTTGAACCAAGTTAAGACACACCTAAAAGATTGTAAATACTGCACATTAGAGGGTTTTGTAGCCTTGGTTACAGATTACCTGGATTACAGGTTATATTAACCTTTATTTCCCAATCTGCACAAAACTAGAAAGTTCATCTCATAGGGGTCAACTTTGGCATAGAATCCTTAAGTAGCGGATGGATCGGTTTTGTGCCGAATCTATTGTAAATGGCACAAAAACTTACTGGTGCATGAAAGCAGCCAAATTAATATCAAATCATAGATAGCAATGATTGGGAGAAAAAAGAATGCGTGATGCAGTCACAACTTTGATTAAGAATTATGATGTAGCCGGGCGGTACTTCGATCGCAATGCCATTGATAGCCTCAAGTCTTACTTTGAAAGCGGTACAGCTAGAGTGCAAGCCGCAGCTGCTATTAATTCTAATGCCGCAGCGATCGTTAAACAGGCAGGTTCTACACTATTTGAAGAACTACCAGAATTAATCCGTCCCGGTGGCAATGCATACACAACCCGCCGTTATGCCGCTTGTTTGCGGGATATGGATTATTACCTGCGTTACGCTACTTACGCCCTAGTTGCTGGCAACACCAACGTATTGGATGAGCGCGTATTACAAGGTCTGCGGGAAACTTACAACTCTTTAGGTGTACCCATTGGCCCCACAGTACGCGGTGTACAGATCATGAAAGATATTGTCAAAGAGCAAGTAAAAGCAGCTGGCATTGCTGATACTAGCTTTGTTGATGAACCTTTCGACCATATTACTCGTGAATTAAGCGAACAGGATATTTAATAGCGAAAGTTAGAAATGGAGAAGAAAGAAATAATTTTCATCTTTTCCCTTTCCTAATAAAAACAATATCTTTAACGCACTTTGGATTTATTGACAAGGTGCGTTTACTTTTTTTAACATTTGGTGACACCTCATCTTACGAAAATTGACAAGACACTTTTACTCTTTTTAATATGAAAAAAATATTGAGTCTTTTCGCATAGACACAGCCACGCTGTGTCTTTTTTGTATCGAATTGTTAATATCGATTTTTTCTCATTCCTAGACACAGATTAAAATAAAACCATCAAATATCAATCTGATATATTTGCTCTAATTTCACCAGGTGCGGTGATGCGAATACCAGCAACTTGGGAAGAGTATCAAATTCTCTGCCAACAACGGGGAGGCTCAATTCCCCGGTTAAAATATCCCTCTTATGTCAGACTGGGGGAATAAGAAAGAAGAAAAAGTAGAGATTATCCAGAAGGGACATAAGCATGAAAATGATTCATGAAGTCAATAAGTTTAAGCAAAGTGTAATATAAACTAGGGAGTCTAAAAACAGATAGC
>DATGXQ010000175.1:0-8191 GCA_035298905.1 Nostocaceae cyanobacterium | reverse complement strand
GGGGTAGCCAGTACGGAGTAAGGAGTGATAAGGGTAGCAATAAGACTGAGACTGATAACCGAAGTCTGGGGACAAGCCAAGTTTTGTCTGCGTTTCATAATTTGATACTCTTTCTCAACACTGCGTCAACTTGTAGACGGTAGCATTAAAAAAATGTTCTTAACAAGGTCATAAGAGGTATAAGGGGTTAGGTATTTTCTCGTTCCCAGTCTCTGATTGAAAATGCTCACCTAAAGGCTCTACCTCCTTTATAGCAGTTTGCAGATGGGTAGAATTGAAATTGAAATTAGGGACACAGCATCAAAAATATTGTTGTCAAACCGAAGTATTTATTACGCCGTGTCCTGATAATTTATTGTTTTCCAACGAGAAATACTATTCATAATTTGATTTGAGGCAGATTCTCAATGATTGCATTCCCAGTCGGAAACTAGGAACGAGATCAATAACTACCTATTCTTTGATACTAGCAATTACTTGTCCAATATCTTGGGGGGTTGCACCTGTAGCCAGTATTGCACGTATTAACAAATCAATAGAAATAGAATCATCTTCATTTTTAGCATTAACAGAATTAGCTAATTCTGACTGAGTTGTTAATTTCTGTTGGCGTTCTTTCAAATTGCGTCTTAATGCTAACTTAATTTCTACTAAAGCAGATTCTTCTGGTGTTAAATCTAGAAATTCTGCAACTGTTCCTACTTTCCAACCTTTAGCTTCTAGGCGTTTTCTCTTTTCTTCATCCATAAAATTTACTCCTCTAAATCTTTATCATATCGGCTCAAGCGTTTTTTAGAAATTTCAATTATCTGATCAGGTGTTTCTCCAGTTGTTTTATTAAAGATTTCAACAATTAATATTACATCATCATCAATGCGATATATAATTCGCCAATTCTTATCTATATCTCTCACACGCAATTCATGACAACGCTTCCCAATATTTGGCATTGGTCTAGAATGAGGCATTCCTAAATTGTCGCCTTCTTGCAAGCGTCTTAGTAGTACACCCGCTTCAACTCTTGCTGCTTCACTAAAAGGTGGTGTTTTTATTTCTCCATACAGCCAAATTAAAGGTTTATCATTTTGTCTCATAACTAATTATATTATCTCTCATATATTTTATACTATCATTACCGCGATTAAAAATAAAAAATTTACTATTTAACCCTGCTGCATGATACGCTGAGAACGCAACCAGAGTAAAGATATAGCACTTTTCTTTCAAGTAAGGTACACTTAAACCCTTGATTTATAAGCTTTACAAGCTTGATCGCTGTACATCATCCAATAAAGAAACGCTGTAAATTATCTTTTTGAGTAAATTCAATTTTTTATAGCCGTTTATGGGCTAATTTTACATACTCAGGATTGATTTCAATCCCTCATTTCGGATATTCAAGGATAAATTATTTTATATGCCTTGTTAGCTACATGCAGAAAATACTTTATAGCCATTTCTGTTCAAATGAAGTATACTTCAACCATTGATTCGCAAGCTTTACAGGCTTTTTAATGTACCTCATTTGACAGAGAAATGTTGTACCTTAAGTATTACAATAATCTCACTAATTTACATATTTTGTTACTAATTTTTACCCTAAAATCATAACCTATTACTAACTGTCCCTAATTTAAAATTTTCACAGTAAAATTTATTACATTTGTTGTATTTTGGGAGTAGTGTTTTAAATCATCCAATCAGGTGTGTAATTGCCAATTTATAAAACCCTATAATTCGGATAATTTATAAATCTGATTTGCGCTGTTTGAATTTTGTATTTACATATACAGCAAAGAAGACTAAGAGAAAATGAAGAAATTGGTTTTTTGACTGGCCGAATTATAAAATAGTAATCGTAGCTGGAGATACAGAAGCAATGCAAAATTCCCAGTTTCCAATTCAAAAGCAGCTATTTTTAGGTAAATGAGTACAGGTTTAACTCATTCCAAATATCTAGCCAAAGTCGCTGCAAACTCTTATTGGTTAAGATATTACTGCTGAGTACAAAAATGCTGAACCCCCCTACCCAAAAATACTAGAACCCCATCCTTAAAACACTAGAACCCCTACCCCCAAGAAAGATGTAAAGATATATTAATGTGGGGTTGGGGTGATTGAGTGCAGCTTTAATTAATTCAATAAATTCAATCGGCATCTGTTGTTCTGTCTGCTGATGAGTTATCTGGTATAAGCAGGAAAAGCACATGGCTCTTTTCACCAGATAGCACCAATGCAACAGTCTTTTGACAAAACTCAGGATTCTTACCTGGCAAATTTTGGGCTTTTTTTTGAGCCATTATTGAGCGATTTTCGCATTATTTTTGAGCGTGATCCAGCAGCTAAGAATTGGCTAGAGGTAATATTTTGCTACCCTGGATTTCATGCTATTTGTTTATATCGTCTCGCTCATTTTTTACACTGTCGGGGGGTGGTTTTTATTCCCCGGTTAATTTCCCATTTAGCCAGATTTTTCACAGGAATTGAAATTCACCCTGGTGCAAAAATTGGTAAGGGTGTATTTATTGATCATGGCATGGGTGTAGTAATTGGTGAAACCGCGATCGTTGGTGACTATGCTTTAATTTATCAGGGTGTGACTTTAGGGGGTACTGGGAAAGAAAGCGGTAAACGTCATCCCACTGTGGGAAATCATGTGGTAGTGGGTGCGGGTGCAAAGGTTTTGGGAAATATTGTCATTGGCGATCGCGTCCGTGTTGGTGCAGGTTCAGTTGTGTTACGCGATGTTCCTGCTGATTATACGGTTGTGGGTATACCCGGTAGAATTATTTCCCGTCAAAAAAATGAGCTTATTTCTCCTCTAGAACATGGCAAGTTACCAGATGTAGAAGCAAATGTGATACGGAATTTACTTTCTAGAATTGAGCAACTAGAAGCACAAATTCAAACTCTTACTACTCATCAACAGAACAAAGAATTATGTAAGCATTCAGGAGTCAGGAGTCAGTAGTCAGAATAATTTTTCTACCTCAGTTCTAGAATCATGAAAATATTTTGCTAACATCAAGCCTAAATGCTAGATAATTCTCTATTCTGACTTCTGGATTTTGGATTTTGAACTCTTCTGAATTATTAACCAAGGATCGTTGAATTATGTTGTCACCAAGCGAACAAATTTTGCAGATTCCTTTAGGCGATCGCTGGCAAATTTATCATCGTTTACAAGAGTTAATGATTCCTTGTAGTTGTCTACCTGATGGTTGTTTAAGTGTACAAGTGAATAGCCCACAAACAGCGATACTTGTCCGCAGTATATTGATGCAATTTTTTGCTTCTCGTCATCAATTAATTGAATGGTTAGAGTGTTGTTGGCAATGTAGTGTTGAATAGGTTGTATCAGCAAGTAAATGTGAGTTGTAACAATGATAATAATGTTTGATTTATCTCATATTATTTTGCACTAATTAAAGTTATTGTTCGCTCACAAATTTGCTTGCCAGTTCCCAAAAATTAGACTAAGCTTAAGTTTCTCCTAATTTGCTAAATTTCAGCTACGTCGCAACTACATCTAAAAAGTATCTGACAATTTAATTGCGGATTGATTTCAGAATAGAGCGAAATTAGCCAGCAAAACAGGGTCATTTTGTTAATTTTTACCACTTTATATTTTTTCACTTCTGATTATGTCACAGCATAATAGTGATAACAAATTATTGCATTTTTTGCACCAAGAACTAGAACTATCTAGGTCAGATATTGCGGTAGCTTTGCGACATCAAGAGCTATATCACGGGCCTCTACCTATGTTGCTTTGGCAGTATGGCTTAGTAAATTTAGAGCAGCTAGAAAAAATTTTAGATTGGTTAGCAGAACATGCTTAATTGATTGAGCCGTAGATTTTAATTGACGAAGAAAATGGAAAATTACTGCGATGATTGCTCACCTAATTCCTAAATCAATCATTTAAGCTTTTTGGGAATTATTGGCAATTAGTTGGACTTTGACAAATTCCTAGTAGTAAAGTGCAGTAAAAATTTTCTGTAAATTATACCAATTTTTGGTTCTTTGTCATACAAATATTATGACGGTTATTGAGTAATAATAAAGGATCATAAATGATGATTGATGAATGTGAAATTTTGAACAATAAGTTTAACACATTCAATAATTATTACGCATCTACTAAGACTCAGAATTGTAGCGAGAAGAAATATTAAGAAAATTTCCGCTAGAGGGATGTTAAAGATGAATCAAATCATCATTAATGATACTACATTGCGTGATGGCGAACAGGCTGCGGGTGTTGCTTTTACTTTAGAGGAAAAAGTAGCGATCGCTAGATTTCTAGATGCCATTGGCGTACCAGAATTAGAGGTAGGAATCCCGGCGATGGGAGAAGCAGAAATTCGCGCCATTAACGCCATAGCTAACTTAAATTTACATGCTAAATTATTAGCTTGGAATCGCGCTGTAATTTCTGATATTAAAGCTTCTATTGCTTGTGGTATTCAGCGCGTACACATTGCTATTCCTGTCTCTGGAATTCAAATTGCTGCCAAATTTCATGGACAATGGCGGATAAGTTTACAAAAACTTAAAGATTGTATTAGCTTTGCAGTTGATCAAGGTTTATGGGTAGCAGTTGGTGGGGAAGATTCATCAAGAGCAGATGAAAGTTTTCTTTTAGATGTAGCACAGTACGCTCAAGAATGGGGAGCATCTAGATTTCGGTTTTGTGATACAGTCGGGGTTCTTGATCCTTTTCATACCTACCTTAAAGTTAAACGATTAGTATCAGCTTTATCAATTCCTTTAGAGATTCACACTCATAATGATTTTGGTCTAGCAACGGCTAATGCTTTAGCAGGAATTAAGGCTGGAGCATTATCAGTAAATACCACTGTCAATGGTTTAGGTGAAAGAGCCGGAAATGCAGCTTTAGAAGAAGTTGTCATGGCTATAAAATGCATCTACGGTGTCGATTTAGGCATTAACACTCGCCAATTATTAGGATTATCAAGATTGGTTGCTCATGCTTCTGGTGCTAGTGTTCCACCATGGAAAGCAGTTGTAGGTGAAAATACCTTTGCTCATGAGTCAGGAATTCATGCTCATGGTGTTTTACAAAACCCCTTAACCTATGAACCTTATTCACCAGAAGAGGTGGGTTGGGAACGGCGTTTAGTAGTAGGAAAACATTCTGGTAGACATTTAGTATCTAATATCTTAGAACAGCATGGGATATTTTTAAATTCTCAAGAAACCCAAGCTATATTAGATGTAATTCGTCAGGAATGTACTCTGAAAAAACGTAATCTCACAACAGAAGAACTGTTGAATTTAGTTAAGGAACAGAGGTATTCCCATGCAACGCGATGAGATTGAATTAAATTCCCCACCAGCTTTTGAAATTGGCGAAAAAGTCCGAGTTAAGAAATTAATCAAAAACGACGGTACTTTTGCTGGTAGGGAAATTGGTGAAGTGTTAGCCAAAATTGGGGATGTTGGTTATGTGGCTAGTATAGGAACTTTTTTACAAAGTTACTATATTTATGCTGTGCATTTTTTAGAGAAAGGGTACATCGTTGGTTGTCGCAAAAGAGAACTAGAATCTGCGGAGGAAACTCATGAAGATAATGCTACGGATGAATAGTGCTGGACATTTAAGTGTATATGTTCCTAAAAAGGATTTGGAAGAGGAAGTGGTTAAACAAGCTGACAATGAAAGTGGTCATGTTTTAACTCTAGCAAATGGTTGGGAATTAGAGTTGAATGAAGCACCAAATCAAAGCAGTTTACCTCAAACCGTTGAAGCTAAACGTCTCACTTAAATCTACCTAGCAACAATAAGAGAGAAGGTAAAAGGTAAAACTATATTTTTCCCTCTTCCTTCTTCCTTGGAGTTAAAGATTTTTTTGAATGCCTAACGACTAGCAGTCGCGTCTACCAAAGCAAAGTTCGCCTGTGTGGACTAGAAGATAAGGTGTGTTGAATAATCAAAATATAGGCTGGAATTTGAGTAAATATAGACAAAATCTATTTGTGTAGATTAGAAAATAAAATAATTTTAATCATGAATTTTTGGTTAATGTTTAGTTGTTGTCTATCTATTATTGTGAGTTAAAACCTATGGGTGAAAAATCTCGAAAGTTACCGGAATTGAATTTGGAAGGACAGTTTTTAGGGTTTGTTGCGGACGAATCAGGGAAATATAAACATCTACATTTAGCAATTCCCTCTGGAAATGTGAAAGTGAAAGTTCCTAAAGAATTACGCTGTTATTTGGCTTCCTCTTTAGAACCTGGTGAACAAGTCCGCATTAGTGTAATTAGCAAGTTGAATCGACGTAATAATACAATTAAACTTAAAGCTTCTCAAATTCAACCTGTGGGTTTTTGTCCATTGCAAAAACCACTTGAACAACCTCAAGCCAAAATTATGGTTTGTCAAAAGTCTGGTTGTATGAAACGAGGTGGTAAAAGGTTATTATCAGACTTAGAAAGAACTTTATGCGATCGCGGTTTGTTGGATAAGGTGACGATAGAACACACTGGCTGTCAAAAACGCTGTAGTAGTGCGCCTAACTGTGTGCTTTTATTAGGTAAGAAGCAGTACAAAAAGATTCCCCCAGATGCGATCGCTAATTTACTCGAAAATCATTTAGTGTAAAAAAACACGAAATTTCTGTACTTTCTTTTACAGCAGGGAACAGGGAAGAGGGAACAGGGAACAGGGTTGAAAGTCTTTTAGCATCAGGCTTTGTTCTAAAAATTTGTACCTCATTTATCTGAAATCTGCTGTAGCACTTTGGTAGGAAAAACTATTCTAAATTTTTCAAACCAATTGCTATTTTACTGTGTTTCTCAATTTGTCCCATTACCTGTTTAGCCCGTTGAATTACTACTTTTGGTAAACCGGCTAATCTTCCTACTTCAATCCCATAGGATTTATCTGCACCTCCTGGTTGGACTTGATGTAAAAAGATGATTTGGTCGGGTAATTCTTTCACGGTCACTTGATAATTAGCCACATTTGATAACATTCCGGCTAACTCATTTAATTCATGATAATGAGTAGCAAAAATCGTTCTAGCGCGAATTTCTGTAGCTATATATTCCGCGACAGCCCAAGCAATAGAAAGTCCGTCAAAAGTTGCTGTTCCTCGGCCAATTTCATCTAATAAAACTAAAGATTTAGCTGTAGCATGATTTAAAATATTTGCTGTTTCATTCATTTCCACCATAAAGGTAGATTGACCAGTGGCTAGATCATCTACCGCACCGACACGGGTGAAGATGCGATCGCACACTCCCAATTTAGCAGACCTCGCCGGCACAAAACTGCCAATTTGCGCCATTAATTGTATTAACCCTACCTGACGCAAATAACAACTTTTACCGCTTGCGTTGGGACCCGTTAAAATCACTAAATCTGGTTGGTCACTATTTCCCGGTTCTCTACCAAGATGGGTAGAATTAGGAACGAAAAAACCCGCAGGTAAAGACTGTTCAACTACCGGATGACGACCATCAATAATATTAATTTCCCGTCCTTCTATCATCTCAGGACGACAATAACCTTGATGTGCTGCTAATTCCGCTAAACCGCATAATACATCAGCCGCAGCTACCGCACGGGAAATATTTCTAATTACTTCCGCTTCCTGTCCTACCTCATCCCGCAACCCTACAAAAATCTCGTATTCTAACTTAAATAAATCATCTCGCGCTGTCAAAATTCGCGCTTCCCTCTCCTTCAATTCTGGAGTAATATAACGTTCTTCATTTTTTAACGTTTGCTTGCGAATGTAATTACTGGGTACTTGGTCAGACTTAGTTCGAGAAATACTAATATAATAACCAAAGGTTTCATTAAAACCCACCTTTAAATTTGGAATGCCAGTTTTTGCTCTTTCCTCAACTTCTAAATTAGCAATCCATTGATGATCTGCTTCTACCGTGGCTTTTCTTTCATCCAACAAAGCATTAACACCCGGACGAATTAAACCGCCTTCTTTTAAATGAATGGGTGGTGCTTCTACAATATGTGCATGAATTTTTGCGGCTAATTCTTCAACTATAGGCGGAACTTTTTGCAATGCTTTTAAAAATGGTGATTTTGCATCCGCAACTAACTGGGAAAGTTCTGGTAAACGAGAAAGCGAATCAGCCAAAGCTACTAAATCCCGCGCGTTTGCTGTCCCAGAACCAGCCCGACCAGTTAATCTTTC
>DATGXQ010000174.1:0-2235 GCA_035298905.1 Nostocaceae cyanobacterium | reverse complement strand
AACCCTCCGGCAATGCCTCTGTAGCTAACAATTGATCTGTAAACTCTTACAACCACATATTTCGTTTTCCCTTCCCCGACTGCCCTAACAGTCTGGGGAATTTGTTTTTAGATGTAATTCGTACTGATTTGTTTAGCAGCGATCGCCTTAACAATTCCCACAGCTTGCTCTTTCCCTATGGCACAATCCGGGTTCTTGTAAAATCCAGCAATGGCTGACTTAGGACGAACAATAATACTTTGTCCAGTAACACGTTTGTCCCACACAAAGCATGAGATGGTGATATTATCATTCGCCCAACGAGTACCGTGTTTGTCCTTTCTAAAAGAATACCGGGGCAATACCAATACTAATGACGGTGGATGTTGCTCTAAAAATTCAGCCCGGTCATCACAGGGTTCTAAAAAGCTGGTAAGCAAGAAAGCAGCAACGCCTACACGCGCTTTGTTAAACGCATTCTTGATAATAGGTGAGGCGTACACTCCATAGGGTGGATTTGTACAGATCCAATCGCAGTCGGGAAAGTTATCCCAGGCTTCGGTTGATGTTGCATCTAGGTAATAATCCGCCTGTTTGTTTGGGTCTATGTCGTTAGTCCAGAGGCTATTTGTATAGGGCCAAACTTGGAGTAGGGATGCGATCGCACTCCTCCCCACGCAAGGCTCGCCAATGACACCCGACAACTTGACGTGGCGTAGTAATTCGGTTGTGAACCACCAGGGGGATTCATAAAAATTGAGGGGGTGTTTACTGACTATTTCGCTCTTAGTGTGTTCTGGTGTTACTAATGGTGTTACAGTCATGCTGCTTCCTCTTGAGTATTTACAGAGTCTTGAGTTTTAACAATGGTTGCACTCAGGGATTCAAAATCAACTCTGAAAATATTTAAATCTGGTGTCAGTTCCCCTGAGTTATATCGGTCAGTAATGTATTGTTTGATGGCATCTGTTGACATACCATCAGGGATATAAATGTGGGCTTCACTAACTACTTTCTCTACTATTTGAACGATGGCTTTCATTTTGATTCTTCCTCAAATGTAATGTTGCTTAAAATCTTCAATTGATTAGCCAGTGTTGACAGAAACTCTTGTAACTTTCCGGTGGCTTCTTCGGGGCTTACTTCTTCTTCAAAAAAGTAAATTCTTCGGTTATACAAATAAGCTTCTGTACGGCTTAAATTCCCCCTATCAGTTAATAAAAGCATTAAAAAGTTACCGTACCTACATTCGTAATATTGTTGCCCTTCGTGTAAAGGCTGTATTTGCTGCCAATTGATGATTTCTCCCTCTTCATCCTGATCATCCAAATCAGCCAGGGCAGACTCGACTTCCTCAATCGCCGTAATCGCCATTTGTACACAAGCTCTTTCATGTGGGTGAGTGGCATCCTGCATTCGATAGTCTTCTCGAACCACAAAACCTTGAATGCGGTAAAATTCCTTGGCAAGTTTTTCAATGAGTACGTCTTTCTGAAATAATCCGAGTTCAATCATATTTATGCTCCAAATTCAAAAACTTTTAGCCATTCGTTTTTAGTAATCATCTTCATGAAACCTCACATCAAATAAATCGTGAATGAAAATTCCAACACTTTTCCAATCGACAAGACTTGTATTTATTTCGGGTAGAGGATAGTTTTGAATTATGTTTTCAAAACTACTAAAATCTTCCCAAGTCCATTGACCTAATTTATCAGCTTCCGATTCTTCTATATAGTAAACATTGATGATGTAATCTTGTACTCTCTCTTTGATTTGGTCTTTGTCGCCCCTTCTCCATAACTTACGGAACCAATTGATGACTTTTTGAGTATCGGTTAGTTTGTCTGTTTCTTCCTCAACTACACAATCAAGTGATTGAAGCTTTTGAATAGCGAACAATGCCATTGCCACGCAAGATTTTTCAACGGGGTGAGTAGATGATTGCATCCGATAGTCTGGTGGAATTTGATAGCCTTGAATTAAGTAGAACTCACAAGCTAGGGTTTCAATTAGTTCTTCTTTTTGAAGTAAATTAAGTTCCATATTTATTCTCCTAGTCTTATACGTTCAAACATTTCGGCTTCTATTCGTTGTCGGCGATCGCTGATTGCCTTTTCCTGTTCCCAGCTTCTCATCTTGGCTATGTGATCTGATATTTGGGCATCTGTGATATCAATACCATGCGCTTTCTTATACCTCAGTGCGGCTAGATGTAAGTCATCAGGTGCTATTTGATTATCCCAAGCCAGCCGA
>DATGXQ010000173.1:0-7067 GCA_035298905.1 Nostocaceae cyanobacterium | reverse complement strand
GGGCAGAGGGGCAGAGGGGAGGGTTTACGGGTTTTCTTCACAAATGAAAATAATGCAATTTAAAACTACAACAGCTTAATAAAAGCTTTAATTACATTAATATACAGGGCTATTTCGTTCTTGACATAGAAGCCCTAAAATCAATTTTGGGCTAATAGCTCAAGTCCGTTAAAACGGACTAAATTCATCATTAATAGTCGGCTTGAGCCGAGTTGTTCTATGAGCCTGAGACTAAACTCTGAAGCAGAATGAATGAGAATGAAATAGCCCTGCATTAATATATCTCTATTTGTCAAAAAAACGGGGATAAGTAAAATTAGATGTGTTTTAGCTGATTTAATTATAATTTTCTTTGAGGGGGCGTTGTTGACAATGATATATAACTCCACACATAGCCCCTAAAAAGACCCAAAAGGCTGTACATAATCTTAAGTCAAAGATAGTAACATCTACTGTATTAAAGATTATCCAAGCAATAAAGGCTAGAAGATAACTGAAAAAGATTAATTTATGTTTTGATTCTAAAGATTGAGATGTCCAGAGAATTTGTACAGCAGAAATTAAAATCCAGATGAGTAAACCACAAAATAAAAGTGTGGTAGGCAAGCCTGTTTCTGCTGATAACATTAAAAACAAATTATGGGGATGACCTAAGTCAATTTGCATTTTAGCTTTGTAGAGTGCGCTAAAACTGCGTAAACCTGCACCAGTCCAAGGGTGTTGCTGACTCAATGACCAAGCAAACTCCCACTGGGTTTTTCGCATTAATGCCACTGGCCGATCGCTATACATGGTATCATTCAATCGCGCCCAAAAGAAGTAGGGAACAAAGCGACGAAAGAATCCAGCAATGGGTAGCGGTGCAAAAGCTGCTAATAGGACGCTGGTAACGATACTCAAAAAACCCGCAACCAGTAGCCGCCATCCTTTGTAGACAGCAAAAGCGACACAGGTAAAAATAGCGATCGCCCATCCGTTACGAGAGTTAGTTAAAATTAAAGCGATAAAATTGGCTAATAGTGTTACCGTTAACAAAATCATCAGACGATTTTTGGTTTTGAGTTTGGGGTAATTTTCCAGCCACAACCCCAAACCTAATATAAATACTGTCACTAAATAAGCGGCCAAAGTATTAGCGTGCATCAAAAGAGAAGCCATCCTTTCCGGTGGTATTCCTCCCTTGACTACATGCCAATCTAAGACAAGCCATAGAAACTGAAATTCAAAATTCCAGCCTAGAAATAATTGCCCAAACCCAATAATTAATATCGGCACAGAACCAAACACCAACAGCCAAGCAATTTGTTTTAATTGGCTAGGTGTGTAGATCAAAGCCGTCATAGCCGTAAACACAAAAAAGTAAGGGAGAAAGTTAAATAAGCCGAGAAAAGCCTCTAATTTATTGTTAGCAAAAGCAGTAGTAATTAATAACAAAATCCCCAACACCGCAAAACCCCAATTAAGGGGATGACGGCTAATCATGCGGTGCTGTTTTTGCCAAGTGAGGATAGTAGCCAAAACTATAGTTACAGCACCCAAAAAGGGACTGATGGAGAAAACCAACAGCCCAAATTGAGTAAGTTGCCAAGGGAATTGTAATTTGGGGTTGGGGTGATAAAAAGCCTCGTTCAAGCTAACTCCCAACATTCACTACGGGTCAAACGAATCTGTGCTAGGGTAAAAATTGTGGGGATAATGCGCCCGTAGTTAGTGGCGATCGCTCTCCAGCCCAAATCTGCCAAAAACCAAGTCCACATCATTGGCCCTAAAAACGAAAACACTGTCCGCATTGCCCCATAACGCGCCGCATTCAGAGTCATACCCCGTTTAGCCATTTGCATCGCTACTTGACCCTGCAACTGTCTACCAGCCACACCTGCACCTGTAACCACCGCTTGTTTAGCGATTTGATAATTAGCCAAATGGACAGCAAATTGACGGGCAATTTGTTTTAAAATCAACGGTTTAATAATTGAAGTCACTGCTAAGGCACTACCACCTTTAAAAATTAATCCCAGAGGATCACGTTGTAATAATAGGGGTAGAGGTTCTTTGAAATCGGATTTTACTAACTGCTGCTGTATTTTAGCTGTCAATGCTTGCTTTTCGTGTTGTGGCAACTTTTTCCAGACATGACCCAACAGATGTAAGAACACCTCTGCTTCTATATCTACAGTAGCCAAGTGAGCAGAATAGGGGATTTTTAAATACTTACATACTTGAATTAAAGCTTGTCTATAGGTGATGCGGTTAGTTTGTCCTTTTAACACCGTCATCCCATCTGCGGCTAAAAAGCGGAAGCGACTTTCGATCGCATCTAACCAAGCATGATGATCTTGGCTTTGCACTTCAATGGGTTCTGGTGTGTGAACATAATCTAAGGGATTAAATTTCCGGCTAAAGAGAATGGCGGTTAAGTCTTTGAGTTCTTCCTCAGTGGCTAACTCTAATGCTGCCCTTAGTTCATCCAATTTTTTTTCCTCCCTACTGTCCAGATTTTCTGTACCCTATTCTACTATCAGCTTTTACTGTTCATTCGTAGTCTTTTGTCTCAGGATAGAAATCTCAATATTCGGATAGAGAAGGATGAAAGCGTGACAGTGAGAAAGCAAGAGCAGACTTCTTATTTTTGCATATTTTATAATTTTGCGGACTGGGGAAAATAAAATTAGTACCTTCAGCGTTTGGGGCGGAAATTCTCTCTCCATCTACACTGTACAGCAGGTTGTACGTGAATAAGGTACAAACTGAAACTCAAAATTCTGTCTAGCAACCGGCTTTCACTCCTGCCTTCTGCCTCCTGCCTCCTGCTGCTTGTTGATAGCCAAATACTTAGGTTTACTGGTGACTATGGGCATGTAAAATTTTATTAATAGTAAATTCCGATCATAATGTAGACGCTATGAAAAAGATATCAACTATAGTGCTTTTAGGCATGACCCTCAGCTTAGGACTGGAAGTATTAGCACCTCAAGCTAGTTATGCTCAATTATTTTACCCCCCCGCCAGCGATCGCCACTCAGTCATGGTTATCGGTCAGGGTGTAGTCAAAGTCCCAGCAGATAATGCTGATATTGAGTTATTAATTGATAACACCAGCCAGGAAGATGAACCAGACTTATCTCCTCCATCAGCAGATGAACAGTCTGTTTCTGCCACCAGATTACTATTCCAACAAAAAACACCAGCCAAATTGGTACAATCTCAGACAGGGAAATTAACTACAGACAGTCTTAAACCCTTGGTAGATAGTATTATTAAACAGGGCGTTAATCCTGACCAGGTGCGAGTGCAAATCAGCGAAGACACCACAGAAAATAAAGCCAAAATCTTTGTCAGACTAGAAAAGCCCACCAGCCAAAGCGTAAATCAAATCATTACCGCAGCGAAAAAAGCCGCAGCCAAATTAGATAACATTTCTGTCAGTAAAGCCGGAGTTGAATATTCAGTCAACGATTGTCTAGCTTTGCAAAACTCAGTTTACCAAGCAGCAGCCCAGGATGCACAAAACCGCGCTCAAGCTTTAGCGGCAGCTATGGGTGTAAAATTGGGTAAACCTTCAGTATCTGAACCGTTTTACACTTTACTTTATTCTTCCTGTAATACAAAAGCTCCTACTTTACCCTCCTTTGCCAGTTTCCTCCTATCTTCAGATTATGACCCCAATAAGCCCGCAGAAGTAGAAATGAGGAAAGATATTTTTGTCACCTTTACTGTGAGATAAATCTGCTTAATATACAGCGTTTTTCATATTATTGACGTACAGTATTTTATCGCCAACCCTGTAGGGGCGGGGTAGCCCCGCCCTCAAGTTTATTGCATCCACACGAGAAACGCTATAAGCATTTAGCATCATGATTATTAATTTTCTCCGCTTGATAACCGCCTAAACTGGGGATCAAAGAGAAATTAATGCAAATTTAGCATACTTATCATGCAACAATGGCAAACAGCTTGACACACAAGTACCCCATTTCATGATAAAAAGTATTGCTAGACTAATCACAAAAACACTTAGAGACACCTAGTTTACAACTGGTGAGAAATATAGCTAATGTGCCTCTGACGCTGGCTTGGCCATTTCACCCTAGAAAGTTACAAGCAGGTTCTTGGGTCGATGCCTTGCCTAGTCATCTTTGGCACACAGCTTTCCTTCTAAATATATTAGTGATTACTTTTGCACAATTTGTTACAACAACTCAGAAAATTAAGATTTTCTTAAATATTGTTGCCTCTATCTAATGTTAGGCTTTTTCCCAATCATCTGTGACTATTTCCAGCAGCTACCAAATTAATTCTCTCAAGGCTAGTTGTAGAAATCACAAATCAGTACAAATTACTAGACAATTTAATAAGTAATGTAAATTACGGCAGTAAGTTAAAGATACGGCAAAACCTAACTGCCATGAATATGGTTTGAGGAACAGATACGTTTGATCCCCAAGGAGTTTTGCTGCGTTTTGTGTACTTTTTGGTTAAAACCTCTTAAATTTGAAATAATAGCTATTGTAGATATACAACTAAGATATTTACCAAGGTATTTACCAAAATACGGCCTGATAATTACAGGAGTTGGGTTATATTAGTATAATAAGCTACTGGAAATTAATAAAAAAGTAGCTAGTGTTGAGTCATAATTACGAGACAGATTAGGGGTTTGAGGTCTGATTCAAGAATTACTCCTAACTGCTTATGATTACAAAATCGGCATTAATATACCTCTTTCCTTGCACAATAGACCAAACGAAATAAAAAGGAAATAAAAAATGATGAAAACAGTAGTTAATCTCACCCAAGAAATAGTCATTGGTGAAATTGATAGCGTTTTGGATACCTATCCCTATCAACCATATCAACAAGCTTTTGCCATTCCTGATTTACGTCAAGAATTGAATTCCTTTGTATTGAATCGTATTCCCTGCTTTTATCATGGGTTTTCTCAAGAGAGAGTAGCAGTAGCAGAAACAGAAAAAGATAGTGTTTTAAACTATAAATTACCCCGTAACCCTTTAGAACAACAGTTACACATACAAAACTTAATTCACCAAGGTATTTCTGCTATTTTCAAAGAAAAATCAGATTTAATCAGCCATCACCTATGTGATTTGGCACAGATTCATAGTGAACCTTCCCATTGGTTTGGTTGAGGTGAAAGGAGCAGATGGGAAACTGTTAACGTAATTTCTACATCGGAACAGGAAAGTTAGTGTTTTGAACAGGAAACTTCTACCTCTGAACAGGAAAGTTGGTGTTCAGAAGACGGAAACTTCACCTCAAAGCTCGGAACTTCGACCCTAGAGCTCGACATTTCGACCCTAAAGCTCGGAACTTCGACCCTAAAGCTCGGAACTTCGACCCTAAAGCTCGGAACTTCGACCCTAAAGCTCGACACTTCCACCCTAAAGCTCGGAACTTCCACCTCAAAGCTCAGAACTTCGACCTCAAAGCTCGACACTTCCACCCTAAAGCTCGAAAATTTATGCTCTGCTGTCAGAATTTATACCCGCTTCTAGTAGATCCTCAAATCAACACATAATATTTATAGATAAGCTAATGAGCATTCGAGTTGCACAAAAGCAGGGCTAAAGCCCTGACTACAAGCTTATTTTTCTGGAAAAATGAATGACAATTAGCTTATCAAACGTCCCAACATACGAAATTTGATGCCCTAAAGACGACAACTTCACCTCAAAGCTTGACAAATAGCCCTAAATTACTGCGTCGAAAGGGTATTTATGCCAGCTTCATCAAGAATTTAACTATACATACCAATTAAATTTACTACCAGAGATAGATGAAAACTTTATACCCTAAGTATTTGAGTCCTAATCTCCGAAGGTATTAAATCTTTCTAAGAGTAAATTCTCTGTAAAGTTGCGGAGAAAGGCTTCACTCACACCATAGAGCCGTATTAATATCCGTAACATCAAAACAAAGCAAAAACCTGTTCTTTTGGATAAATAATAGTAACATGGCTACCGTCAGTACACTGAAAAAATTATCAATAGCTGTAGTAGGAGCAACCGTAGCTTCTACTATCATGAGCATAAACCCTGCCCAAGCAGCCGTATTTGACTTAAAATGGTCAGGCGAATCCTTTGGAAATGGAGCATCAGCAACTGGATTTATTGAGTTTGATCCTTCAGATCCTTCTTTTGTCTCTGCTACTATCCCCCCTTCTAGCGATATAACTTCATCAGTCAAGGATTTTTCTATAACAATTACAGGAGCAAGATCAGGAAATGGAACTTTTACATTATCTGATTTTCAGAGGATAATTTTTAGATATCCTCCTAATTCCTCATTAGACTTCACTCAAGAATTAGTTGGACAACCTGCGAACCCACCTGCTTTGCCCTTCGGAACAGCTTATAATGGTCAGGCAGGAGATTTTAATATTTTCAGAAATTTTGCTAGCAGTCCCAATGCACCTACTGGAGCTTTCTTCTTTCAAATTATAACTTCTGGAAGTACGGGTGACAGATTAAAATTGACAAGTTTTAAGCCTCAAACTACAGTACCTGAACCTGCTTCCCTGATTGGTATTTTAGGCTTAGGCACTTTCGGTCTCACTTCACTCCGCAAGCGCAAGCAAAAGCCAGCAGCTTAAGCATAAATTTATTGTTATGTAGTAATCCTAAATCATTTATGAACTCTAACTGTTAAGAGTTCCCTGTTAAGAGTTCCCTTCTCTCCACAAGTCAGTCCACAACTCAGATCGGATTGCTATATTAATTTTAATTTCTGCCATTTCAACTAATATGTTGGGGTGGTATTTTTAATTTTACCCAACTTATTTTGTCAGGCATTACAGTATTTACACTTGCCCACTAGCTAAAATGTCTAAAACAAACACCTTTAAGGAAAAATACCCCTACCTGAGCCGCTTTGTACAAGAAATCGGCTGGATAGAAATCGGCCAAAACGAAATGATTAACTCATTTGTTAGAGCTTATGATTTAGGTGGCACAGTTTACCACGGAAAAAGCAGCTACCCAAATCTAGAAGACGCTTTCCAAGACTTAGAAACAGCCATTAAACAATATATAGAAGATTTGGGAATTTAA